>JAJRUN010000099.1 GCA_024277755.1 Gammaproteobacteria bacterium | reverse complement strand
GAAAAAGAAAAAGAAAAAGAAAAAGAAAAAGAAAAAGAAAAAGAAAAACCAATCAGCCTTGGTCACAAAATATTCGATATTTTATTGCGACTGCATTCTGATAACACCTGCCACACTATGTCAACACATTGTTTTTGATGTATTTTTATTACAACTTATACATCCTGGATCATTCTCTCAAAATAGAATATTAGAAAGTGAAAAACCCTCGTGGTGCTACATGATGAGCTATGCGAATAGCGAGCGAGCTAGACTCTCAGCCTTGCCCCGTTCACCAAGCTTGTTTGAAATATACGAAGAAACCACTGCGACAGTCGCATCTTTTCGTGTATCCAGTCCAGCGTGCTTGCTAAATTTATGCATGAGCTGTCCGCCTCAATTGCGACTCTGAACCACACGGCACCCAACCTTCTGCTTAATCCACCTTGCTTGAGGTTTGGCGGTCAGGTGATACCTGGAGCATCACCAATATATTCTGACATCAGAAGGCAGAATCAATCTGCGCCATTGGCCAGTAATCATTTTGCCGGCAACTGCAAAACCATGGGTAAAAGCTGGGTTATAAACAGTGTAATCAAAACACTGCCGATTAGATTCAACCAGATGCCTGCTCTGGCCATTTGTGGAATCGTCACCTGACGACTGGAAAAGACAATGGCATTTGGCGGCGTTGCCACTGGCAGCATAAAGGCAAACGATGCAGCCAATGCGACGGCAGCCATCAAAGACATGGCTGGCACATCCGTTGCCATCGCGAAGCCAGCCATCACTGGCAGCAACAAAGAAGCCGTTGCCGTATTAGATGTCACTTCGGTCAAAAAGGTCACCATCACCACAACCACGGCAATCAGTACAATCAGGTTGGCCCCTTCCAGCAATGACAGTTGCGAACCAATCCAATCAGTCAAACCGCTGTCAGAAAACCCTGCCGCCAAGGCAAAGCCACCACCAAATAAAATAATAATATCCCAGGGAATATTGACGGCTGTTTTCCAATCAAGCAGAAATTCGCCCTTTTTCAGGTCAGCCGGAATCATGAACAATAATAACGCTCCCAATATTGCCACCGCTGAATCAGTTACATTTTTCAAGGCATCAAAGGGCAACAAGCCACGAAACAGCCATGCTGACACCACAAACAGAAACACCGCCAGAACACGTCTTTCCTGCTTGCTCATCGCTCCCAGCGCGGCCAGCTGCTCACGAATCAACACTTTGCCACCGGGCAGTTCGGCCACATCATTACGATAGGCTATGCGGGTGAGATAAAACCAGCTCACAGCCAACATCACAATGGATAAAGGCGCAGCAAACAGCATCCATTCGGCAAAGCCAATGGTATAGCCATATTGTTCCTCTACTACACCGGCGAGAATGGCATTAGGCGGTGTGCCAATCAATGTCGCCACACCGCCGATCGAAGCCGCATAGGCAATCCCCAACATCAGGGCGATACCAAAATTGCTCTGCCTCAGCTTATGTCCATCTTCGCTAGCCGCTAATTGATTCAGCACCGCCATACCAATGGTCACCATCAGCATCGCCGTAGCGGTGTTGCTTATCCAGCACGAAAGGAATGCGGTGGCGAGCATAAAACCGAGAATGACGCGATTGGGCGTAACCCCCACCAGGTTCACTGTGTGCAGGGCAATGCGCTTGTGCAATTGCCAACGCTCGATGGCCATGGCAATCAAAAAGCCGCCCATAAAGAGAAAGATCAGATGATTGCCGTATGAGACCGTCACTTTGGCGGTGGGCATAACATCAAGCAGTGGAAACAGGGCGATGGGAAACAATGCCGTGGCAGGAATGGGAATGGCTTCACTGATCCAGAATACTGCCATCAGCACTGTGACCGCCAACACAGCCATGGCCTGCGCTGACAGACCTTCCGGTAAGGGTAATATCAGCAGCAGCACAAACAGACTGGGGCCTAATAGCAAGCCAATCTGTTGTCGCCGACTGAGTCCTGTTTCTGTTGTTGCCATTCAAAACACCCTGCTGTAAAAAACACTTAACAAAACCAACAGGGTAATTGTCGCAAAAAAAATGCTGCACACACGAGTTTTTTGCTTATGTGTGCAGCGTTAGCATCATCTATAGAGCACAGGCAGCCACATTCTGTTCATTAGCAGGTTGTTGAAATTCGCTCAGGGGTGTACGAAACAAGGCAAAGTCGGCCGAAAAAGCGCCGTTTACTGGAGTAAATGAGCATTTCTTGTGCCCGCTCTTTGGGTATGAGGCCGATTTTAACGCAGTGTCGTGCCAACTGAGTAGTATTTCAACAGCCTGTTAGAGGGTGGTATTCCACAAAATCTGTTTCAATAGCGCATCAGTACCTTGCATGCGTTGCGACAGAGTCAGGGCAATATGGCGCATGATAATAAACCCCACTTCAGGGTGACTATCTAAATATTTTGACAAGGCCCGTCCATCGACCCGAATGGCCTGGACACTGCCGTGACAACGAACGGAGGCAGTACGTGGGGCATTGGTCAGCCAGCCCATTTCACCAAACAAATCCTTATCCTGTTTGGAAATCACCACCTCACCACTGGTAATTGTCGTGGCACTGGAGACAATCTCTACCGCGCCAGCACACAACAGATAAAGATTGCTGACACTTTTGTCCGACTCACGAATCAGCATCTCGCCATCCATCAGGTTCAACAGCTGACAAAACTGACTAATCGCTTCAAGCTGCAGATAAGGCAAATCTTTAAACAGACTTGCCTTTTCTAATTCTTCGATCATTCTCAACCCTCTCATGCATCAGAATACCCACACTTTTTAATCGACCAAAAGCGGTATTGCATGAGCGACAACTGCAACTCGATGACTAGAATAGAGTTATTTGTCTTTAACGCAGCAGGCGAGCTGCCGTTTAGCCTGATCCAGTCCCTGTTCTTGCAACAGGCACATATTATTTTCAGGGATCTGGTCAACATCGGGATAGGTCTCACGCGCCTGTGCGATGCTGTCTTCCAGAATTAAATGAAACATGGGATACGGACTGCGATTGGTGTAATTACGAACATCGTCTTTATCAAGGTCGGCAAACTGATAATCAGGGTGAAAACTCGCCACCTGGATGCTGCCTTGCAAATTAAATTGCTCAATCAGCACATCAACCAGATCGAGAAACTGATTATAGTCGCCAAAGCTTTGCAGACAGTTGGGAGCCACCAAAACAGTGGTTTCGACCTTGGTGTGATCGGCATCACGTAACAAAATCAGCTCGGCAACCAAATCCTCTACCAGCACATCAGCATCCTGCGCCAAACTGGCAACATAACGAATACGGTTATTACGAGCGGGTTTGTGGGCAAAGGGGCAGAAATTATGTTTGATCACCACCTGCTCGACCCAGCAACGGGCCGCAGCAACAGCCTGTGTTTCACTGATCACTGATCAGTTCCACCTCGTCGCCAACAGCAATCTGCCCCGCCTCAAGCACCTGACAACACACACCGCCGCGCCACTGTTTGGTCATAGCCGCAAACAACCCCGGTTGTGTCTCTTCCATGCGCTGGCAGGGATCGGTCTCACGAGTAATCAATAGTTTCACAGCACCTATTCTGATGATGGCACCCACAGACTCTTGCAGGTCCAGGCCCTCAATCAATAAATTGGCCCGGCGCTCAATCCAGGGCAACTCAACACCCGCCTCAGCACAGGCAACCTGCC
The DNA here is from genome assembly GCA_024277755.1 of Gammaproteobacteria bacterium. Lineage (GTDB taxonomy): Bacteria > Pseudomonadota > Gammaproteobacteria > Tenderiales > Tenderiaceae > Tenderia. The sequence continues at coordinate 15,288 of JAJRUN010000099.1, read as the reverse complement.
AGCCATCTTGCATTAAAACGGTGACTTGGCGTTTACCCGGTTTGCCACGAAAATCATCGGCAATACCTTTTTCCAGGCTCACCTGGGCTGATTGCAACTGCTGCATCTCAGCCCTTTTTTTTGCCCGTATTGCAATGCCTAGTAAATGCGCCATGCCAACCTCAAATCCAAGTGACTACTGCTCTATTCAGCCCCTTGGCTGCGCAAATATTCATCATAAGTACCGGCATAATTGACGATACCACCAGGCTTAAGCTCAATGATGCGAGTCGCCAACGATGAAACAAACTCACGGTCATGAGAAACAAAAATCAATGTGCCAGGAAACTGCTCCAAAGCCATGTTCAGGGATTCAATCGACTCCATATCCAGATGATTAGTGGGCTCATCCATCACCAAGATATTTGCCCTCTGCAACATCAGTTTGCCAAATAACATACGTCCCTGCTCTCCCCCTGAGATCACCTTAACGGATTTTTTCAGGTCATCACGAGAGAACAGCAATCGCCCCAGTGTGCCAAGAATCGTCTGCTCGTCATCACCCGGTTTTCTCCACTGCGACATCCAGTCGACAAGATTGAGTGGCTCAGCAAAATCATCGGCATGATCCTGCGCATAATAACCAACATTGGAATTTTCAGACCATTTCACCGCACCACTGTCAGGACTCAACTCTCCAACCAGGGTCTTGAGCAAGGTGCTTTTACCGATACCATTGGGGCCAATAATGGCCACTTTCTCCCCCACTTCCAGCATCAGGTTTAAATCACTGAACAAAGGGGCGTCATCAAAGCCCTTGCTAACAGCCTCAACCTCCAGCGCCAAACGATGCAGCTTTTTATCCTGCTCAAAGCGGATAAAGGGATTCACACGGCTGGAAGGTTTGATATCTTCCAACTGTATTTTATCGAGTTGCTTGGCGCGTGAGGTGGCTTGCTTGGCCTTAGAGGCATTGGCAGAAAACCGGGCCACAAACTGCTGCAGCTCAGAAATCTGGGCCTTTTTCTTGGCATTGTCAGCGTACTGACGTTCCCGCGCCTGAGTCGAGGCCAGCATGTAGTCGTCATAGTTGCCCGGGTAAAGACGCAATTCACGATAATCCAGATCCGCCATGTGGGTACAAACACTGTTCAAAAAATGACGGTCATGAGAGATGATGATCATGGTGGAGTTACGTTCATTCAACACCTTCTCCAACCAACGAATAGTATTGATATCCAGGTTATTGGTTGGTTCATCCAGCAACATAATTTCAGGATCGGCAAACAAGGCCTGAGCCAGCAATACCCGCAGCTTCCAACCCGGCGCTACTTCACTCATCGGGCCAAAATGCTGATCAATCGGTATATCCAACCCCAGCAACAACTCACCCGCACGCGCCTCGGCGGTATAACCATCCATCTCGGCGAATTCACCTTCCAGCTCACCGACCTTGATGCCATCCGCTTCCGACATCTCTGGCAGACCATAGATACGGTCACGCTCCTTTTTCACTTCCCAAAGTTCAGTATGCCCCATAATTACCGTATCGATAACAGTGAATTCTTCAAAGGCAAACTGATCCTGACGCAGCTTACCAATACGCTCATCTACATCTTTGCTGACGTTACCCTGGGTAGGCTCCAAGTCGCCACCCAGAATTTTCATAAATGTCGATTTGCCACTACCATTAGCGCCAATCAAACCATAACGGTTGCCCTGGCCAAATTTGACTGAGACATTTTCAAATAAGGGCTTAGCCCCAAACTGCATGGTGATATTGGCGGTGGTCAACATAATCTGGAAAATCCTGAACTTTACTACGGGAAAAAAGGTGGGTTATTGTACAGCATCCAAGCCCCCAATCGCAGCACCCAACCCCTAACAATTGAAATCAACTCAAATCATTTACAAAAACGTCAACATCAGGCAGAATCTATCGCAACCTGTGGGGAGGGGCATCGCTTATATATCTTCAAGATAAAGGTAATCGCCCTTTAGACATCATTCTTATAAGAAGGTTGATGTCAGGTTGAACTAAATAACGATTTTAAAGAGGAAGTTACAATGAAATTATTTACTGGCGTAGTGGGTGCAGCTGTTGTTGCAATCCCAATGTTGTTCTCTACTGCAGCTGTTGCTGATGGCGCAGCTCTGTACAAATCTAAAGGTTGTGCGGGTTGTCACAAAGCTGACGCAATGGGTCAAGTGGGTCCTCGTCTGGCTGGTCAAATGGAAAAATATGTTCTTGAACAGTTCAAACTGATTCGTGACGGCAAGCGTGCTTCTGGCAAGTCTGGCATGATGAAAGGCGCAGTTAGCAAAGTAACTGACGCTGAAGCAGCAGAAATTGCCAAGTACGTTTCTGGCCTGTAAGCAGCTAGTGAAGAGCTAACGTACTCGAGGCTTTAGCTTCTCACTGCAAAAAAACCCGGTTTTTATAACCGGGTTTTTTATGGCTTAAACAAATCTGCCCATTAACACCACCGAACCAGCCCCCCTCTTCATTGTTGTCATCACAGCCTTAAATTGTTACTGTTTTCCTCAGTTGTATAGGCACGGAAATATAGACTGGGGGGTCTACCATGAAGAAACTAGCAACAGCGCTACTGTTATATGGCGCAACATCTTTTATTTCACCGGCATTTGCCACTCTCATTATTAATGAAGTCGACTATGACCAGGCATCCATAGATAAGGCTGAATTCATTGAGCTGTTTAATCAAAACCCGTATAGCATCAATCTGTCGTCTTATTCGATTGACTTAATCAATGGCAACAGTGGCGGCAATAGTATTTACGACTCTATCGCCTTACCGTCCATAAACCTTGCTGCTGGTGATTATTATGTCATCTGCGGAAACAGCGATAACGTCATCAACTGCGATCTTGAGGGATCAAAAAGTAGTAATCTAATACAAAACGGTTCACCTGATGCCATCGCTCTTCTTCTCAACGACGCTCTCATCGACAGCCTGAGTTACGAAGGCGATACGGCATTTCCTTATACAGAAGGCTCTGGCAGCGGTCTAATTGACAACCCTAACCAGGACTACATGGGACTTTCACTCTGGCCAAACGGCATCACATCAAAGCAAAACAATCTGGACTTTATCTTTAGCTGCATCACCCCGGGCATGGCAAATACAAACCAAGATAGCAATTGCCTTGAACCCAAAAAAACCACCAACATTCCTGCACCACCAAGTATTTTTTTACTCAGTCTTGGCTTATTGGGGCTAGCACATCACAGATTCAATAAAAAATCCTACGCCAGACAAAAAAGCAAAACCTTCAACAGGGCAAAACACAGACAAATTCCAATGCATATAACTAACGTTAATTGCCAAACTATTCTGGAATGCCATCAAATAATTTATTAACCTGCGGCGCAGCCTGCTCCATCAATATACTGGCTTGACCGTGTATATCTATCTTCATGTAATAAGCCGCACCGATACTGGCAACAAGCAACAGGAGGACAAATAATAGTGATTTCACCATCAAGCCACTGCGCTTATTATCACCCTGCAACATGGACAACCTTTCACTGAGAACTTGATTCTGTAGCACCTGTTTCGCTGCCTGCTCAGATACTTTATCGGACTCAGTAGCCGCCTGACCCAACTCAATTTCAAGCCGCTCAACACGTTGCTTATAACTGGATTCCAACTGAGAAAAATCTGATTCTTTCTTCGCCAGCGTCACTTCCGTTGACTCAAGTTGATATTGCAAGGAGTTATATTGCTGCGTAACTTGCGCTTGAAGGCGCAAATCTTCTGTTAACAATGCAATCGTCCTCTGCTGATCAGCATGCAACTTCTCTTGCTGTCTAAGCTGTTGCTTCGCTTGCTGACCAACATTCCGGCTCAACTTAAGACTACCTTCCACCTCCGCTAACTGCTGCTGCGATAACTGCAAAGATTGCCGTGTCTGCGCTGCCTCATCACTGACACCTTGCAGCTGAGTTTGCAACTCATCCAGCTCAACCCCCTGTTGCTCGGCAGTCTGAATGGCTTCGTTAAGCAAATTATTCAGCGACAGTTTCTCTGCCATATTTTGCTGATAGTTTGTTTCCAACTCCGTGTGTGTTGTCTGCAACAGCTGTAATTTTTTCTCAATATTCTCCGCATGCTCATATGCAAGTTGCAATTTTTTTTGAACAACATTCAGTTCATCACTTTTCTGTTCCGCCTTTTGGCTGGCCTCGTTGAGCTGGTGATTCAACTGCTGTTTCTCAACTAACACTTTCTCATGGCCTTGCTGTAAATCCGACAACCGCCCCTCAAGCAGCCTAACCTGTTCATTAAGTGAGGTCGCACGACCTTGTGCTTCACTTGCTTCTGCTGACTTGAATTTTACTTTACTCTGGACTTGTTCCATCTTATCCAGCACTGACCTCAGTTCAACCTTGAGCGATTCGTTATCAACACTCAAACCTCGACTGCTCTGCAACTGCTTGTCTAATTCACAAACAAGCGCATTAACCCGATCATGCAAAACAGATTCTGACCTGTTTTTTAAAACACTGGCCTCCAAAATTGCCTTTCTGGCGCGCGCCTCAGTCTCTTTCAAACCAGATTCTAATAATTGAATTCGTCCTTTGCTGGCGGCGTGTGTTTTTTCTTTTTCTCGACACCAAGCGTTTGTCTGACTCAACTGCTGCTTCAACTGAGAAACTGTCATTTCAAATTGCCTGGTCTGCACATTTGCCACCGCAGACTTCATCTCTTTTTCTGCCGCCTTTAATAAATACACCTTAAAGCGCTTTTTGCTCAACAAAAATGCCCCGACCGCACTCAAATTATTATCGTCTGAAACAACAATATATTTTTCTTTTTTATCCAGACTGTTAATCCGATTACGCAGTTCAGAAAATGGAATATTTATCCCGCTGCCATCCCTGGAAAATTCGGCAACAGGACGCAGATCAAGAACAACAGCTCCTTTTGATCTTAATCTATTCGCTCGTTCAGTATTGATAGTCTTAACCAGCGATTGCTCTAACAACTTTTTAAAATTTCTCTGATCAAGGCGTAGTAATAAGCCATCTTCAAACATACGCACCGTTGCACTGCGCGCACTATTGGCTATCAGCGCCTCCTCAGCAAAAGCATCACCCGGCCCCAGCCTTGCCAGTTCGACAGGGCCATTCTTCCGCTCTGCCCTGCGCGTCACAACACAATGTCCGCGAGAAACAATGTAGTAATAATCAGGCGCATCACCCTGATTAAAAACAGTCTCGTTAGCTTTGATATCAACAGGTTCAACAACAGCCATTAATGTTTGTATACTCTGCGGCGACAGACTCAGAATTGTCTCACTACGCAACAAGCCATCGACCCATTCCCCCTCCTCATCGGCGTTAATTTCATCAACAACAACACCATTGCCAGCACCCCAGTTAAGTAGAAAATCCAGCAATTCAGTGTCAACACACAATACCGAAACGCTGTTTTCTGCCACCATGCGAGGACGATTACCAGGACTCATAATTGCCTGACGCGCTTGACTGCTACTCGCCTTAATCAACTGCGCGCGGTCTGAGTTTGGCGCTCGAATCACATTGCCTGACAGTAAATAAACGCTGTAGTTTTTTTCCACCCCGGTACTAATGGGTTGCGCCTTTTTGAATTGAAGTAGCAACGAGTTTTATATCAACTCTGAAAGTTTGTCATGCACCAATTCGTCTAAGGGAATAAACCTCTTTAATGAACGAATATCATTAATTTTATTGATGGCACTCATAATTTTCCTAACACCCGATAACCCCAGTCATCTTTTTATCGGGATACAAGACAGAGGCAATGAGCAGCAAAATCGGTTTTTGCAGTCTATTTCACATTTGTGATTATTTTTTTTGAAAAGATGAGAAGGCTGACACAAAAAGCCCGACGCTTGGCCGGGCTTTTTGTGTTTTTACAACAACTAAAACTTATTTTTTCTTCGGCGCGTAGAGATCCGTACAGGTTCCCTCAGCCATCTCCGCAGCAAAATTAAAGGTCTCTGACAAGGTTGGGTGTGGGTGGATGGTCAACGCAATATCTTCAATATCCGCCCCCAGCTCCAACGCCAACACAGCCTCGGCGATCAGCTCACCGGCATTAGTGCCTGTCATGGCAGCACCGATGAGTTTGTGCTCTTCATCAAACAACACCTTGGTCATCCCTTCATCACGTCCGATTGAAAGAGAGCGACCTGAAGCAGCCCATGGAAAAACACCTTTTACATACTTAATGCCTTCAGCCTTACACTCTTCCTCGGTCTTACCCATCCACGCAACTTCGGGATCAGTATAGGCCACCGATGGAATCGCCCGAGCATCAAAAAACGACTTCTCACCAGCAATATTCTGCGCCGCTACTTTGCCCTCGTGTGTCGCCTTGTGTGCCAACATAGGTTGGCCAACCACATCACCAATGGCATAGATGTGATCAACATTAGTGCGCTGTTGTTTATCAACCTCGATAAAGCCCCAGTCATTAACAGCGACACCCGCCTTTTCCGCATCGATCAACTTACCGTTTGGTGTACGACCGATAGAGACCAGTACACGATCAAAGGTATCTTGTTCAGGTGCGCCCTTACCATCAAAGGAACAGACTAAACCTTTATCTGTAGGCTCAATCGCGGTGACCTTGGTGTTAGTGTAGATGTTTTCATATTTCTTTTTGATACGACGTTCCAGCGGACGCACCACATCGCGGTCAACGCCGGGGATTAAACCTGGTGACAATTCAACCACCGTCACACTAGCACCAAGTGCATCGTAGACAGTGGCCATTTCCAGACCAATGATACCGCCACCCACAACCAACAGGCGCTCTGGTACTTCCTGAATTTCCAGCGCGTCAGTCGAATCCATCACTCGAGGATCATCCCAAGGGATAAATGGCAATTTAGTCACACGCGAGCCCGCAGCAATAATGCAGCTTTCAAAACCGACGATCTTTTTGCTGCCATCTTCGGCTTCCACTTCAATGCTGTGCGGCGAAGCAAACTTGCCGTAACCGTGAACGATCTTGACCTTGCGCTGTTTGGCCAGGTGTTTCAAGCCACCAGTAAGCTTACCAACAACCTTGTTTTTGTGGCCACGCAGTTTATCGAGATCAATATCGGGCTTATTAAATGTCACGCCGATCTCGGCAAACTCTTCCGCTTCGTTAATCACTTGCGCAGTATGCAACAAAGCCTTGGAAGGAATACAACCGACATTCAAACAGACGCCACCAATACTCTGGTAGCGCTCGATCAGCACAACCTTTTTGCCTAGGTCAGCCGCACGAAAAGCAGCGGTGTAGCCACCCGGGCCGGAACCCAGCACCACGACTTCGGTACTCACATCCACATCACCGCCATAACTTGCAGCTGTCGGCGCTGCAACTGGCGTTGCTGCTGCAGCGGGCTTTTCTTCTGCCTGTGGCGCAGGCGCGGCGGTTTCAGCACCAGCCTCCAGCATCAAAATAGCAGAACCTTCCGCGACGTTATCGCCAATTGAAACCAGCAATTCTTTCACCACGCCAGCCTGCGGCGCTGGAATCTCCATCGACGCCTTATCAGACTCAACCGAGATCAGTGAATCTTCAGCATTAATGCTGTCACCAACATTGACCAGAATTTCAATGACTTCAACAGCATCAAAATCACCAATATTCGGTACTTTTATTTCTACAATATTACTCATCAGTCACTTCTCCGATCACAACAACAACCGACGTGTGTCAGATAACACGCGACTGAGGAAGGAAGTAAAACGCGCACCATCGGCACCATCAATCACGCGATGATCATAAGACAGCGATAGCGGCAACATTAACCGTGGTTCGAATTCCGAACCATTCCAGACTGGCTGCATCTTGGAACGCGACACGCCGAGAATGGCCACCTCAGGCGCATTCACTATCGGCGTAAACTTGGTACCGCCAATTCCACCCAAGCTGGAAATAGTGATACTGCCACCCTGCATGTCAGACGGTTTGAGCTTCTTCTCTCGCGCCTTGACACTGATTTCGCCCAGCTCAATCGCCAGATCAACCAGACTCTTGCGATCAACGCCTTGCACTACGGGCACCACCAGACCGTCTGGCGTATCAATGGCAATGCCAACGTTAAAATAGCCCTTCATGATCAGGTTCTCGCCACTGCTATCCAGCGATGAATTAAAGCGTGGAAACTCTTTCAGCGCCGAGACCACCGCCTTCATCAAAAACACCAGCGGTGTGATCTTGATGCCCCTTTCCTTGTATTCCGCCGCCATGCCCTTGCGGAAGCTTTCCATGTCGGTGATATCAGCCTCGTCAAACTGAGTCACATGAGGAATGGTGACCCAGTTACGGTGCAGAAACTGACCAGTGAGTTTGTTGATTTTGGACAGCGGCTTGGACTCTATCTCGCCCCACTGACTGAAATCAATCTCTGGCATCGGCGCCACTCCCAGACCTCCAGTGGCCGGCTGTGATAACGCACGTTTAACAAACCCCTGTACATCTTCTTTACTGATGCGCCCCTTGCGACCCGTGCCATCCACCTGCCCCAGATCCACACCCAGTTCGCGGGCAAACTTGCGTACCGAAGGCGTGGCATAAGCCTTGGAAAAAGTAGTTTCATTGATTTTGGCCGTCGGCGATGTCTTGGGCGCAGGTTTTACCGTCTGTGGTGCAGGCGCAGCTGCTTTGGCAGGTGCTGGCGCAACAACCTCCTCTTTGGCGGTTTCCACAACCGCAGGGGAAGCTGCTTCAGCAGCAGGTTCCAACATCAGCATCAAACTGCCTTCGGAAACCATATCACCCAAATTGAGCTTAATCTCTTTCACCACACCCGCCTCTGGTGCCGGAATTTCCATCGAAGCCTTATCCGACTCAACCGAGATTAGTGAATCTTCAGCGGCAACCGTGTCGCCCACAGCCACCAGAATCTCGATAACCTCAACCTCATCGAAATCACCAATATTTGGAACCCTTATTTCTTTACTCATATTCTATGTTCCCTCTGAATTAAGCGTGCAGGGGATTAAGCTTTTCAGCATCAATGCCATATTTGACAATCGCCTCAGCAACCTTGGCTGCGTCAATCTGACCTTCGTCTGACAATGCCTTCAGCGCAGCCACAACCACATTCACCGCATTCACTTCAAAATGCTTACGCAACTGGGCACGGGTGTCAGAACGACCAAAGCCATCAGTCCCCAGCACCTCGTAACGCCCCGGCACCCACTGGCGAATCTGATCGGCGTAATTACGGATGTAATCAGTGGCGGCGATAAATGGACCTTTACGGCCTTCCAGCGTTTTGACGATGTAAGGCACGCGCGCTGTCGCGGTTGGGTGCAGGCGATTCCAGCGTTCACAATCCTGTGCTTCACGAGTCAGCTCATTGAAACTGGTGGCACTCAAGATGTCAGCATCCACACCCCAATCATCTTTCAACAGATCAGCCGCCGCAATCACTTCGCGCAGAATGGTTCCGGAACCCAGCAACTGCACTTTGAGTTTTTTCTTGCCGCCTTTGCGAAACTCATACAGGCCTTTGATAATGCCCTCTTCAACACCCTCAGGCATGGCCGGGTGAGTATAGTTTTCATTCATGGTAGTGACGTAGTAGAAGACATTCTCCTGCTCGGCATACATGCGACGCAGACCGTCTTGAACGATCACCACAAACTCATAACTGAAGGTTGGATCATAGCTGACACAATTAGGAATCGTATTTGCCATGATCAAACCATGGCCATCCTGATGTTGCAGACCTTCACCCGCCAGCGTGGTACGACCCGCTGTAGCACCAATCAAAAAGCCACGCGCCTGCATGTCACCCGCCGCCCAGGCCAGATCACCAATACGCTGAAAACCAAACATTGAGTAGTAGATGTAAAACGGCACGGTGTTAACACCATGATTGGCATAGGCGGTGGCGGCAGCAATCCAGGAAGACATGGCACCCGCTTCATTAATCCCTTCTTCCAGAATCTGACCCGACTTGTCTTCCTTATAAAACATGATCTCGTCTTTATCCTGCGGCGTGTAAAGCTGGCCCATAGAAGAGTAGATACCCAACTGACGGAACATGCCCTCCATGCCAAAGGTCCGCGCCTCATCCGGCACGATAGGCACCACATTCTTACCCATCTTTTTATCACGACACAGAATCGTCAGCATGCGTACATAGGTCATGGTGGTGGACATTTCTTTTTCGCCAGACCCCTTCAGCAATGCATCAAAGGCAGACAACTCAGGCACTTCCAGCGGTGCTGCCGCTTGAGTACGCACAGGCAGATAACCACCCAGCTCTTTACGACGCGCATGCATATACTGCATTTCAGGGCTGTCCGCAGCCGGTTTGTAATACTTACCCGCCGCCGCATCTTCATCGCTAAGCGGGATATTAAAACGATCACGGACGTAAATCATTTCATCGTCAGCCAGCTTTTTCTGTGAATGCGTCCGGTTCTGAGCCTCACCCGCCGCACCCATACCATATCCCTTAACGGTGTGCGCCAGGATAACAGTGGCGTCACCACTTTCGTCTGCCGCCTTGTAGGCTGCATAGACTTTATGTGGATCATGACCACCACGATTCAGACGCCAGACATCGTCATCCGACATCTTGGAAACCATCTCCAGCAGTTCAGGGTATTTACCAAAGAAATGCTGACGCACATAGGCACCGTCTTTAGCCTTATAATTCTGAAAATCGCCATCGACACATTCCAGCATCCGTTTTTGCAACAAGCCGTTTTTATCTCTGGCAAGCAATGGATCCCAGTAAGACCCCCACAACACCTTGATTACATTCCAGCCGGCACCACGGAAGCTGGCTTCCAGCTCCTGAACAATTTTGCCATTACCACGCACCGGGCCGTCAAGACGCTGCAGATTACAGTTGACCACCCACACCAGATTATTCAGCTTTTCACGCCCCGCCAACGAAATAGCACCGAGAGATTCAGGCTCATCCGTCTCACCATCACCCAAAAAGGCCCAGACCTTGCGCTGCTTGGTATCAGCCAGACCGCGATCCTGCAAATATTTCATGAAACGGGCCTGATAAATAGACATGATTGGACCAAGCCCCATCGACACCGTCGGAAACTGCCAGAAGTCCGGCATCAACCAAGGGTGCGGATAAGATGACAGGCCATCGCCATCCACTTCCTGACGAAACTTATCCAACTGGTCTTCTGTCAACCGGCCCTCAAGAAAGGCCCGGGCATAGGTGCCCGGCGAAGCATGTCCCTGAGAATAAATCAGATCACCACCATGTTCATGCGAAGGCGCACGCCAGAAGTGGTTAAAACCAACATCGTACAAAACAGCTGCAGAGGCGAAAGTAGCAATATGGCCACCCAGCTCGGAAGATTTTCGATTGGCCTTAACCACCATCGCCATCGCATTCCAGCGAATGAATGAGCGGATGCGGTCTTCGATGGCCGAATCACCGGGCAAATCCGGCTCCATGTGAACCGGGATAGTGTTTACATAAGCGGTATTGGCCGAATAAGGCAGATTAGCCCCCGAGCGACGCGCCTTGTCTATCATCTGCTCCAACAGGAAGTGGGCACGCCCAACACCCTCGTTTTCAATAACGGCTTCCAGGGCTTCCAGCCATTCCTGGGTTTCAACGGCATCAATATCGGGGATCTGGGATTGCTGAGTCATATAGGCTCCAAGCTATTCAATAAATTCTGTTGCCCTGTCGTAGCCGGGCATGTAGGGCGACGCACCATAAAGATGTGGCCGCAAGAATCAGCAACTGATAAAACAGCAACACGTTTTCCTGTTTTATCAGCGGCTTAGATCAAGCGCGCAATTATACCTTTTTTTTGGACATCAGGAAATTGGGAGCGAAAATAGCCAATACTGCTGCGAGATACAGCCTGTTAGACCCACCAAGGCCTAACAGGCTGTTGAAAGATATCGTACGTCTTGCCGCTTACAGACCAAGGCCCCCACAGAATTTTTATTCTGATGAGCGAGCTTTTAGGCTGAAACAGCAAGCATCCCCAACTACTCCCAGTACAACGTACCGTTCAGGGTAACCGGGCCCGTCGCCTGGCTATCAAAAACAACAGCCGTTCGATTCATTAACACCACGTTGCTAAGAACCAAACGTTTGCTACTTGTATCAAAACTTATCTTACTGCACTCGGCAGCAACAACCGGCCAACAACTGAGGCTGTAACCGTAACTTAACAGGGGAGTGCTGCGATAATCCTGAATATCATATTGCAGCAAAGATATCTGGCCATTTATGGTGGAGACATTAAGTCCGCCAAGCCTGCTCACATTCCCTGTGTTCGTGTTCCCACCCATCCAAGCAACGGACGCTGTAGTATCGGTAAAAAACGGGGTCGCTGTGTCCGGGTCAAAACTCAGGCCAATTATTGATGTATCGACACCAGCCACGCTCACATTTCCCAGACCCTGACCACCGCCACCGCCACCGCCACCAGTGGAATAATCCTCCTCGACAGTGGAACCTTCCCCGTCAGAGGCCATTGTCATATCGTCCAGCGTAGTCCTCATATGTGCCTGAGCCTCAATCACACTCACCAGCCCCACCCCACCAAGCATGGCATTGCTCAGCGCATTAAAATCAGTTTCGAAATCCATCATTGCTTGTGCGAAATTCAATGCCTGCCCCGTCATCGCTGTGCTGACGGCAGAACTAATCTGAATACCGCTGGACGCATCCGCATCGCTATCCAGTGCTTGCAAGAAACGCAATATATTAGTGACCTGTTCATTGGTTTCATCCGCAGCACCCGACACCAGATCAACCGGCGTCAGGGTTGCCGCTCCTGCGGCACTACCCAGCAAGATATCACCAATATAGAACGCTACCGTTTCGCCTGGCATGTAGCGGAAAGTTCCGTTCTCATCCGTCGTACCAGACTGTGTGGCAGTTTCAAACCGGATTCCATCCACTGCCGAATCAAGAAACACACCTTGTGATGCTGATGCCGAATCACTACTACCACCCCCACAAGAAGCCAACACCAACAAAAAAAGAACACCCCAAACGATTGCTACGCAACGACCCTGCCAAAGTTCGCAATTCATGACACCCCTCCAATTTTGCAATAATCTGTTTTTGATTATTACTAAAGGGATGCATAAACAACGCCGGCAATCATAAGGCGATTGTTTTCAATCAGTTAAAAACAGACAGCCATCACAAACAAGAAAAAACCGCAAAATTGTAAAGAAAACCGACACAGGCGCAGGCGTTCAAGAAGCTCTACGGTGTTAAATGATGCCTGTTGTAGTAGTTGATCAAACCATTGGTCGATGAGTCGTGTGCGGTAATTTCAGTTTCACCGCTGAGTTCGGCCTGAATAGTGCTGGCCAACTGCTTGCCCAGTTCAACCCCCATCTGGTCGAAAGAGTTAATCCCCCAGATAATCCCCTGAACAAAGATTTTGTGTTCATACATGGCCACCAGGCAACCCATAGTCTTCGGATCAAGCCGCTTGAACAAAATAGAGTTTGTGGGACGGTTACCCTCAAAGTGTTTGTGCTCTACCAGCGCCTCAAGCCGTTCACCGCTGACACCCTCTGCTTCGAGCTCTTCCCGCACCTCTGCCTTAGTCTTGCCTTTCATCAAGGCCTCGGTTTGGGCAAAGAAATTGGAAATCAGGATATGATGATGCTCACCCAAAGGATTTTGCGCCATGACCGCCGCCAGAAAATCAGCTGGTGCCAATTTGGTGCCCTGGTGCAACAGCTGGAAAAAGGCATGTTGGCCATTGGTACCCGGCTTACCCCAGATGACTGGGCCAGTGGAACAATCCACCGGTTTACCATCGCGGTTAGTCTGCTTACCATTGCTCTCCATGTCACCCTGCTGGAAGTAGGCCGGAAACTCGTATAAATACTGATCATAAGGAAAGATAGCGTGACTGTCGGCATCAAAAAAGTTGTTATACCAAACGCCAAGCATCCCCATGATAATGGGAATATTACGTTCCATCGGCGTCGACAGAAAATGCTCATCCATCTCGTGAGCCCCCTGTAACAGCAGCTCAAAATTATCCATACCGATGTAACAAGCAATAGACAGACCAATCGCACTCCAAAGCGAATACCGACCACCAACCCAGTCCCAGAATTCAAACATGTTTTCGGGATCAATACCAAACTCGGTGACCTTTTCCTTATTGGTAGAGATCGCCACGAAATGTTTGGCCACGGCAGTCTCATCCCCCATGGCATCGCGTAGCAGCCAGTCACGTGCAGAACGGGCATTAACGATGGTTTCCTGAGTGGTAAAGGTCTTCGAGGCGATAATAAACAGGGTCGTCTCCGGGTTCAGGCCACGCAGGGTTTCCACCACCTGGGTATCATCAACATTAGAGACAAAATGCGCCCGCGTCGCCCAGTCGCTATAAGGTTTAAGCGCCTCGCAGACCAGTTTTGGCCCCAGATCAGAGCCTCCAATACCGATATTCACCACATCAGTAATGCGCTTACCGGTATAACCCAGCCAGCCACCGGAACGAACCGACTCTGAAAATTTGCGCATCTTGGTCAACACGGCATTGACCTGCGGCATAACATTGTGACCATCGACAAAGATAGGCCGGTTACTGCGGTTACGCAGCGCCACATGCAGCACCGCGCGCTCTTCGGTGAAGTTAATCTTTTCACCATGAAACATTTTCTGAGACCAGCCTTTCACATCGCGCTGACGCGCCAGATCAAACAACAGCGTCATCGTTTCATCGGTAATACGATTTTTGGAGTAATCAAACAGGATATTATTGAAATAGATCGAGTAGCGATCAAAGCGCTTCGAATCTTTAGCAAACATGTCGCGCATGTGCACATCTTCAATCTCTTGCTTATGCTCCAGCAAGGCCTTCCATTCAGCTGACTCAATCACGCCCCGACATCCTTTTATTTGTTATCTGCAATACAAACACAGTGTAACGCCAACAACGCCAGCATTCCAAAACTAAGTAAAATACCCAGCAGCTAAAAGCCGGATCAAATCCTCCTTCAAGGAGAGGGCTAGGGGGTGGTGATAACAACCAAGGGATTGTGGTTATTCCCCCCGCCACCTCACACCCGCTCTTTAGCTGCTACCTGAAGAAAAAACTTCTCCCCCTTTTTCGCTGTAAACCGCCCAGTCACGCCGCACCCTGCCACGCAGCAGCAATCACTGGCTGAAGTTCATTCTGTAATTCGGGTGACAGCGTTGTTTCACCAATGGCAGGCGGATTAAATGCCGCCATTGCGCTCACTAATTGCTCTACCTGGGTATCAAGCAAATACGAACCATCAGTTGTTTCAAAGCGATCCACTTGATTAG
>JAJRUN010000098.1 GCA_024277755.1 Gammaproteobacteria bacterium | reverse complement strand
TTGGCCTCCAGCCTGACACCTGACATACCCACCGGCTCGCGAATGCCTTCCTGCTTATCGATCACAAATTCTTGTGGCAGGATATGCAAAATTTTCTGATCCGCAGGAATCGCCACCGCGCGTGCCGCATCAATCACCCGATCCACATCCGCCGGATTCACCTCACTGTCACGAATCGCCACAATACCGTGTGAATTAAGGCTGCGAATATGACTGCCGGCAATACCGGCATAGACCGAATGAATCTGACAGCCAGCCATCAATTCAGCTTCTTCAATCGCTCGCTGAATCGACTGCACAGTCGACTCAATATTGACCACCACCCCCTTCTTCAAACCACGAGAAGGGTGAGAGCCAATACCAATGATCTCCATACCGCTTTCTTCCGAAACCTCGGCGACAATCGCCACCACCTTGGAGGTGCCAATATCCAGACCAACGATCAGATTTTTTTCAATCTTCTTTGACATCTAACTTAATTCTCCAGCACTCATCAGCACTAAACTCGCCACTGCACAGCAAAGCCGTTGGTATAACGCATATCAACCCGCCTGACATTCTCAGCCGAAGCCAATAGTGGCGAATAAAACCTTATAAAACGCTGCATGCGTTTTTCAATATCGCTGCGACCAAGCACAACCATCACACCGTCACTTAACTCCAACATCCAGGCCCGCCTTTGCGACAAAACAACCCGTTTCATATTCAAACCCGCCTGCTCAAGCGCCTGATTAAATACACTGAACTGGTGTGCCATATTGACAACACTATTATCTGGCCCATCCAGCTCAACCATTGCCGCTGGAAAACTTTTTACTGCAGGTGAAAACAACTCGCCCCGCACATTGACCAGCGCCTGGTCACGCCAACGAGCCAATGCCACTTGCTCTTTAACCATGACATGTAAGCTATCCGGCCAAACACGACGCACCTCAACCGTATCCACCCAAGGCAACGCACTCACGGCGTCGGTAACAGCGGCAACATCGAGACTGAAAAAGCCACCGTTAATCTGCCCACTGACAATTTCATGCAGCTGTTCTTTTGAAATTTTTTCAAAAGACGCCTCAAGCTTTACCTGCTGCAAAGGCAATGTCTTTGGATCCATTAATTTCAGCCACAGCGCATAAAAAACAACCATCAACAGCAGCATGACGCCAGCCTGCGTCATCAGTCGCGGATTAAAATCCCAACGCCACAACCTGGCAGAGGTCTTACCCTTCTCTTGTTTCAGACGACGGTTTTGCTTTTTCTTCGCGCTGGCTTTCTGCCATGGAAGCTTCATCGTTCCACTCCCTCACCAAAACTGGTCTCAAGCACTCGCCAAACAAGCTCAGCAAAACTCAAGCCTACCGCCTTCGCCGCCATTGGCACCAAGCTGTGATCAGTCATTCCCGGCACCGTATTAACTTCCAACAGATAAAAATCACCCGCTTCATCTGCCATAAAATCCACCCGCCCCCAGCCACTCGCACCGACCGATTTAAATGCCTGCACGGCTAACTGCTGTAACTGCACTGCTTTTTTTTCGGGCAAATCACAAGGACAGTGATAAGTGGTATCAGTTGCCTGATACTTAGCCTCAAAATCATAAAACGCATTGGGTGTTTGCAACCGAATAACAGGCAGAGCCTCACCATTCAACACCGCCACAGTGTATTCCGCTCCTTCAATCCATCGTTCAATCAGCACACATTCATCACTGGCAGCCGCCTCACGTATTGCATGGGCAAGCTGTGACGAATCAACCACTTTATTCATACCGATACTGGAGCCTTCACAGGCAGGTTTGACAATCAATGGCAGCCCCAAAACGTCAATCATCCTGGCAAAATCAGACGCCTGATTCACCGCAGCGTAAGCTGGCGTTAGCATCCCAATCCCCTGCCACATCTGCTTGCAACGCAACTTGTCCATTGCCAACGCAGAACCCAGCACACCGCTGCCGGTGTAAGGCATACCGATGGTTTCAAGTGCCCCCTGTATGACACCGTCTTCACCACCCCGGCCATGCAGAATAATGAAGGCACGATCAAATTTATCAGCCTGCAAATCCATTAATACGTTATCCGATGCATCCAGGCCATGCGCATCAATGTCTTTTGTCTGCAATGCAGCCAGCACCGCAGCGCCACTTTTGAGTGAAACATCACGTTCAGCAGAACGACCACCCATCAGCACCGCCACCTTGCCGAATGCCTTTGGATCAGTAATTTTTTGCTGCGGCAGGTTCATCTATATAACCTCGCCGACTATGTGAACTTCGCGAACCAATTTCACACCGTGCTGCGATTCAACCTCGGCCGCCACATGTTCGATCAAGGCCTCAATATCTGAGGCCGTTGCATTGCCCGTATTGATAATGAAGTTGGCATGTTTGTCAGAAACACAGGCACCACCGACGCAATAGCCCTTCAAACCACTTGCTTCTATCAAGCGCGCCGCATAATCAGCATCGGGATTTCTAAACACAGAACCACAACTGGGCAGACCAATCGGCTGAGAGGCATTACGTCTTTCCAACAACTCTTTGATACGGGCAGTCGCCGTTTCGCTATCACCACGATGCAACCTGAGGTGAGCCGCTACAAACCATTCACCGGCAACACCCTTGACATGACGATAAGTAACAGCAAATTCTCCCGGCTGACGCAGATGTCGCTGACCATTGCAATCAATAGTTTCCACCGCAGCAACATGCTCCCAGGTTTCACCACCGAAGGCACCGGCATTCATCGCCAAAGCACCGCCCATGGTGCCGGGGATACCGGCCAGAAATTCAAGCCCAACCAATTGCTTCCGGGCACAAAAGCGGGCCACCTTGGCACAGGCAACACCTGCCTCTGCCCTGACCAAACCCTCATCCAGCAACTCAATCTCATTCAACAAACCAGACGTAATAATCACACTGCCGCGGATGCCGCCATCACGCACCAATAAATTACTGCCCAGTCCCAGCCACATGATTGGCTCATCACTGTTTTGTTGTGCCAGAAACGCGGCCAGATCATCAAGGTCAGCCGGTTCAAAATATCGTTCAGCCGGGCCACCCACACGCCAGGAGGTATGGCGCGCCATCGGCTCATTCAGTTTCAGATTGCCACGCAATGTTTGTTTGAGTGCCACCATCATGCCGACACCCCCCGCCAGTGCTGCAACAGGTTTACCGCCGCCACACCCACATTGCCAGCACCCAATGTCAGGACGATGTCACCATCATGAACAACACCATCAAGGGTCTGAGGCAAATCATCAATAGTTTCAATAAAGACCGGATCAATCTGGCCACGCGTACGAATAGCCCGTGCAAGACTGCGTGAATCAGCGCCAGCAACAGGTTCTTCACCAGCGGCATACACCTCCAGCAACACCAGCACATCCACCTCGGACAAGGTCATGGAAAAATCTTCAAACAGATCGCGGGTACGACTATAACGATGCGGCTGAAAAGCTACCACCAGACGACGACCAGGCCAGCCATCACGAATCGCAGCAACGATGGCAGCCACTTCACGCGGGTGATGACCATAATCATCAATCAGCAACACCTTGCCCTTGCCTGTTTCAACCTCGCCGTTAACCTGAAAACGCCTGCTGATACCTTCAAAACCAGACAAGGCGCGGACAATAACATCATCCTTAACATCCAGTTCCTGCGCCACGGCAATGGCCGCCAGGGCATTCAAAACATTGTGACGACCACCCATGTTCAGGCTGACCTCAAGCACGGCATCATGCCCTGCACGGCTGACATCAAACACCGTGACATTGCCCCGTTGACGAACATTGCTGGCACGCAGATCAGCCTCTTCTGAAAAGCCATAGGTCAACATGGGGCGAGTACACTCCTCCATCACCTCACGCACGCCACCGTCATCAACACAGACAACCGCCAAGCCATAAAATGGTAGATGGTGTAGAAACTCAATAAAGGTCTGCCGCAATTTGTTGTAGTCGCCGCCATAAGTGGACATATGATCAACGTCAACATTGGTCACCACCGCCAGCATCGGTTGCAGATATAAAAAGGAAGCATCACTCTCATCAGCCTCGGCCACCAGATATTCACCCGAACCCAGCCGGGCATTAGTGCCGGCACTGTTGAGTTTGCCGCCAATCACAAAGGTCGGATCCAGGTCGGCCTCAGCCAATACACTGGCAATCAAACTGGTGGTGGTGGTTTTACCGTGAGTGCCGGCCACCGCAATACCAAACCTGAAACGCATCAACTCGGCCAGCATCTCAGCCCTTGGCACCACCGGGATACGGCGTTCGTGAGCGGCTACCACTTCAGGATTATCCTGTTGAACCGCTGACGAAATCACCAGCGCATCACAACGCCGCACGTTTTCCGCCACATGGTTGTGATCAATATGGAGACCTAAAGATGCCAGACGCTGAGTCATGGCGTTATTCCCTAGATCAGAGCCGCTGATCTGATAACCCAGGTTGTGCAACACCTCAGCAATGCCGCCCATACCGGCACCGCCGATACCAACGAAATGCAGATGTTTGATGCGGCGCATGGCTGAATTACCCATTGGCAGCCTCCAAGCACAAATCCGCCACCTGTTTTACCGCCAGCGGTTTGGCCAGGGCACGAGCATGGTTTGCCATCTGCAATAATTCACCACGATTATTCTCGTTACAGTCACGCATGAACCCCGTCAAAATTTCTTTCAGGCGGTCTGCGTTTAATTCTGCCTGCGGTAATAAAAGCGCCGCACCATTCTCTGACAGGTAACGACCATTGGCAGTCTGATGATCATCCACCGCAAACGGATACGGCACCAGCATGGCCCCGACACCGGCAGCCGCCAACTCAGACACAGTCAAGGCACCGGCACGACACAACACCACATCAGCCCAGGCATAGGCTTCAGCCATGTCGCTGATAAAGGGCTCTACCCGCGCCGCCACATTCAAATTTTTATAGGCCTGTTGCGCCGCATCGATATTACGCTTACCTGCCTGATGCCAAACATCAGGACGCTGTTCTGCAGGCAACATGGCCAGAGCTTGCGGTAACATCTCGTTCAAGGCTTGCGCCCCAAGACTACCCCCCAACACCAGCAGGCGCAGTGTTCCGTCACGATTAGCAAAACGCTGTGCGGGTTCGGCCAGATTGATAATCGTTTCTCTGACAGGATTGCCGCAATCCACAACCCGGTCAGACTTTTCAAAGGTATTTGGAAAGGCTTGCATGACATTGCCCGCCACCCGCACCAACAGTTTATTGGTCAAACCGGCCACAGCATTCTGTTCATGAATCAGCAACGGCTTGTGCAATAGCCAGCTCACCAAACCACCCGGCCCGGCAACAAAACCACCCATTCCCAGAATGGCCATCGGCCGCCGACGCATAATCACTTCCAGCGACTGCAAGCTTGCTCTGGCCAAACGCAGCGGAGCCAACAACCAGCCCAGCAGCCCTTTGCCACGCAGACCGGAAATAGAAACCCACTCCATCTCAATGCCAGCCTGGGGCACCAGCTCTGCTTCCATGCCGTTGCGTGTGCCAAGCCAAAACACCTCAGCACCCCGGGCACGCAGCTCATCAGCAACTGCCAGGGCAGGAAAAACATGCCCGCCCGTACCACCGGCCATAATCATAATTCGGGCCGTCATGCTTCAACCCTCCGTTCACGCTTGCGACGGCGGGTATCCGGATTGCCAACCCGGCGCTCAGCCTGAATCGAGCTGCGGCGCTGTTCAAAATCCACCCGTAACAACATCGCCACCGCAATGCAACAAACCACGATACTGCTGCCGCCATAACTCATCAGTGGCAGAGTTAACCCTTTGGTTGGCAACACCCCCATATTGACGCCAATATTGATAAAAGCCTGCATCCCCAGCCATATGCCAATCCCGTAAGCCAGATAGGCAGCAAACGGCTGCCCCTTCTGCTCAGCCTGATGCGCAATCGCAAAAGCCCGCAGCACAAACACGACAAACAAGGCTATCAACACAAACGAACCAATTAAACCAAACTCTTCAGCCATGACCGCAAACAGAAAATCGGTATGCGCCTCGGGCAGATAAAATAGCTTCTGCACACCACTGCCCAAACCCACCCCCCAAATCTCGCCACGACCAATAGCAATCAGAGCTTGCGTCAACTGAAAACCACTATCAAAAGGATCTGCCCAGGGATTAAGAAAAGTGGTCAATCGTTCCATACGATACGGCGATGTAATTGCCAGCACAGCCATCATCGATGCGACCAGCGCCACCAGCAAACCAAACTGCCATAACCGCACTCCGGCAATAAACATCATTGCCAGCGCGGTACTAAAAATCACGACCGAAGAACCAAAGTCAGGCTCCATCAACAGCAACACTGCAACGACAGACAACACCAGCATAGGTTTGAGAAAACCACTGAAACTGGTTCGCACCTCGTCGCAACGGCGCACCAGATAGCCCGCCATGTAAATGATGATAAACAGCTTCATCAACTCCGACACCTGCAGGTTAAAGATTCCCAGGTTAAGCCAGCGCGTAGCACCATTCACCGTGCGGCCAATGCCTGGAACTAAAATGAATAACAGCAACGCCAGACCCGCCAGCAACAACCATGGCCCCAGACGCTGCCAGACAGAAACAGGCACTTTGAAGACGACCAGACCAAGCACCAAACCCAGGCCAATAAAAATGATCTGACGAATGGTATAAAACCAGGGCTGGCCATAATTCTCAGCCGCAATATGCAACGAGGCCGAAGCCACCATCACAAAACCGATCGCCAATAACAGAATAACGACCCCCAGTAGCCAGGGGTCATACATGGGTTTGTCCTGCGTTGGCGCTGATTTAATAACGGCAGTGCTCATGCCAGCACCTCCGTCACTGCGGCAGCAAACTGGTTGCCACGATCTTCGTAACCGGCAAACATGTCAAAGCTGGCACACGCGGGGGCCAGCAATACTGTATCACCCGTCTGCGCCAAATGATGTGCCACCGCCACTGCTTCGCCCAGACTGGCCACACACTGTATCGGCAGCACATCCGCCAACACTGCGGCAATCTGTTCAGCATCAATACCAAACAGCACTGCTGCGCGTCCCTTTTCTACCAGCGCTTCACGCAGCGCCGAAAAATTCTGGCCCTTTGCTTCGCCACCGGCCAGCAACACCACCTGACCTGGCATGCCAGTGATCGCCGCAACAGCAGCCCCCACATTGGTTGCCTTGGAGTCGTTATACCAGCTCACACCATTCTTTTCGGCCAACCACTGACAGCGATGCGCCAGCCCACCAAAGGTGCGCAAGGCATCAAACATTGCCGCCATTGGCAAACCAACACTGTCACCCAGCGCCAGTGCAGCCAGGGCATTGGCAACATTGTGTTTGCCAGCCACTTTCAATTCTGTCACAGGTAACAGCCGCCGCTTGCCCTTGGTCAGCCAAACCTGTTCATCCTGCTGCACCAGACCAAAGTCGTGACTGTGCTGCGGCTGGCTCAACGTAAAACCTATCCAGCTTTGATCCTCACCGCGCCAGCGGGCAACCCGTTCATCATCCTGATTGATCAGTTTGATTGCCGCACCAGTGTAGATACCTTGTTTGGTATCAGCATAATCCTGCATTCCCGAATAACGATCGAGATGATCCTGGCTGACATTCAATACCACTGCGGCTGCAGGTCTAAGACTTGAGGTTGTCTCCAGCTGAAAACTGGACAACTCCAGGACATATAGATCGGGTTCATTTTCCTCCAGCAACTCCAGTGCTGGCGTGCCAATGTTGCCACCCACACGAACATCCTTGCCTGCAGCTCTGGCCATTTCACCCAGCAAGCTGGTCACTGTGCTCTTGCCGTTTGAACCGGTAATGGCAATCACTGGCGCAGCCGCATGACGGGCAAACAATTCGATATCGCCAATCACATCAACACCGGCCTTGATTGCGGCGGCGATGGCTGGCTCACGCAAAGAAACACCGGGGCTGACCAGCAACATTTCAGACCGCCCAAACAGGTTCGCATTAAAGTGCCCAAACAGCGTTTCCACTTCAGGAAATTCGTCTTGCAACTGTTGTGCTTCAGGCGGATTAACACGACTGTCCACTACCAGCACATCAACACCCTGACGCAGCAGAAAACGCGCACACGACAAACCGCTCTTGCCCAAACCAACAATAATAGTTTTGTGCTGTGTTGTGCTGTCAGTCTGTTTCAACAGTGCCTGTCCCATCGCTATTGCCTAACGCAGCTTCAAGGTCGCCAAACCAACCAGGACCAGAATCACCGTCACTATCCAGAAACGGACAATCACACGTGGCTCCGGCCAACCCTTTAATTCAAAATGATGATGCAGCGGCGCCATGCGAAAGATACGCCGCCCGGTTAATTTGTACGACACCACTTGCAGAATCACCGACACGGTTTCCATCACAAACACACCGCCCATAATCAGCAACACCAGCTCTTCGCGCACAACGACCGCCACAATGCCCAGCGCTGCGCCCAGAGCCAAAGCGCCTACATCGCCCATAAATACCTGCGCTGGATAAGTGTTAAACCAGAGAAAACCGAGCCCGGCACCACAAATAGTGGCGCAAAAGATCATCACTTCACCGACACCTTCGATATAAGAAATACCCAGGTAGTCAGCAAAGCCGGAATGGCCATGGGCATAGGCAAATATACCCAACGCACCCGCCACCATGACCGTTGGCAGAATCGCCAGACCATCCAGACCATCGGTCAGGTTGACTGCATTACTGGTGCCCACCACAACAAAATAGGCCAGCACCACAAACATTAGACCCATGTCAATGGCCACGTCTTTAAAGAAGGGCACAAACAACTGCGTTTCTACAGGCAAAACAGCCGTCTTATAAAGGAACACGGCGGCAACCATGCCAAACAGCGACTGCCAGAAATATTTAGCCTTGCTCGACATCCCTTTTGGATCTTGCAACACCAGTTTTCTGTAATCATCATAAAAACCAATCACACCGAAGGCCAGGGTTGTTAGTAACACTACCCAGATATAACGACTTCCCAGGTCGGCCCACAGCAATGTACTCACAGCAATGGCCACCAGAATCAGCGCCCCCCCCATGGTGGGAGTGCCCGCCTTGGAGAAATGCGTTTCAGGACCCAGTGCACGAATCGGCTGGCCAACATTGTATTGACTCAATTTACGAATCATGACCGGACCAACAATAAAACTGATAACCAGCGCCGTCAGCACCCCCAGGATTGCACGCAGAGTAATGTACTGAAACACAGCGAAACCACTGTAAAACTGGGTCAGGTAGTCGGCCAGAGACATCAACATCAGCTTTTACCTCCCACCACAAATGCATCCACCACTTTATTCATCGCCGCACCACGCGAACCCTTCACCAGCAGTACTGCATCTTTATGGGCCGGTTCAGCCAACATCACGGACAAACCGTCAATCAAGGCCTGCTGATTTTCGAAATACACCGCACCAGCGCCAAACCCTTTCACCGCCTCAGCGCAATGACTGCCGCAGGCCAACAGCCGGTCGACGCCCTTTTTACTTGCTTCTTCACCAATCCTGAAATGGTGCTGACCGGCAGTTGCACCCAGTTCAGCCATATCACCCATTACCAAAATCTTTTCACCCTGCGCCTGAAGTAAGACATCGATTGCCGCCCGAAACGAATGCGGATTGGCGTTATAGCTATCATCAATCAACAGCTGCCCCCGGTCGGTCACCTTAGGTTGCAAACGGCTGTTAACCGGGGCCATACTCTCCAGACCAGTCTGCACCTCAGCAGCACTCGCCCCTGCCGCCAGCGCCGATGCCGTCGCAGCCAAAGCATTCATGACGTTATGCCGCCCCGCCAGATTCATGGCCACATCAATCATTCCCGCCGGGGTTTGAATTTTGAAACGACTCTTGTAGCTGCGACCAGAAATCTGCCAATGCACACCACCATCTGCCAGACTAATATCTGCGCTTGGCAACAAACCAAAACCAAGACTCTTGTGGTCAGCAACCAACTCTGCCCAATAACCGGCAAACTCATCATCCTGATTGACAATAGCCATGCCGTCTTCACGCAAGCCTTGCCAAATTTCTGCCTTGGCACTGGCAACATCTTCCAGCGTTCCAAACCCCTCTAAATGAGCAGCAGCGGCATTGGTCACTACTGCCACATCGGGCTGAACCAAACTGGTTAGATAGGAAATTTCACCAATGTGATTGGCTCCCATTTCAATAACAGCCGTATGATGCAGCTCTGGATTGATGCGCAATAGCATCAGCGGAACACCAATGTCATTATTAAAATTGCCCTCAGTGGCTAAAACCGCCCCCTTTTGTGCCATGATGCAGGCCAATATTTCCTTAACAGTGGTCTTGCCATTACTTCCGGTAACGCCGATAACCTTGCCTTGAAATTTTGAACGCCATGCCGCCGCCAAACGCCCCAGGGCCAGCCGGGTGTCAGCCACAATTAATTGTGGTAGATCCGTTTCAACCCGCTTAGAAACAAGCACAGCCACAGCACCCTGCTCAGCGGCTGCAGCAACAAACGTATGACCATCAAAATTTGGCCCAGACAAGGCAACAAATAAGTCGCCCGCGGCAACCTTGCGACTATCGATGGATACTGCGTCAAAACTGGTTTGAGCCTCGCCCACCACATCGGCATCTAGAACCTTGGCCGCCTGCTGCAATGTCAACATCGTCATGCTGCCACCCCCAGCGCCTGCTGCACGTGCGAGGCATCACTGAAAGGAATCTTTTGCTCACCAATCAACTGATAATCTTCATGGCCTTTACCCGCAACCAACACCACATCATTGGCTGCAGCTCTGGTGACGGCAAAGCGAATCGCCTCAGCACGATCACGTAACACCATGACTTGATTCGACTGCACTGCGGAAATGATGTCAGCAATAATTGCATCAGGGTTTTCATTACGAGGATTATCATCCGTCAGCAGCACATGATCAGCATACTGTGTTGCGATGATGCCCATTTGCGGCCGTTTGCCCTTATCACGTTCGCCACCACAACCAAATACACACCAGAGTTGCGCGGCGCAATGCTGACGCAGGCTCAGCAATACCTGCTCAAGCGCATCCGGCGTGTGGGCATAATCCACCACCACCAGTGGCTGCCCTGCCACACCACCAAAACGCTCTACCCGGCCTGGCACTGTCTTCAGTTGAGAAATCTTTTGCAACGCTTTATCCACCCCCATGCCACTCAACAACACCGTCGATAAAACAGCCAACAGGTTGCAGGCATTAAACTGGCCCAATAATTCACTATGAAAACGACCACTTCCCCACGGCGTCTGCACATCCAACAACAAACCATCATGCCCCTGACTAATCAATTCACCACGCACTGTATTTTCTTCAGCACGACCGTCAACCAGAGTAAAGGCCAACGCCTCAACCGACGCAGGCAGACTCAACAACAAGCGGCGGCCAAACTCATCATCCGCATTAATCACGACATAACGCAGCCCCGGCATATCAAACAGGCGCGCCTTGGCCCGGCCATAGCTTTCCATATCGACGTGATAATCAAGATGATCCCGGCTTAGATTGGTAAACACCGCCAGATCAAATGACACGCCAGCAACACGACCTTGATCAAGACCATGCGAAGAGACCTCCATCACCAGATACTTGACGCCGGCATCAACAAATTCACGTATCAGCCGATGCAGGCTAATGGCATCCGGAGTGGTGTGAGTCGCCAACTGTAATTTTCCAACAAGGCCGTTACCCAGCGTTCCAATCACTGCAACCGGCACTGTTTCTGAAGCCAATACCTGGGCGATAAAGTGGCTGCAAGAGGTCTTACCATTTGTACCGGTAACACCAATCACAAACATCTGTTGTGAAGCAAAACCAAAAAAACGCTCCGCAATCAGACCAACCCTATTCCTAAGCTCAGGCACGGCCACACACGGCACAGCAATATCCGTCAGCTCGCTAGCCACAGACTCATCAACCAGCACCGCAACCGCACCGGCTTTGATAGCCGCCGCAACAAATTGATGCCCCTGCTGGCACGTACCTGACAAGGCAATAAATAAATCACCGGCAACCACCTTGCGGCTATCGAGCTGCAAACCACTGACGCAAACATCGACATCAACGCCATCAACCAGCTCTTGCAGCAGCTCACTCAGTTTCATGATGTTTACCGAGGCCATCACTTGGCCCCACCCGCAACTCGCAACATAAAGGCTTCATTGGCCGCCTGACGCTGTTTGATCGCCTGCATGTCATCGGGCGGAATATTCAGCAGCCGCAACGCACCATTCATCACCTTTGCAAATACAGGCGCAGCTACTTGGCCACCGTGGTAATCACCCAGCTGCGGATCATGCACCACCACCACCATTGCCAGACGTGGTTTTGAGGCCGGCGCAATACCAGCAAATACAGCCACATAACGATCTTCGGAATAACCACCACGACCACTTTTATGAACCGTACCGGTCTTACCGGCAATACGATAGCCATCAACCTTGGCCTGTCTGCCTGTGCCTTCCTTGGTGATAACACTCTCCAGCATCTTGCGCACCTGAGAGGCAACAGCCGTTGAGATCACCCGCTCACCCTCAGGTGCCTGGTCAAGCTTGAGAAATGAAATAGGTTTCAATAAACCGTCGTTGGCCAAAACAGAATAGGCCCGCACCAACTGCAACGCCGTTACCTGTAGGCTATAGCCATAGGCACGACTGGCCTGCTGGATCGGACTCCACCGCCAGTAATCACCAATCCGGCCATCGGCCTCACCGGGAAAACGGCTGCCACTGCTCAAACCAAAACCAAATTTATCCAGCGACTTCCACATCTCTTCCGCTGTCATCGACAGGGCAATTTTAGTCGCACCAATATTGCTGGATTTTTGCAGGATTTTAGTAATAGCCATGTCGCCATAGTTGGCTGCGTCACGAATCGTGTTGTTGCCAATCCGCATATAACCAGGCGAAGTTTTGATCACAGTGGTTGGCTTGATTTTGCCCAGCTCCAGCGCCGCAGCCACGGTGAACGATTTCATGGTCGACCCCGGCTCAAACACATCGGTAACGGCACGATTACGATAATTGGCTGACTCAAAACTGGCACGATTATTAGGATTAAATGTGGGTTGATTCACCATCGCCAACACCTCACCGGTCTGCACATCCAGAATCACTGCCGAAGCAGAGCTGGCCCGATTGGTTTTAACCGCCATTTTTAATTCACGATAGGCCAGATACTGCAAACGTTTATCAATACTCAAAACAACATCTTCACCCGGCTGTGATTCCGAGATACTTTCCACACTCTCAACCACCTCACCCATATTGTTTTTCAACACACGCTTAGCACCTTTGACGCCGTGCAAACGATCATTGAAGGCCAGTTCAATCCCTTCCTGACCAAGATCATCAATATCGGTAAAACCAACCACATGCCCCATTACCTCCGCCATGGGATAATAACGTCGATACTCGCGCTGCAATGCCACCCCCGGCACAGCCAGACGCATCACCTTGTCTGCCAGCGCAGGAGAAACATGACGCTTGAGATAAACGAATTCACGCCCAGCACGCGACTCAATCCGCTGCTGCAGCTCATTTATCTTTAGTTTCAGCACTTTCGCCAATTGCGCCACTTTCGTGTCACCCTCGTTAACCAGATAGACTTTTGGATTCACCCAAACCGAATCAACCGGCGTACTAATCGCCACCGGTTCGCCATTACGATCCATAATCACGCCGCGATTGGCCGCCAAATCCATCACCCGCAGATGCCGCGCATCACCCTGGCCCTGCAAAAAATTCTGCTCAACCCACTGCAAATAAACCGCCCGCCAACCCAGCACAACCGCCGCCAACAACAACACTGCCAACAACAACCAGCGCCGCACTGTGTTCCAGCGGGCATCCCACTCTGTCACGGACTAACCACCACTATCTGGGCGGCCTCAGGTAACACCATTTGCAAACGTTTACTGGCCAAACGCTCAATCCGCCCATGCGCAGCCCAAGTACTTTGCTCCAGCTGCAACTGACCCCACTCAACATCCATGCGATCCTGTGCCTGACTCAAATCCTGCAACTCCGTAAACAAAACCCGACTCTGAAATTTGCTGTAAACAACTGCCAGCGCCGACACCACCACCGTCAAACCCAGCACGGCAACCAACCCCATCTGCCTGGCCCTAACCGAAACTGCCCTCGACTGAACCTGCGCAGCCAATTAAATCTTCTCCGCCACACGCAATACAGCACTGCGTGCGCGCGGATTCTGTTCAAGCTCTGCTTTACTGGCGCGAATCGCCTTAGTCACCAAACGCATTTTTGGATTAAGCTGATCAACTGTCACAGGCAAATCCGCAGGAAAATCATCACCACGGGCCTGATCACGCATAAACCGCTTAACAATCCGATCTTCCAGCGAATGAAAGCTAATCACCACCAAACGCCCCTCTTGACTCAATATTTCCAGCATCTGCTCAAGGCAGAGACGCAAGTCATCCAGCTCACGATTGATAAAAATCCGTATTCCCTGAAAACTGCGCGTCGCCGGATGTTTGTCCTGCTCACGCTGGCGCGGCATCACCGCCTTAATAATCTCTGTGAGTTGCCCGGTGGTCTCAACAGGCGCTTCCTGGCGTGCCTCAACAATCACCCGTGCCACCCGTTTGGAAAAGCGCTCCTCGCCATATTCTTTCAACACCTTGGCAATATCAGCCTCTTTGGCTTTTGCCAGCCACTCGGCTGCCGACACACCACCGCTGTTATCCATTCGCATATCCAAAGGCCCGTCACGCATAAAGCTAAAACCACGTTCAGCATCATCCAGCTGTGGTGACGAAACCCCCAGGTCCATCAACACACCGTCAACCTTGCCCAATAGCCCCTGCTCAGCCAGCACCTGCGTCATCTCAGAAAAACTGCCGTGATGGATACTAAAACGGGGCTCAGCCCCGAATGTTTGTTGCGCCTCTGCAATTGCCTGCGGGTCCTTGTCCAGACCCAGCAACCGGCCGGCCGGCCCGAGTCGCGCCAAAATCGCCGCTGCGTGACCGCCACGACCAAAGGTGGCATCCACATAGATGCCATCAGGTTTGATCTGCAACGCCTGCAGACACTCATCCAGCAATACCGGACGATGACTAAAATCCACGCTCTCGCCGTTCAAAACGACAAATTCTCCAATTCTTCTGGCAGCTCACCCTCACCAGAGGTCACTTCTGCCAGCCACTCATCACGGCTACCGTTCCAAGTCGCCTCGTCCCAAATTTCAAACTTATTACCCTGCCCCACCAGCACAATGTGTTTTTCCAGCCCGGCATACTCACGCAACACGCTCGGCAGCAAAATACGGCCATTACCATCAAGCTCACACTCACTGGCATAACCCATCAACAAACGCTTCAGGCTACGGGCTTTAGGGTTCAGATCAGGCAGACGCGCCAGCTTGCGTTCAAGCTGCTCCCAATCACCTTCAGGAAAAAGCATCAGGCAACCACTAAAATCAACCGTCAACACCAAACGACCGTCGCAAAGCTCCCGCAAGCGCTCGCGATATTTGGCCGGCATCGCCATGCGACCCTTGGCATCAACATTGATTGGGCTTACGCCTTTGAACAACAGCTTTCTCCCTTTGGTGCTTTAAAGCAACCTCAACCCACTATCGACCACTTTTACCCACTTCTTGACACTATAGGTATTTAAAGTTGCCAATGCAAGCAAAACAGGCCACCTCAAAATGGCAATTCTTTCTTTCAGGACAATAACTTAGGTGATGTAACCACAAGGTGGGAGAAGATTTAAAACCGGCTCAAAAACAATCGATTTTGGAATCAAAATGTTGGCGGAGCGACTTAAAGCTTTACTTTAGGTTTGCCTCTGTAAAAGTTCACTAAAACAAACCCTCTACAAACTTAAGGCTTACCCCAAAAATAACACAACCAACTCAGAGCAAGACAACAGGCTCAAAAAAACCGGCCATTTTTAATAGCAATGAAACCAATGGATACAAACGCAAGACATAAAAATAGAGAAAGGAATCAAGGAAGAAAACAAGCCCCCACTGGGAGGGCCATGGTCGCGTAGAAGCGTTGCCTACGAAATAACTATTTCATTGGTATGAAAAGCAAATCAATAGACCTTAGTCGGTTACACTGAAGCAAATTATAGGCTGGGGGGTCAACATTGAACAAGCAAAAAATTCTAGGGATTGATCTAGGCACAAACTCCATCGGCTGGGCGCTGTTAGAGGCCAATAACGGTAAACCTAGCGGGATCACTGATCTCGGTAGCCGCATATTCACTAAAGCTGTCGAAGAGAAAACACCCACCCCAAAGAATGTTAAACGCCGCGATGCCCGGCTTGCTCGCCGCGTAGTACAACGCCGCGCCCGGCGTAAAAAACGCATGCTCAACTATCTGGTTAAATTGGGCCTGCTGCCTCAGGAGATACATAGCCATACCCAGCCCGAAACCATCCTCAACAGTCTGGGTGACCCCTACCAACTACGCGCCAAAGGGCTTGACCACCCCTTGTTACCTCATGAGATGGGACGCGTACTGCTTCACCTGGTACAACGGCGCGGTTTTCTCAGTAACCGCAAAACCCTGCTAGGCGACATGGTGGACGACCCCGATGTGCAGGAGGCCCTGACTGAACTAGAGAACAAAGATGGTAGCGATTCAGAACGAGCCAAAGAAGAGACAGCCTTCAAACGGGATATCAGCGAGCTACATAACACGATTCAAGCGGCAGAATGTAGAACACTGGGCGAATACCTTGCCAGCCTCGGCCACCATGACTGCAAACGTAACCGCTCTCGCGAGGAAGGACATCTGCGAACTGACCGCCAGATGTACCGCGATGAACTGAATCTCATCTGGCAACAGCAGAGAAACAGTAACAACATCCTGACTAACGACGTAAAAGAGCAGATCGAACAGATCATTTTCTACCAACGACCGCTCAAACTGCGTTCAGATCGCATCGGAAAATGCTCTCTGGAGCCAAACAATAACAGAGCCAGAACCGCCCGGTTGGAATGCCAGCGTTTTCGTTACCTACAAGATATCAATCACTCATTTGTTAATTGGAAAATACTAAAATTAGTGCCGAGACAGAGCCTGCCCCACGAAGTGCCTTAGGTATGAATTTGAGACCCTTGCAATACAGCATCATTCAGGCCGATCCTTCCGAACAGCATCCCGCTGGTCAGTCGTTGTCAGGGGATGGTACCTG
>JAJRUN010000097.1 GCA_024277755.1 Gammaproteobacteria bacterium | reverse complement strand
GTCAGCACCGAGGCATCATCACCGGCAAACTGCACCGCACGTTCATAGGCCATCATCGCTTCTTCATAACGGCCAAGCACCGACATTGAACGTCCCAGCATCACCCAGCCTTCCAGATCCTGTGGATTTTCTTGTAGACGCTGCGCAAGCTTCGACACCATCATTTCAATCTGCTGTTCGATGTTGCTCTCATCACCATGCGGCGAAGCCTCAGGCTGAGCCATCTGCACCTGTGGATCAATAGCTGCGGGATTCCCCAGCTTGTTATACAGAAGCAAACTCGCCAGCGGCACCGCGACAGCAACGATCACCGCAGTCGTGATACTCAAGCCCTTGCCAGACTTGCCCTCACCCTGTTCAGCCGCCGCCGTATCTTCCAGCACGCGACGTTCAATTTCCTGGCGACTCTTATCAAACTGCTCCTGACTGACATCACCCGCAGCCAGATCTATATCCAGCTCTTCCAACTGATTTTGATAGATTGTAATATTGACCAAGCGGTGCTCAATGTCGGCGGAATTCTTCTTGCGCAGAAACAAAGGCGGGACAATAAACAACAACGCCGCGCCCAACAGGGACACAGCCACAAGCCAAAATACCGTCATGCCTTATTCTCTCCTGAATCTTTCTTCAACAGTTCCGCGGCACGGCGCTGTTGTTCTTCTGTGAGCGGTGTTTCATTAATCTGTTTACCACGACGCAGGACATTGGCGTACAACACAGCCACCCCAACACCCAGCAAAATAAAAGGCCCGAACCACAACAAAATGGTGCTCGCTTTGAACGGTGGGCGATAACGGACATAATCGCCATAGCGCACGACCATAAAATCCACCACCTGACGATCACTCATCCCGCCTTCCATCATCTCCTGGATCTGCGCCCGCATATCCTTGGCAAAGTCGGAATTGGAATCCGCCAGTGATTGCCCCTGACAAACCAGACAACGCAACTCTTCCGACACACCCATCACCCGACCATGAATTTCTGGCGCACCAGTCGTATATACCGCCTCTTTCGCCTGAAGCTGATATGACAGCGGCAACAACAGGCACAGCAGTGCCGATAAAAGAATCTTTTTCATTAGCCTTTCTTCAACTCTCTAACCAGGGGCAGAATGGTTTCCCGCAAAGCCTGCGCTGAAACCGGGCCAGTGTGCTTATATCGAATCACGCCCTGCTTATCGATCACATAGGTTTCCGGCACGCCATAAACACCATAATCAACGCCAACCCGGCCGTTGTAATCGTGAGCACTGATGGTGTAAGGGTTGCCAAAATCCTTCAACCACTTAACCGCATCCTCGCGCTCATCCTTGTAATTCAAGCCATAGACAGGCACTTCACCCATGCGCGACAATTGCATAAACACAGGATGCTCCTGACGACACGAGACACACCATGAAGCCCAGACATTCAACAACCAGACCTTGCCCAGATTACTGTCACGACTAATTGTCTGCTCAGGCTGATGCAACTGACTCAATTCAAACTGCGGCGCTGGTTTACCTACCAGCGGTGACGGCACATCACTTGGGTTCAGGCTCAGCCCCTTCCACAAAAAACCGGCCATCACCACAAAGATAAACAAAGGCAA
This sequence comes from Gammaproteobacteria bacterium, assembly GCA_024277755.1. Taxonomy (GTDB): domain Bacteria; phylum Pseudomonadota; class Gammaproteobacteria; order Tenderiales; family Tenderiaceae; genus Tenderia. The sequence continues at coordinate 12,888 of JAJRUN010000097.1, read as the reverse complement.
TAAAAATTTAAGTCTCATTGTTACGCCTTCTCCGTTGCCATCTTCGGCGTTACCGTATCTGCTTCAGATTTAGCCTTTATTTCCCTGCGCGCCATCACCCGATAACGCCTATCGGTCATCGCCACAACACCACCTAACGCCATCAAAATTGCACCGGCCCAGAGCCAGGACACAAACGGCTTGTGATAAACACGCACACTCCAGGCGCCACCACTCACGGGTTCACCAAGAGAAACATAGAGATCACGCCAGATATTTGGGTCAATAGCCGCCTCAGTCATGGGCATGGTTTGAACGGTGTACACACGCTTCTCAGGACGCAGAACCATCAGCTCATGGCCATCCTGCAGCACCTGAATCAAGCCCTGGTTAGCCGTAAAATTCGGCCCCTTAGTCTCGATTACGCCATCAAAGCGAAAGGTATAACCACCCACCGTAACCGTGTCACCGATATCCATGCGCACATCTTTATCAGACATGTAATTAGACACCATAGTGCCGCCGACAATGCAAATTGCCACGCCAATGTGAGCAATATGCATGCCGTAAAAACTGCGCGGAATAGAATTAAGTCGATGCCCCCAAGGCAGCTCGGTATTTGTCGCTTTGAAGCGCTGCCGAACACTGTAAGCAGCGGTGGTCAAAATCCAGGCGGCCAACACCATACCCAGCGCAGCCATCCATGACCAACCCCCCATCAGAAAGGGCACCACAACCGCTACAATCGCACTGGCAATAAAGGCCCAACGCAGTTGCCTTAACATGTCAGGCATATCCGCCTTCTTCCAACGGGCAACAGGTCCCATCCCAACCAGGAACACCAACGGCACCAGCAATGGCACAAAGATGGCATTAAAATATGGTGCACCAACTGAAACCTTGTTGGTCGCCTCAACGATACCTAGCGAGGCCAGCGTTTCAATAATGATGGGATAAACAGTACCCAGCAACACTGCCGCCGAGATAACTGTCAAAATGACATTATTGGCCAGCAACATAGTCTCTTTCGACACCAGGTCAAACTTGCCACCCTGGCCAATTTTGGGTGCACGCCAAGCAAACAACAACAGCGAGCTTACCACCACAAGAAACAGGAAACCTAAAATAAATGTGCCACGCTCCGGGTCTGTAGCAAAGGCATGTACCGAAGTAATCACCCCTGAACGCACTAGGAAGGTCCCCAGCAAACTCAAAGAGAAGGCAATAATTGCCAACAATACTGTCCAGCTTTTAAAACCACCGCGTTTCTCGGTGACAGCCAAGGAATGAATCAAAGCAGTACCCACCAGCCAAGGCATCAACGAGGCATTTTCAACCGGATCCCAAAACCACCAGCCACCCCAGCCAAGCTCGTAATAAGCCCACCACGAACCAAGACCAATACCGCCCCCCAGAAACGACCAGGCAATAATTGTCCAGGGACGCGACCAGCGTGCCCAGGCAGCGTCCAGGCGGCCGCCCATCAAGGCTGCAATTGCAAAGGCAAAGGCAACAGAAAAACCAACGTAACCCATATACAACATAGGCGGATGGATAATCAGGCCAAAATCCTGCAACAATGGATTCAAATCACGACCGTCAGGGGCCGCAGGGATCAGACGTTCAAACGGATTAGACGTCAACAACAGAAACAACAGAAAACCAACCGCAATCAGGCCCAGCACACCCAGCACACGAGCCACCATTTCATCAGGCAGGTTTTTACTGAAGATAGACACCAGGAATGTCCACAACCCCAACATCATCGCCCACAGCAACAACGAGCCTTCATGCCCGCCCCAGACACCGGCAACCTTATACTGAACCGGCAGCAGCGAATTAGAATGAGAGGCGGTGTAAAGCACCGAATAATCATCAGTAACAAAGGTATAGACCAGGCAGGCAAACGAGATAGCAACAAAGATAAACTGCCCCTGGGCCACTGGCCGAGCCATAGCCATCCAGGGGCGAATGTTCAGCTGCGCACCAAGAATGGGAAATATGCCCTGTACAATGGCAAGGCAAAGCGCAACAATCAGGGCAAATTGACCAATCTCAGGAATCATTGTGCAGCTCCTTGTGCAGCAGCCTCTGCCTCTGCCTTTTCAAGCGCATCAGCCACTTCAGGCGGCATATAGGTTTCATCATGTTTAGCCAACACCTCTTCGGCCTCAAAGATGCCTCCCGCCCCCAGCTTGCCCTGAGCCACAACCCCCTGACCTTCACTGAACAGGTCAGGCAGGATACCGGTATATTTCACTGTCACCACTTCCGCGTTATCGGTGACATTAAAGTGCACGGTCAAGCCATCATCTTCACGTTTGACGCTATCGACCTCAACCAGGCCACCCAAGCGAAAGGTGCGATCTTTAGGGGCCTCATTAGCCACCACTTCAGTGGGACTGAAAAAGTGATTTATATTGCTCTGCAATGCATTCAGTATCAGTGCAGCAATGGCTGTCACCGCCACCAAACCAAGCACGATAAACATCATGCGCTTATACCTAGCCTTCATCTATTCCACCTCAGAATTCATACGCATCATACGACCCAGACGCTGCAATAAAGTTCGCTTATGCCGTATAACTAAAATCGTTTCAACAATCATGAACAGGGCAGTAACACCGTACGACCCCCAGATATAAAAACCATGACCGCCCATAGCAAGCCATTCAGCCATCTTATTTCTCCCCTTGCTGCAACATCTCTTTCACCCAAACCGTTTTGCTTTCACGCTCAAGAATAATACTGCGCACCCGAGTCAACGCCACAGCAATGGTGTAGAACCAGCAGGCAAACGTCATGATCAACATGGTCCAGAGCATGATCTCCGTCATACTGCTCTCAATGCCACCCGATTCACTCATCTTGATCGAAGCCCCCTGATGCAGGGTATTCCACCACTTAACCGAGTAATAGATGATAGGAATATTAATCACCCCCACCAGCGCCAGCAAGCCACAGGCCCGGGCCGCACGGCGCGGATCATCAATCGCCGATTCCATAGCCATGTAGCCAATATAGAGAAACAACAGGATCAGCTCAGAGGTCAGGCGTGCATCCCAGACCCACCAAGCACCCCACATTGGCTTGCCCCACAAGGCCCCCGTCCACAGAGCGATAAAGGTGAACATGGCACCGGTAGGCGCCAGCGCTGAGGCCATCATTGATGACAGGCGAGTACGCCAGATCATGCCAGCAGCAGCCCAGGCCGCCATAACGAGATAAATAAACATAGACATCCACGCCGCCGGCACATGAATAAACATGATGCGATAGCCCTCACCCTGTTTGTAATCCGTCGGCGCAACGAAAAAGCTCATATAGAGGCCAATCGCCAGCAACAATACTGCGGCAATCGCAAAACCAGTCGCCAACCGACCGGCCAGCGGGTAGAAGATCGATGGTGCAGAATATTTAAACAGATTCATCGCAATACTTCGTTGTTAATGTTGTTCTTAAAATAAGGTTCTTGCATCAATGCTGACATCAAGGCTATTCAACCGAGATTCTCAACGCTGCTGCCGAGGCCAAAGGCGCCAGCAACAAAGACAGAATCAGCATCGCCCCCAACAATGACAAATGGCCTTCCGCCCCCATACCCGAGACCGTTGCTTCAACCCCGCCAGCACCAAAAATCAGCACTGGTATATATAGGGGCAACACCAGCAGCGACACCAATACGCCACCACCACGCAACCCCAGCGTAAGTGCTGCGCCAATGGCGCCAATCAGGCTCAGCACCGGCGTACCCAATAATAGAGTCAGCACCAACATCATCAAAGCATCACCGCCAAGCCCAAATTGCAGCCCCAGCAGCGGCGCAATCAGCACCAAAGGCAGACCGGAAATAATCCAGTGAGCCAATATCTTGCCAAACACGATTAACGCCAATGGCTGCGGCGTCAGCAGCAACTGCTCCAAAGTACCGTCGTTAAAATCATCCGCAAACAGGCGACTCAGCGACAGCATCGAAGCCAGCAAAGCGGACACCCACACCACCCCGGCAGCCATGGAACGCAGCAAGTCAGTCTCCGGCCCCACCCCAAGCGGAAACAAACTGACAACGATGATAAAAAAGAACACCGTCGTCAGCACATCCGAGCGATGGCGCAGGGCCAGAGTCAGATCACGGGCAATGATACATTTTAAAGCCGCAAACATCAGTGCTCGCCCAAATGAAGGTGTTGCAGCTTACCCACTTCAACATCGACTTCCTGGTGAGTGGTCAAAATCACCATTCCACCATCAGCAACATGCTCTTTAATCATCTCCAGCAACATGCTCACCCCGGCCACATCCAGGGCCACAAACGGCTCATCCAAAATCCACAGCCGAGAGCGCTGCAACAATAATCGCGCCAAAGAAACCCGTTTCTTCTGTCCTTGAGACAACACCTTGACCGGAAGTTCAAAACAACGCGCCAGCCCCATGCTCTTCAAGGCCAGCTCCACCGAGCGTTCGCTGATATCAAAACCACTCAACCGGGCAAAGACACGCAGATTTTCATAAGCCGTCAATTCAAACTTAAGGCCATAGTGATGCCCCATATAAATCAGTTCGCGATTAAAGTCCTCACTCAACTTGCGAGCCGGCTTGCCACCCCACTCAACCGCACCGTCTTCCGGCAATACCAGTCCGGCAATAGCGCGCAACAGCGTCGTCTTACCACTGCCATTAGCGCCATGAACGTGCAACAAACTACCTTCTTCAAGAGAAAAAGACAGCCCCGAAAACAGCTGCCTGTCTCCACGAACACATTCTAAATTGACAATATTAAGCATTAAAAAAGACGCTTCACTTCGACCTGAAACCCAAAAGACCGTCGATTATACATCAAAGCGAACGATTGTCCCGGAGCATAACCCCACCTAAATACTCAACAAATCAGTAGGGATATAACGCCTGTTTCAGACCTAACAAAGACCACCCGAGCAAAGCAGCAATCAACGCCCCAGCACCACCCGAAAACCATTGCTACTGTCTTCAAACTTAGCCTCATAGGTGCCACGCACAGCAGAACCAAGATAATTCGCCCGATTGGCCCAACCACCACCACGCAACACCCGCTGACTACAATCACCGCCACCCCAAACCCGACTATCGGAAGGCGCACCGGTATAATCGTCATGCCAGCAATCCTGCACCCACTCCCAGACATTGCCATACATATCGTACAAACCCCACAAATTAGGCTGGCCGCGACCTACCGCCCGAGTACCAATCCGGCTATTAGCACCAAACCAGGCATAACGAGATAACTGACCCACATCGTCACCGAAAAAATACGCCCCTTTACTGCCCGCTCGAGCGGCATACTCCCATTCTGCTTCAGTCGGCAGGCGATACTTACTCGCTCCCTCGATTCGATTCAACTCTTCAAGAAAGCCCTGCGTTTCCAGCCAGGTCACATTTTCCACCGGCCGACGCGGGTCTTTATAGTGACTAGGGTTAAAGCCCATCACCGCCTGCCACTGCGCCTGAGTCACCTCATGGGCAGCCATATAGAAAGAGCGCACCTCAACATCATGGGCCGGGGCACGCCCCGGGGCATCGTCGCCCATCACAAAACGACCTGCTGGCAACTTCACCAGACGCATACCGATACTATTACCGATCACCTCAAGCTCTTTTTGCAGCGACGACCTCTCATCCGGCTGCTGCAAGCCCAATGTCGCTAAACCGCCCGCCAGCACCAATACCAACAACACAGCCACCACCAGCCTGATGACTCGCAGCCCTTCTGAATTTACCTGATTCACCATCGCGCCCTACCCATGCCCCGGCAAAGCCCGAGACGATTGATCGTGTTACTATTTGCACACAAAATTGAGCGGCTGATAATAGCGCGATCCCGGCCCTAACCACCAGTAGAAACCAATGACGGAACCAACAGCCAGCACCATAAATACCAATCACAGTCACAAACTGGCCACTCTGCGACAACATATCCAACACACCATTGTCGGCCAGAGCCAACTCATCGAACGCCTGCTGATTGGCCTGCTGGCCGATGGCCATCTGCTGTTGGAAGGCCTGCCCGGCCTGGCCAAAACCACCGCTGTCCACACCCTGGCCAACGGCATGGCACTCAAATTTCGCCGCATCCAGTTCACCCCGGACTTGATTCCGGGCGACATCACTGGTGCCGATATCTTTCTGGCACAAGAGGGCAAATTTAAATTCATCGAAGGGCCAATCTTTAATGAAATCGTGCTGGCAGACGAAATCAACCGCGCCCCGCCCAAGGTACAATCGGCCCTGCTGGAGGCAATGCAGGAACGCCAGGTCAGCACCGCCGGGGTGACACGCAAACTGCCGGAAATCTTCCAGGTCATCGCCACCCAGAACCCGCTTGAGCATGAAGGCACCTACCCGCTGCCTGAAGCCCAGCTGGATCGATTTATCATGAAGATCGAACTGGGCTACCCACAGCCGGACGATGAACTTGAAATTCTCAAACGCGAAACCGAAAAACTGCAAAACGGCGATCAACAGAGCCGCCAGGCAGTGCTTACCCCGACTGAAATCATGGCGGCCCGTCACGAGGTCAACCACATCTTTATCGACGAGATGTTGCAACGTTACATCGTCATGCTGGTCAACGCCAGCCGCAACCCCGGCAGCTGGATTCCCGAGGCCAAAGAGTGGCTGGCCTACGGCGCCTCACCACGCGCCACCCTTGCGCTGGTCCGTTGTGCCAAGGCGCAGGCCTATCTGCGCCAGCGCGACTTCGTTGAACCCGCCGACATTATTGATCTGGCCTACGATGTGTTGAATCACCGCATCGGCCTCAGCTTTGCCGCCCGCGCCGAAGGCATTACCGCCCGCCAAATCATCCAGCAACTGATCGATGTCGTTCCCGTCCCCTAATGACCACCGAGGCTCTTCTCTCTGCCAGTGAATTAGAATTGTTGCGCTTTCAGGCGCAACGCCTGCCCGGCTATCACGCCCACGGCACCAGCCAACTCAGCGGCGCCCAGTTATCACTGCAACGCGGTGCCGGACTGGAACTGGAAGACCTGCGCCCCTACCAGATCGGCGATGATGTGCGCCACATCGCCTGGCGCACCACTGCCCGTAGCGGCCGCCCCATCAGCAAGGTCTTCCGCGCCGAACGCCGCCAGCGGATTCTATTATTAGTTGAACAACACCCGGGCATGGCCTTTGCCACCCGCGGCGAACTCAAGGCCACCGTTGCCAGCCGCGCCAGCGCCCTGATCTGCTTTGCTGCCCTGCGCCAGGGAGCCGAGATCGGCGGCATACTTACCAGCCAGAAAAACCGGTTTTTCCAACCCGCCACCCGGCTGGATCAGACACTGGCAATGATCGGCCAGATCAATCACCACCCCGGCCATAATTACCACCCGGCCAACCCGGCCCAGGCAATCAAGCAACTGCAACAACTGGCCCAGCGTCACGACACCATTTATCTGATCAGCGACTTCCAGCACTGGTCTCGGGAATTACAACCGGCGCTGACGCAACTGGCCGAGTGGCACAACCTGAACGCACTGCAAATCATCGACCAGGGCGAACAACAACTGACAGCCGTGGGCAAACTGCGCATCCGCTCACCCTTTGACGGCAGCGAGCTGGTTATCGACACCGACAACCCCCAGCTAAGACAGCAATACGCCACCAGCATGGCCGACAAACAGAACCAGCTGCAACAACTGTTTCGTCACAGCGGTGTGCAACACCACCACCTCTACACCGATGCCGACATCATCGCCCCGCTGGCTCAGGCCTTATGAACGACCAGCAGCTCAAACAACTGACACAGCAACTGGCTGGCATCGAACTGCCACCGGAACCCGACTGGTGGCCACTGGTCTGGACTGTTTCAGGCATTGTGGCTGTCCTGCTGCTGACTGCCCTGCTCATCCGCCAGCAGCGCCAATCCAAACACAACCTGACACTGACTGATGAAGCCCCGCAACGCCTCAGGCAAATCCGAATGCAATGGCAAAGCGGCCAACTGGATCAGCGCGCCGCTGCCTACCAGCTCGCCACCGTGTTGCGTCTGGGACTCAACCTGACACAGCTCCACCAGCGCAGCCCTGAACATCTAGGCGATCAACAGCCACAATGGCAGGCAACCATCAAGCTGTTGCAGCAGTTGCGTTATCAGGCTGACAGCAATTTACACTTAACAGAAGAAACCTTTACCACCATCCACCGCTGGCTCAAACAGGCGCGTCCGGCATGTTAAGCCTGGCCACCCCCATCTGGCTGCTAGCCCTGCCGCTGCCATTTGTTTTCTGGTGGCTGGCACAGCAACGCCAACAACAGCCCGCCCAAACCACCGCGCTTTACCACCCCCAGGCCGCCCTTCTGGCCAGCCTCAGCCAGCAGGGTCGCAAGCGCAGCCTGCCCTGGCTATGGCTGGTCGGCTGCTGCCTGTTGCTGCTGGCCCTGACCCGACCACAATGGCTGGCCGACGACGAACATCAGGGCCGCAACTTCATGCTGGCGATTGATATTTCCAGCTCGATGAAGGCGCAGGACTTTTTCATCAACGGTCAGGCCGTCAACCGCCTCGACACGGTCAAACAAGTGATCCAGCAGTTTATTGAGCAGCGCCACGGCGACCGCATCGGTCTGATCGTGTTTGCCGACGATGCCTACACCCTCGCCCCCATGACAACTGACCTGAACCTGATTCAGCGCCTGACCCAAGACATCGACCAGGGCATGGCCGGGCAAAAAACCGCCCTCGGTCAGGCTATCGCCCTGGGGGTAAAACGGCTGGAACAACTGCCGGGAGAATCACGCAACCTGATCCTGCTCACCGACGGCAGCAACACCGCTGGCGAAATCCACCCCCTCAACGCCCTGGCAATGGCCAAACTGTTTAAAGTCAAAATCTACAGCATCGGTGTCGGCAACCCCGGCAAGGTGCTGTTTCAGCGTGGTCCGGTGGAAAAACCTGATTTTATTGAAGTGCCGCTGGATGAAGCACTGCTGCAACAACTGGCAGACGAAACCGGCGGCCGGTATTTCCGCGCCGGTGATACCCAGGGCCTGCACAACATCATCAGCGACATCGAAAAAAGTGAAACGGTTTCGCTGGCACAGCAAAACACCCCGCCCAGCGAATGGTATCTGCTGCCCCTGTTGGCAGGGCTGACTCTGCTGACCCTGAACCAATGGCAACGCAGTCGCGAGGTGATGGCATGAGTTCACTGCAGTGGCTCAATCCCGGCTGGTTATTGCTGGCGCTGGCACCGCTGGCGCTGCTGTGGTTCAACCCCGGCAACAACCGTCAGCCGCAACTGGCACAATTCATTCAGCGCCACCTGTGGGCACAGGTGCTAAGCGCACCGCTGCAAGCAGGCAGGCAAGGCCTGAGCCACCTGCTGCTGATCTGGATCTTGCTCTGCACTGCTCTGGCCGGGCCATTTCTAAGCAAAGCAGACCAGCAACAGATCGACACCCTGGCCGCCAACATCGTCGTCATTGTCGATATTTCACCGTCGATGGCGGTGGCAGACGTCAGTCCCAGCCGCCTGGAACGGGCCAAAAAACTGCTCACCGATTTCAGCCACTCACTGGAGCCACACCGGCTGGCACTAATCGCCTATTCCGCCAATGCCTACACCGTGCTGCCACTCAGCCATGACCAACAGGCATTCCGCCACTTCCTGCAACAGCTAGACCCATCACTGGCCTATATCGCCGGTTCCAACCTTGGCAGGGCCCTGCGGCTGGCGCGCGAAAATCTGACCACAGACGACTCCACTGGCGGTCTGGTACTACTGGTCAGCGACGGCGAGATCCACGACCCCGAGGCCCTGCACGCCGCCAGCGACCTGAACAAAGCCGGTCACAAACTCATCAGCCTCGGCGTGGGCACCCTGTCAGGCGGGCCAGTGCCGCTGGCGGGTGGCCGACTGGTACGCCAGCAGAGCAAGATATTCACCTCACAACTGCAACGCGCCACGCTTGAGCAACTGGCGCAGGCTGGCGGCGGCCAGTACCTTGACCTCAATCCAGCGGTCTGGCCAGCAATCAACAGTGAAATCAGCCAACTGCAACAGAGCCGTTACCAAAGCGAAATTCAAACACAAACAGGCCAGCAGCTGTTTCCAATACTAATTCTGTTGGCGCTGTTAATCCTGTTTTGGCAGGCACTGACACAGCCCCAAGGGCTAGTGATTATTCTGGCTGGAGTCTTTCTTATGAATATAAACCCGGCCGACGCAGCCCCCTGGGACGAAGATAAGGGACTGATTCAACTAAAAAACAACGACAATCAGGGCGCACTTGAAACTTACAGCCAACTCGATAATTACACCGGACTCATGGGCCAGGGGGCAGCCGCCTACCGCCTGGGGCAATGGCAACGAGCCCTCACCGCCTTTGAACAGGCATACAGACTGACCAGCGACAATGATGCCAAGGCCCGCGCCGCCTACAATCAGGGCAACACCCTCAGCCAACTGCAACAACTGGATCAAGCCATCGCCGCCTTTGAACTGGCTGTGACGCTGCGCGGCAGCTATTCCCGTGCCAGCCACAACCTGACCCTGCTCAACAAGGCCAAACAGCAATGGGGCGGGCAAAAAGCAGCCAATCAGGAGCAGCCACGCCCCGGCCAACACCAGGCACAGGATCAAATCGACACCGGCGCAGGTGGCGAAAGCAGCTCTTCACCCCTGGCTGGTCAAAGCCAACAACAAATCCGCCTCAGCAAGGCGGAAGGCAACGAAGCAGGTCAGCGTGAAAAGCAGGACGCCAGCCTGAGCCAAAGTCTGGCACAGTGGCGTCAGATGCCAGACCACGCCGAGCTGCCTCCCAGCCGGGCCTGGCAGCAATATCAAAACCTGAAGGAAGACAACCAGACCATGCTGCAACGTCGTTTCGAAATCGAAGACAAACGCGCCCTGGGCCGGGTAGAGGAAAAACCATGGTAAAGCTGACACTGATCATAATTGGCAGCCTGGTATCACTCTCGGTCTGGGCAGCGGAATTCAGCGCCAGCGTAGACCGCCACCAGCTGCACATCAACGAGCCGCTGCTGTTCAGCCTGTCACTCAAAAACAGCGACACCCGCCTGCGCGCCGAAGGTGTCGATGCCAACATTGACCTCAGCCGCCTAAGCAACGATTTTGACCTTGGCCGCCCCGAGGCCAGCAGCAACTACAACATCTATCTGGGCAAAGGCCGCGCCACCTCTGAAATCAAGGTGGAACTGTTCCCCAAGCACAGCGGCAATCTCACCATTCCAAGTTTCGAGATCGACGGCCTGAAATCCAACCGCATCAACATTGAAGTTCTAAAAACAGAGACCGCCACAGCAGAGGTATTTGTCCGCAGCGGCAGCAACCTGAACTCAGCCTGGACCGGACAACAGGTAGTGGCCTGGCTCGATCTCTATCACCGCGTCGAACTGGCATCCGCTTCACTGGGCAGCAACCTTGAAACCGAACCCACACAGATCGAACTACTGCCCAACTGGAAGATGCCACAACAAAGTCGCATTGAAAAACACCAGGGCATCGACTACGAAATAGAACGCATCGCCTGGGCTGTGTTCCCCGATCAAACCGGTACATTCACCGTGCAACTGCCAGACATCTGGGTAGTCACCAAAACAGGCAACAAACTGCGCCTGCCACATCAACGCATCAACATTGACGTGAAAGCACTGCCAGCCGGACTGCCAGCCAACATCATCATCGGCAAACCAACACTCACCGCCGAACCCCTGCCAACAGATTTCAAACAGCACGAACTGACCGCCTGGACACTCACCCTACAAGCACCCATCGCCGTCACAACACTGCCCAAATTATTGCCCGGCATTACCCTCCCCCAAGGACTCAAACTCTATCCCGACCCCGCCCGTTATCACACACAACTAAGCAGCAACGGCATCATCGACGCAGCCGATTACACACTCTCGATCATGCCACTGCACGCCGGTGAATTTGAACTGCCAGCAATCCATGTGCCCTACTTCGACCCCGACACAGGCAAAGCAGCACTGGTGGGATTACCGGGCAAAAAAATAACTGTTGCCGCCAATGCGATACCACAACCCAAGGCTATCACCGACAGCGCGATCAACAGCCAAACAGACACACAACAAAACCAGCCAGCCTGGACATGGCAATTCGCCACCGCCATCATGACCCTGCTATGGCTAACCACACTGACAAAACTGTGGCGTAAAAAGAATACTCAATCACCACAAACAAAACCTGTAGACACCGCCACAATAAAAACCAAAGACACACGCCACCCACTGCAACAAAAATTATTGCAGGCCATGGGCAGCCAAACACTGGAACAAGGACTGCGACAATGGTCAGCACAAGAAACGAATGACAGCACCGTGCCAGAAGCAATCAAAGCCTTGCAGCGTTATTGTTACAGCAGCGAAAAACAACCAGAAACAGAACTGAAAAACAAAGTTGAACACGCCATAAAACACATTCAACAAACAACCATCCAAACCGCCTTAAATGAACCTGACCCATGGCAGGCCGAAAGCTTTTATCAGCGCAATGAAAACAAACCGTAGCCCGGATGTAACGAAATAATAATCCGGGAATAAGCCCCCGGATTACGCCACGCTGCATCCGGGCGACTTGCTTGTTGGGATAGATATCAAAATGAAGTATTTATCCAGAGGTAAAAATTAGGATAAAGTCATAGAGGAAATCACAATGGCCACAGCTCTATCAGATCATCACCTCCAAAAATCCACTGCAACTGGATTTTGAATTTGCATTGTGGACTCGCTCAATGATTCGTGAGCTGATACGAAACCGGTTCGATGTCAGGCTCAGCGAAATGTCTGTGGGGCGACTTCTGCGAAAGCTCGGCACGCCTCCACAAAAGCCTCTTTATAAGGCTTACCAGCGAGATGAGGAAAAGGTTAAGGCTTGAAAAGAGAAG
>JAJRUN010000096.1 GCA_024277755.1 Gammaproteobacteria bacterium | reverse complement strand
CCGATGAAACCAATGTCACCCAGGTGGTCGATCCTCTTGGTGGTTCCTATTATGTTGAAGCCCTGACAAATGAATATGAAACAAAAATATTCGAGGTGCTTGATGAAATAGACGAGCGCGGTGGCACCATAAAGCTGATTGAGGAAGGCTGGTTTCAAAAACACATTGCCGATTTTGCCTATGAGACAGCCCTGGCAAGGCAATCGGGTGATAAACCGGTTATCGGGGTTAACTGTTTTCAGATCGATGAGAGTGATGTGAAAATCGAGACCCATCCATATGATTTTGAAACTGCCAAAAAACAGATATCCAGAACCAGACGTGTTCGCGCACAACGCGATGAGGCCCGAATTCAATCGTTGCTGGAGCAACTGGTTGAAACTGCTCAGGATGAAAGTCGAAACATCATGCCGGTGACGATTGAACTGGTACGGGAAGGGGCGACGATGGGGGATATTGTGGAAAAATTAAAAACCGTCTGGGGTATCTACCGCGAAACCCCGGTTTTTTAATTCAACGACACCAGAATGGCTCCCCAGGCCTCTAACATACCTCTGTTCTGTGTCGCTTGCTGCTGTCCGTAATACCTGTTTAAAAATAGATGGTTAACGTCATCGCCGACGGCCAGGTTATCGTTTTGTGATGTTTTCCCGATGGAGAATGTACAGGCCGCTGGCCATTACGATGGCAGCGCCCACAAATGTCCATTGATCGGGAAAATCTCCCCAGATCAGCAGGCCGAGGATAACAGCCCACACCATACTGACGTATTTGAACGGCGCGACCACGGCTGCTTCAGCATGTTTGTAGGTTTCGATCATCAAATAGTGGGCGCCGCTTAACAAAATTCCACTTAACGCAAACAGGCCAAAATCATGCAGTGTGACGGATTGCCAGCCTAAAACCGATGTTGCCCCTCCCGCCAGTGCTACCCCCAGACTGGTGTAAAATAGCATCGAAATGGAGGTTTCCTTTCCCGACAGATGCCGGGTGAGAATGTCACGGCAGGCACCGGTCAGACTGGCCGCCAGTGGTAACAATGCAGCCCATTGGGCTATGTTGCCACCGGGGCGGACAATGACGATCACCCCAATCAGGCCAATGCCAATCGCCAGCCATCGGCGCCAGTGTATATTTTCACCCAGCAAGGGAGCTGCCAGTGCTGTGACAAACAAGGGACCGGCAAAGGTGATGGTAATAGCATCTGCCAGCGGCAGATACCTTAGTCCGGTAATGAATAAAAAGGTGCCGGTAATCACCAGAACTGTGCGAACCGCATGTCCACCAACGCTGTTCACTTTAAGTGCTTGCACGCCCCCGGCCCGATGCACCAGAACCATAATCGGAATAAAAACAAACAGCCCGCGCAGAAACATAATCTGACCCACAGAATAGTCACCTGTGAGCCATTTCAATACAGCATCGTTCAATGTGAGGAGAAGACCGCCAGCAACGATGCAGGCGATGCCTTTCATTGGCGCGGATGAGCCAGAGGAAATGATACGTTGCGACATACAGGATCAGGCTGTTGGCTAAAAGGTAAGACAGTGTAGAGATCAGAAAAGAAACGCTGAACGCCAAATGAATAAGAGCCATGTTGGCATTAATTCAGAGTGTTGAAAAGCACTTCCCGGTTTCATGTCGGTGTCTTGACGCTGCTGAGTTCAAATACCTGCTTTTGGCACAATTGAGACCCATACCAACGCCGCCGGTAAGCGACAGGCGGCCGCCTTGACCGGGGCCGAGTGAGATTTGTATACTGGAAACATGAAAAATTTCATATTTTGGTGAATGTTGAGGCAGCTACCTAAGTGAAAAGCGTCAAGTTATCCCCTGTCGTAGTTAGTGCTATCGCACTGCTGTGCGCAACAATTGTCTATACCATTTACACCGACCCTTCACTTAATCAGCGCACTTCTGAACGTACGACACCAGAAGTTCGCCCGCTTACCATCCCACCGGAAGAGCCAGCGCTTAAAAAAATTAAACTGCTGAGAAATTTTAAAAAGCACGTAAGACAAAAGGCAATCTCTGAGTTAACAGCGATGGGTGAGCCGGCAATTGAACCGTTAGTCTCTGAACTGAAGCGGGCAAAAAAATACTATCTAGATACTCTCATCAACACACTTAGTAAGTTTGGTGCATCAGCTGTTGAACCCTTACTGGCAGTGTTAAAGGAAGATGATCCACGCTTTCGTAAAAATGCCATTATGGCTCTGGGGCGATTAAAAGATGTGAGGTCTGTTGAGCCTTTGATTGCGGTATTGGAGAAGAAAACCCAAACCCGCAAGTCCTTGCGCGAAGAAAAACAGGCCAGGGTTGTGATTAAAGCTGAAAAAGGTGTTGCTTCACCATCCAAAGAAAAACGGGAAGAAATCATCAAAGCCTATAAGACATTGGGTAAACTTTCCAGGTATCAGAGACAAGAATCAGACGTCAGGGCCAAAGCCGCTCAGGCTTTGGGCTTTCTCAAAGACACCCGGGCGTTAGCTGCTTTGATTGCTGCGCTTGGTGATAAAGAAAAAAACGTTGCAGGCAATGCGGCCTGGGCGCTGGGCGCTCTCAATGATGTCAGAGCCGTAGAGCCCCTTATAGCTGCGTTGGACGGCCTGGGCAAAAAGCAGGCCATTGGTGCACTTGGCGCTTTAAAGGATGCCCGGGCAATTGATCCGCTGATTAAAAACTTGCAAGCCTGGAAACCCAAATCAGTGATTAGAGCTCTTACAAACATTGGTCCGGCTGCTGTGGAGCCATTGATGGTGGCCCTGAAACACCCTTACGGGGGAACCAGAAAACATGCCGCCGTAATTTTGGGAGCCATAAAGGATGCCCGCGCGGTGCCTGCCCTCATCGCTGCTTTGAGCGACCGGGAGCATGAAAATCGCAAAAATGTTGTCAACGCTTTGGCTGCCATAAATGATCCACGGGCCGTTGCTCCGTTGATTGCAAAACTGGGCGATATAGATCGATATGTACGCAGAAGTATAGCCAGAGCACTGGGTAAATTGGGGAATCCGTCAGCGATTGCCCCTCTTAGCACACGCCTTGCTGACTGGAACGCCGGCAAGGCCAATGCTGCTGCTCTTATAAAGCTGGGCTGGGTGCCCCAGACAGAAACCGAGACCATTTATTTTCTGATCGCTCAAAGACAACGCGATAAGATGAAAGATGTTGCACTGTGGCCTGCCATCAAACGGGTATTGTATAAAGATCTAAAATCTTTTAATAGGCTGAAATCCTGGAATGCAGTCAATGCTCTTATCAGTATTGGCAATGATGAGGCTATTCCGCAATTGGTGGCAGTGCTCAACCACTCCATCAACAGTACCAGCATTGCCAATTTATACCTGAACTTGCGCAACAACAGACTCAGTTCCGCTACCAGAGAATGGGCGCGCAAAAAAGGTATAAAAATTGTTTACAGACAGGTGCCCAAAGGCACACGTTCCAAGGGCTGGGGTCGTTTTTAAGGCTAGTCTACCATCAGGTGATGAAGACAGGGGTGGCGAGAGAATGGGACCCGAACGGGTAGTACAACGCTCATATATTTTTAAAGGTTGTCAGAGCAATGAAACGCATGAAATTCTTTTCTTATTTGGCTTTTGTGGCCGCCCTCGCGACGTTGCGCAGAAGGGCCAAAAAGCAGGCACAAGCCTAAGGTGTGACGTATGGTATGCCTTGCAGCAATACTGCCCAGGCTTCTAATGCCCGGCGTTTTTCAAGTAGGTACTCATTCTGATCATAAATGCCAGTCACAGCAGTAGTGCCGCCGCTATCGCTGGTGTGATTAAATACCTTTGAGACGGTAAAGCGCGGAAAATCACACCAATACGAAAACTTTCAAAGTAAGAATGGCAATCTAGGTGGGGGAATTAATGGATATTTATCAATAAGATATGACAAAAGAATGGCTCCCCAGGCCGGACTCGAACCAGCGACAAGTCGGTTAACAGCCGACTGCTCTACCAACTGAGCTACTGGGGATCATTGGTAACGTTGGGCTGCTATAGCAAAGACCGTGATCCCATTCCACCCCTAAATTGAATAATTTGCATCCCGGATGAAATAATCGGGAGTTTCTTGGTTTTTTGATTAAAATTATGATGCAGGCGTTGATAATTTAACCAGTTCAACCCGGCCTTTTTGCGCACCGAGATAATGATCATCCAGCCGTTCCCACTTGCGTTTGATTTCTATTCCCAGTTTTGGTGAAAACCATACGGTGCTGATGATTGAGCTGTGCAGGCCGGGATCGGATTTTAAGCGAAAGGTATCGAACGTGCCGGCTTCTACGGTGATGGTTTCGCGGGCTTCAACGCTCCAGAAATTCTGGATCGGTGACCATTGGCGATCAGCAACATAATCATCATAGACAAATGCACTCATCCATTTCTTGCCCACCCACAAGGGATGGCGCATCTGGTCATCATCGGGAGTGGCACTCTTGATCTTTTTATCGCCGATAAATGTCGCCACCCAGTTACCGTTATTTTGGTGTCGCACAACAGTTTTTGAGCCACTTTGAAGAGCATAGACCGGACGATCAAAGTTTTGTTCAGGTGCAATAACGACCCAGTCCTCCTGCTTGACCGTATTTTTATCAATGAAGGTACGATAGGTGAGCCTGGTGCCGATACTGGGGGCCGTAAAGTTGGTCTTATCCGCATCCACAGGTGCGGGAGCTTCTTCATAAACGGTTGCACATGCGGCAATGCCCAGAAACAGTGCGGTGATCAAACCAATCCTGAAGGCCTGTTGCGCCCCGCTTCTATATGGCAAAATACATCACTCCTGTTATTGGTTCGCTCCGGTCAACCGGGATACTTTAACGGCTTATTGCGCAAATGAGGATACACGTTCAATTCACATTTATGTAAATCAGAATATAGATAAAACATAGATGGTAAAACACAGTGTCTGCGCATACATATCAAAAAGTGTCGTAACGATCTTAGTCTCAGGGCCATTATGTCCACGATAAAAATTTTCAACAGGAAATTCAAAGTACCGCAGCAGAAGTGGCTGCGCATCCTCTTGGGCATATCGTTGATTATCGGGGGGATATTAGGGTTTTTACCCATTGTAGGCTTTTGGATGCTGCCATTGGGGATTGTTGTTCTGTCAATGGATATTCCGATCGTGCGCCGTCTTAAACGCAAAATTGCACTTAAATGGGCGCGGCGGCGACAATCAAAAAGCCGGTGAAAAATATCACCACCATATCCCGGCGGGTTGTAAATTGCTTAGCCATCTGAAAGGCTCTCAATCATGGGAGAATCTGTAAAAAAGTTTCAGCTGGAAACGGAACGATTGATCATACGCGAGTGGCGCGAGGTTGATATTGAGCCGTTTGCGGCCATGAATCAGGATAGCCGGATCATGGAGTTTTTTCCGTTTGTTCTGACGCCAGAGGAAAGTCTGGCGATGATCAATATCTTTTGCACCAAGAGGCAGGAGAATAACACGCTCTATCTGCCTCTCATTGAAAAAGACGGGGGCAGTTTTGCCGGTCTGGTTAATCTCGCACCCGTGGCATTTGAAGCCCACTTTACCCCAGCCCATGAAATCGGCTGGCGTCTGGCCTATGATTTTTGGGGTAAAGGTTATGCAACTGAAGCCGCTAAAAAGTTGATTGAGTATGGATTTTCAAAACTACAGCTAGACGAGATTGTCTCCTTTACAGCCATTATCAATAAACGCTCAACGGCTGTGATGGAACGCCTGGGAATGTCATATGAAGGCGAGTTCGACCATCCTGGTCTGGATGCAGAAAACCAACTCCACAGGCATGCTCTCTACCGTATTTCCCGAGGGCGGGTTTAGTGGTGCTCGAGCGGTACGCACCCCTTGGGTGCTAAAGCGAACTACCGGTTAGAGCCTTTTGTAGACCTTTATACTCGTGGGATTGGCGTTTGCTCAGTGACAATCCTGTGCGGCTAGTGTTTAGTAATCGTTAGAGAGGGGAATTCAATGAGCGATGTTTCAGTTATTGGCTTGGGGGCGATGGGTGCTGCCCTGGCAAAGGCGCTCATTGAAGCGGGCCGGGATGTGACCGTATGGAACCGCTCACCTGCCAAGATGGAGCCGCTTGAAGCCTTGGGTGCCAAGGCAGCCTCTAACTTTCACAAAGCCCTCGCAGCCAGTTCGCGCGTGATTGTCTGCCTTCCCGACTACCAGACT
>JAJRUN010000095.1 GCA_024277755.1 Gammaproteobacteria bacterium | reverse complement strand
CGCGAGCTTGTATGAGTCGACCCCGGTGATCCACGCGTACAAGCACACGTTGGGCCGAGGGCACCCTACTGGGTATTAAGCAGCGAGTGCGTAGTTGTCTTCGTTGGCAACTATAAGTTTTGTAGATGGATTTACGAGGTAATCTACACCTCGGCATGCACCTTGGGTTTCGCAATCCACGTCGAATCCAGATCGCCCCCTTGGTAACTCTAGGGTAGACATTCTATATGAGTTGAAAGTTCCCGGCCAGCTTTGCTTTAGGGGGCCTCGATTAATTGATTGCGGCCTAGCTTGAAAGCCAGAGACCGCATTCAATTTAAAGGCTGATTTTAGCCGCGTTTGAGGATGCGCTGTTTTTCGCGTGCCCAGTCTTTGTCTTTGAGGGTGGTGCGTTTGTCGTGCTGTTGTTTGCCTTTGGCCAGGCAAATTTCCACTTTGACGCGGTTGTGTTTCCAATACATGGCGGTGGGGATTACGGTAAAACCCTGACGTTCAACGGCGCCAACCAGGCGGTCCAGCTCACGGCGGTTGAGCAGCAGTTTTCGGGCGCGGCTTTGCTCTGGTCTGATGTGGGTGGAGGCGGTTTGCAGTGGTGTGATCAGGACGCCGGTGAGATAGGCTTCGCCATTTTGCAGGGCGACATAGCCGTCGCGCATTTGCACGCGACCGGCGCGCAGGCTTTTGACTTCCCAGCCTTGCAGGGCGACGCCTGCTTCGAATTTGTCTTCAATAAAAAAGTCATGTTTGGCTTTCTTGTTGAGGGCGATGGTGTTGCTGTGCTTTTTAACGGGTTTTTTTGCCATGCGCGCAATTATAGCTAAGTCTTTTATCTTTCGAAGCTTTTTTGTCTTAAATCGCAATATTTATCGATTCAGAGTAAAATTCGCTACCTATTTAATTTAACTGGATTTGATTGGTTTACGCTGATCGGGTGAGGGGGCTGTGGGCAATGCAAGTGAATAAGCGACTGGCGACGGTGGTGCTGGGGTTGGTGATTGCCCTGTTGACGCCGGCGGTGTCTGCGGCGGAAGAAGCGGCTGGTTTTGGTGGGTCTGTTGATCAGTTGTTTGGTGTTTTGGTTGGCTATTTCTATGCGATTACCTTTTTTGATGTGTTGGGGTTTGTTGATGGTGTGACACTGCCGTTTGCGGTGGCGTGGTTGGCGGCCGGGGCGATTTATTTCACTTTTCGCATGGGGTTTATCAATCTCCGTGCATTTACTCATGCCATTCAGTGTGTGCGTGGTAAGTATGATGATCCGAATGATATTGGTGAAACGTCTCACTTTCAGGCCTTGTCGACGGCGCTGTCTGCCACGGTTGGTTTGGGTAATATTGCCGGGGTGGCCATTGCCATTGGCATCGGTGGGCCGGGGGCGACTTTCTGGATGATTGTGGCCGGTTTTTTCGGCATGGTGGCCAAGTTCACAGAATGTACCTTGGGGCAGATGTATCGCGAGGTTCGCCCTGATGGCCATGTGATGGGCGGGGCAATGGAGTACCTGAGCAAAGGCCTGGCGGAAGTAGGCTGGACCAAGACGGGCAAGGTATTGGCGGTGCTGTTTTGCCTACTGTGTATTGGCGGTTCACTTGGGGCGGGTAATGCTTTTCAGGTCAGTCAGTCGTTGTCGGCGGTGAAGCAGAGTGTGCCAGCACTGGTTGAAAGCCCCTGGATTTATGGTTTGGTGATGGCGGTGATGGTTGGGTTGGTGATCATTGGCGGCATTAAACGGATTGCCCATGTTACTCAGGCGATTGTGCCATCTATGTGCGGGGTTTATATCCTGGCTTGTTTGTGGATTATATTGAGCAATGTTTCAATGGTGCCAGCGATGCTGGTTCAGATCGTGGCTGGTGCCTTTACGCCTGAGGCGGGTTTGGGGGGCATTATTGGGGTGTTGGTGGTTGGTTTCCAACGGGCGGCCTTTTCCAGTGAGGCAGGTATCGGTTCGGCGGCCATTGCTCACTCCACAGCGCGAACCAAATATCCGGTGCGTGAGGGCATTGTGGCGCTGCTGGAACCTTTCATTGATACTATTGTGGTCTGCACCATGACGGCCCTGGTAATCATTATCACGGGTGTTTATAACAGCCCGGAGACAGCTGAGCTGGTGGCTAGCAAGCAGGGTGCTGCCCTGACCAGTGCTGCCTTTGGTACGGTGATTTCGTGGTTTCCGTTGATCCTGACTCTGGCGGTGGTGTTGTTTGCTTTCAGTACCATGATCTCGTGGTCTTATTATGGCGAGCGTTGCTGGTCTTATCTGTTTGGTGAGCAGTCGGCGATGGTCTTCCGTATTATGTTTGTTGTGGTGGTTTTTCTGGGCTCAATCACCAGTGCTTCCAATATTCTTGATTTTAGCGATTTGATGATTTTGTCGATGGCCTTTCCCAATATTCTTGGTTTGTATCTGTTGCAGGATAAGGTGCGTGCTGCCTTGGATGTGTATATGAAAAAGTTGCGCGATGGCGATTTTGAACGTGAGCTGCTCGAGCGTGACTGAGTTTGAAAATGGTGTTGTAGTTAATGACTAATATAGATCGTAGTGCCCTGGTGCCTTATTCAGCGGCTGAAATGTATGCGCTGGTGGATGATATCGATGCTTATCAGCGCTTTTTGCCCTGGTGTAAAAGCAGTCGGGTTTTAAGCCGTGATGAGGATGTTGTGCGTGGTTCGCTGGAGCTGAGCAAGGCGGGTATCGAAAAGGCCTTTACTACCTGCAATCGGGTGCAGAAAAATAAGATGATTGAGATGCGTTTGGAAGAGGGGCCGTTTCATCACCTGGAAGGTTTTTGGCGTTTTGATGCATTGAATGAGCAGGCATGTAAGATATCTTTGTTAATGGAATTCGAGTTTTCCAATAAAATACTTAGCCTGACATTGGGGCCGGTGTTCAATCAAATTGCCAATTCTTTGGTTGATGCCTTTTGTAAGCGAGCGGTTGAGGTCTATGGTGAGCGATAACAATATGAAGGTAGAGGTGGCATTCGCCCGTCCTGATGAGCAGTTGATTTTTGAACTGGATGTGCCAGCTGAGGCAACCGTGGAAGAGATTATAAAGCAGTCGGGTATTCTGGAAAAATTCCCCGAGATTGATCTTGCGGTTAACAAGGTGGGGGTGTTTGGCAAACTGACCAAGCTTGGTAATACCCTGCGACCGGGGGATCGTGTTGAGATCTATCGCAAACTGATTGCTGACCCGAAAGAGGTGCGGCGGAAGCGGGCGGAAGCGGGCAAGAAGATGAAAAAGGGTGGCGGTGACGCTTAACAGCGTTAGTCTGTCAGGTTGGCCGTTCGTGCTTCAAACCTGCTGAGGGTTTCATCCTCAAAATATAGAACCAGGTGCTTGCGTTCGGTTTCTACTTTATTTTCACGCAGACTGTACAGGTAGTCCCAGCGATTTGGGTGGAATGGATCGGTGAGCTGGGGTGAACCCAATATAAATCTGACCTGGTTTTTGTTCATGCCTACTTCGAGTTTTGCCACCATCTCGGTGGTAATCATGTTGCCTTGCTGGATTTCCAGTTTATGTGGGCTGCAACCTAAAAGAAGGCTTGCGCAAAGCGATATAGAAATGAGAAGCTTTTGCATTAGCGATTTAATCAACTATTGTCCGGATCAGAGGCGTGAATCTTACACTAAACGGGATTTGGCTGCCATTGAGGCTGAGCGTTAAGGAGTTTTAGCTTGTCACAACAAGAATTAAAAAAAGCCGGTCTTAAGGCGACGGTGCCGCGGCTCAAGATTCTGAAGATTCTCGAGGCCAAGCAAGGTCAGCATATGCGGGCTGAGGAGGTGTATAAATGCCTGCTGGAGAGTGACGAGGATATTGGTTTGGCGACGGTCTACCGTGTTTTGACCCAGTTTGAACAGGCGGGTCTGGTTGCCAGACATCATTTTGACGGCGGGCATTCGGTGTTCGAGCTGGATCAAGGTGAGCACCATGATCACATGCTTTGCGTTAAATGTGGTCGGGTGGATGAGTTTGTGGATGAGACCATTGAAGAGCGGCAAAAGGCTATTGCCGAGAAGGCGGGTTATAAAATTACCGATCACAGTTTGTATATCTATGGCGTCTGTCCTGACTGCCAGAAAAACGTGGGATAAGGGCGGGCGATCAAGCCAGTTCGGCGCGGTTAATCATTTCTTCGGCGTGAGCGCGGGTTTGAGTGGTGATTTCTACACCGCCAAGCATGCGTGCGATTTCATCCTGACGAGCATTTTTTGACAGCTCAATGATGTTGGTCTGGGTTGATTCCTTGCTGGTTTGTTTGCTGACCTGAAAGTGCTGGTGGCCGAGTGCGGCTACTTGGGGCAAATGGGTGACGCAGAGCACCTGATGGCTTTTGCCTAGGTTACGCAGCTGGCGGCCGACGGTTTCGGCGACAGCGCCGCCAATTCCGGTGTCTACTTCATCGAAGATCAGAGTTGGAATCTGCCGGTTGTTGCAGAGCAGGACTTCAATGGCTAGCGAGATGCGTGACAGCTCGCCGCCTGAGGCGACTTTGGATAATGGTTTGGCAGGTTGTCCGGGATTGGCGGCAACTTCGAAGCTGATGCTTTCCAGACCGTGGCGGTGAGGTGTGGTGGCCTCGCTGTTTATCAGTCTGATGCTGAATTTGCCTGCTGGCATGCCCAGTTCTTTGATGATTGCAGTGACTTGCTTGGCCAGTTTGCTGGCGGCCTTGCCGCGCTTTTGGCTTAGTTTGGTGGCGGTGTCGATAAATGTCTGGCTCAGTTGTTCGATCTTTTGTTGCAGTGTATCCAGTGTGATATCGACGTTTTCCAGTTGTTGCAGTTCGTCAGAAAACGTGTTCAGAAGCTCAGGCAATGCCTCAGCTTTAACGTGGTGTTTACGGGCCATGTCGTGGATGCTGCTGAGGCGTTGTTCAACTTGTTTGAGGCGCTCGGGGTCGAGTTCAACACGATCAATGTAGTGGCGCAATTCGTTGCAGCCTTCCTGAATCTGGATGCTGGCATCCGCGAGCATGTCGCAGATATTGCCCAGCTGTGGTTCAAGCTGGCGCAGTGGTTCCAGTTCGGTCAGGTGTTGGTTGATCAGACTGAGGGCGCTGCTTTGATCATTTTCGTACAGGCCTTCCAGCGCGGCGCTGCACTGTTGCAATAGGCTGTCACTATTGGCGAGGCGGCGTTGTTCAGTATCCAGCTGTTGCAGTTCTTTGTCGCCAAGTGCGAGCACTTCCAGTTCTTTTGTATGAAAACGCAGTAGTTCGAGGCGGGCATCTTTTTCACGGGCATTCTGGCGCAGAGTTTCTAATTGCTGGCTTGTTGCTTTCCATTGTTGAAAAATAGTTTCAACCTGTGTGGCCAGGTTTTTGTTGCCAGCGTAGTCATCCAGCAGGTGACGTTGTACGTCTGCTTTGAGCAGGGATTGATTTTGGTGCTGACCATGGATATCCACTAGCATCTCGCCCAGTTCTTTCATTAGTTGCAAGGGGGCGGGGCTGCCGTTGATGTAGCCGCGTGAACGGCCTTCGGCAGAGATGATGCGGCGTAAGACGCATTCGTCGCTGCTGTCGAGATCGTGATCTTTAAGCCAGTCCTGTACGTGGCTGAGTTTTTCAGTGTCGAAATAGGCGCAGATTTCGGCGCGTTCGGCGTCGTGGCGTACTACGTCGCTATCGGCTCTGTCGCCCAGCACCAGTCCTAGGGCGCCAACGAGGATGGATTTTCCGGCGCCGGTTTCGCCGGTCATGACCGACATGCCTTGTTTTAGGTCCAGTTCCAGCTGTTCGATAATGGCGAAGTTGCGGATGTAGATTTGATTCAGCATCTAGCCCCATCCCATCTTGGCGCGCAGCAGTTGATAGTGGTCATGGCCGGCCGGGTGGATGAGTCGTACCGGCTGGTCTTTTTTGCGGACGATAATTCGGTCTTCGTCGAGGATTTCGAAGTTGTCCTGGCCATCCAGGGTGATGCGGACATGGGGTTGGCTGCCAGATTTGACCACCAGTTCAATATCGCTGTCGGCATCGATGACCAGGGGGCGATTGCTGAGGGTGTGCGGGCAGATGGGTACCAGGATAATGGCGTTCATGCTTGGATGCAGGATTGGTCCACCGCCGGAAAGGGCGTAGGCAGTGGAGCCAGTGGGGGTGGAGATAATCATGCCGTCGGAACGTTGGCCGTTGACCAGCTGGCCGTCGATATAGGTTTCGAACTCGATCATGCGGACTGAGTTCCATTTGTGAATCACTACGTCGTTGAAGGCATAGCCTTCGTCGATGATTTTACTGCCACGTTCAACGTGGGAAACCAGCAGGAAACGTTTTTCTTCGTGGTAATCACCGTCGAGAATTTCACCCAGTTTCTCCATCATGTCGTCTGGCGAGATGTCGGCCAGAAAACCAAGGCGGCCAAGGTTGATGCCTACCAGCGGAATGTCGTAGTCAGCCAGGGCGCGTGCTGAGTGGAGAATAGTGCCGTCGCCACCAACGACGATGGCCAGGTCGCAGCGTTGGCCCAGTTGTTTTAAATCAACGGTTTCCAGTTCAGAGGGGGGTAGGGTCTTGGCGGCACTTTCGCTAAGAATAACGCTGATGTTTCTGCCCATCAGAAAGTTGATTAAGGTGGTGATGGTGCCACCGATGGTTAGATCGCTGAACTTGCTGATGATCCCGATTGTTTTGAATTCTGTTTTCATAAGGCCAACTCTATGATATTTGAGATGATTTTTCCATCTTCCTGTTGGAAGGGGGTGTCTTGACAGTATTGGGGGGGATTGATAGTTTTTTGCGCACTATGGCGTGGTTGTCAGTGTAGTATCTTGGCAGTGAATTTGAATCCTGGTCGAGTCAGAAGTTTTTACTATGGTTATTGATGATCTTAATGAGCGATCTCAGTATCTGCTGAGAAGTTTGATTGAAACTTATATCCAGCAGGGTCAGCCGGTGGGGTCGCGCAATCTGGCAACGGATTCAAAGCTGGATGTCAGCCCGGCCACGGTGCGCCATGTGATGGCTGATCTGGAAAACCTTGGCCTGATTGTGTCGCCGCACACCTCATCTGGTCGCATACCTACGGCCAAGGGTTATCGTATTTTTGTTGATAGTCTGCTGAAGGTGAATCCGTTGCGGCCCAGCGAGGTCAGGCGGATTGAGCAGGAGTTGAGTGGTGCCTCTGAGCAAAATACTGAAGCGTTGATCAGTCGTGCCTCAGGCTTGTTGTCTGAGGTGAGTCATTTGGCCGGGGTGGTGATGGTGCCAAATCAGGCAGGAATGGCCTTGCAACACATTGAATTTATGCGTTTGTCTGCAAAGCGGGTGTTGGCAATTTTGGTGATTAGCTCGTCTGATGTGCGCAATGTCGTTGTTGATACCGAACGGGAATACGCTAAGCCGGAGCTGGAGAAAATTGCTAATTATCTTAATTCAGCATTTGCCGGTAAAGGCTTGGCAGCGGTGCGTGAAACCCTGTTGAGTGAGATGCGTGAGGCCAAGGCGGATATGGATACTCTGATGCAGTCGGCTATTGAAATGGCGGGCAAAGTGTTTGAATCCGCCGGTGAAGGTAAGGGGGATTATGTTATGGCGGGTCAGACTAATCTGATGGGCTGTTCAGGTCTATCTCATGTGGATCGCTTGCGGCAGCTGTTTGAGGCCTTTAATGCCAAGCAGGACATTCTTTATTTGTTGGATAGCAGCATGCAGTCAAAAGGGGTAAAGCTGTTTATCGGTGAAGAGTCTGGTTATCAGGTTTTGGATGAATGTAGTGTGGTGACGGCTCCGTATGAGGTCGATGGTCAGTGTCTGGGGGTGTTGGGGGTGATTGGCCCGACCCGTATGGCTTATGAGCGCGTTATTCCCATCGTTGATGTTACGGCAAAATTATTGGGTTATGCCTTGAATCAGCGTTAACTACCCCCATATTCCCTTCAGAAAATAACCAGTACTTCTTTAAGTGATATTATGTCGCCCGCCGGGACTGGGCGTGTTTTTGAGTGAGAGGCCAGAGATCATGACAAAAAAATCAAACGAGAACAATGAAGCAATGGAATCCCAGGAAAATATTGAAGCGGTTACGGCTGAGGTGGTTGAGGAGGTCAGTGCCGAGGCGGGTCCTGGTTACGATGAGTTGATGCAACGCTTGCAGGACGCTGAGGCCAAAGCTGATGAACAGCGTGATCAGGTGTTGAGGGTGCAGGCTGAGCTGGAAAATGTTCGCCGCCGCGCTGAACGTGATGTTCAGGGCGCGCATAAGTTTGCCCTGGAAAAATTTGTCAATGAGCTGCTGCCGGTAAAAGACAGTCTTGAGATGGGTGGTGTCGCAGCCAAGGTGGAAGATAGTGATTTGACCAAGGTTAGCGAAGGTATTGATCTAACCATAAAAATGATGGCTGATGTGTTGGCCAAATTTGGTGTTGTCGAGGTTGATCCTGTGGATCAGCCGTTCGATCCCGAATTACATCAGGCAATGTCGATGCAGGAAGTGCCCGATATTAAGCCCAACACGGTTATTACAGTGTTTCAAAAAGGCTATCTGCTGAATGAGCGTCTGGTGCGCCCGGCGATGGTGGTGGTGACCAGTGCCAAATCGGGCTCTGCCCTGGCTGATCAGCCAACCGGTGAAAATAGTGTCGATGAAATGGCTTGAAATTGATTTAGCTAGTCCCCATATGTTGGGAAAGCGTCGTTAAACGACAAGACAATGAATTTAAGATTTACTTTATGGAGAACAAGCAATGGGCAAAATAATAGGTATTGACCTGGGTACTACCAATTCCTGTGTGGCAGTGATGGAAGGTGGTAAGCCACGTGTTATTGAAAGTAGCGAGGGCGACCGCACAACTCCCTCGATTATTGCGTATGCCGATGATAATGAAGTGCTGGTAGGTCAGTCTGCCAAGCGTCAGGCGGTGACTAACCCGGCGAATACTTTGTATGCCATCAAGCGTCTGATCGGTCGTCGCTTTAAAGATAAAGAAGTTCAGAAAGACATTAAAATGGTGCCATACAATATTGTCGAAGCCGACAATGGTGATGCCTGGGTTGAGGTGAATGGCAAGAAGATGGCCGCCCCTGAAATCTCTGCCCGCGTTTTGATGAAGATGAAAAAGACAGCTGAAGATTACCTTGGTGAAGAAGTGACTGAAGCGGTTGTCACTGTGCCTGCATACTTTAATGATTCACAGCGTCAGGCCACCAAGGATGCTGGCAAGATCGCGGGTCTGGATGTAAAGCGCATTATCAATGAGCCGACCGCCGCCGCCTTGGCCTATGGCATGGATAAAAAAGAAGGTGATCGCAAGATTGTGGTTTATGACCTGGGGGGGGGTACGTTTGACGTTTATATTATCGAAATTGCCGAAATCGAAGGTGAGCACCAGATCGAAGTGTTCTCCACTAACGGTGATACCTTTCTGGGCGGTGAAGATTTTGATGTGCGTTTGATCGATTACCTGTCTGATGAGTTTAAGAAAGAGAGTGGTATTGATCTGCATAGCGACCCAATGGCCTTGCAACGCCTGAAAGAGGCGGCTGAAAAGACCAAGATTGAGTTGTCATCCAGTCAGCAGACGGATGTCAATCTGCCATACATCACCGCCGATGCCACCGGGCCTAAACATCTGAATATCAAACTGACGCGCGCCAAGCTTGAGTCACTGGTTGATGATCTGGTGACACGCACGATTGAGCCTTGTCGTACTGCTTTGCAAGATGCCGGTCTGTCAGCCTCAGAAATTGATGATGTCATCCTGGTGGGTGGTCAGACGCGTATGCCTAAAGTTCAGGCGGCGGTAGAGGCGTTCTTCGGTAAAGAGCCTCGCAGAGATGTTAATCCTGATGAAGCGGTTGCTGTAGGCGCTGCAATCCAGGGCGGTGTGTTGGGTGGTGAAGTTAAAGATGTGTTGCTGCTTGATGTTACACCGCTGTCGCTGGGTATCGAAACCATGGGCGGTGTGATGACCAAGTTGATCGACAAGAATACAACGATTCCAACCAAGGCTAATCAGGTCTTCTCGACGGCTGATGACAATCAGACAGCTGTTACCGTGCACGTGATGCAGGGTGAGCGTGAGCAGGCGGCAGGTAATAAATCTTTGGGTCGTTTTGATCTGGGCGATATTCCACCTGCACCACGCGGTGTACCGCAGATCGACGTGACTTTTGATATTGATGCCAATGGTATTTTGAATGTTTCAGCCAAGGATAAGGCATCAGGTAAAGAAACGTCGATTGTGATCAAGGCCTCTTCAGGGTTGTCTGACGAAGACGTTGAAAATATGGTCAAAGATGCCGAGGCTCATGCTGAGGAAGATCGTAAGTTCCACGAGCTGGTGACCGTGCGCAACACCGCTGACGGTATGATTCATGCCACCACCAAGTCCATGGAAGAGCTGGGTGAGCAGGTTGAAGCAGAAGAGAAGAAAAACATTGAATCTGCAATTGAGACCCTGAAAGAAGCGATGAAGGGTGATGATAAGGATGACATCGAAGCCAAGACTCAGGCCTTGACTGAAATCTCTGGCAAGCTGGCCGAGCGTGTTTATGCGCAGAAGGGTGCTGAAGGTGCAGCAGCTGAGGCTCAGCCTGAGGCAGAGACCGAGTCAGCGGCTAAGGATGATGTGGTTGACGCCGAGTTTGAGGAAGTTAAAGACGACAAAAAATAAGTCGGTAAGTACAGTGGTGTAAGGTGATGACAGGCGTGGTCTTTGACCGCGCCTGTTGTTGCGTGTTAGAGAACTGAAAATGCCTCAATGGCATTGTGAATAATTGAAACTTAGGTTTATGGCCAAACGAGATTTATACGAAATTTTAGGGGTGGCGAAAAACGCCAGCGAAGCTGATATTAAAAAGGCCTATCGCCGTGCAGCTCAGAAATACCACCCTGATCGTAACCCTGATAATGCCGAGGCAGAAGAGAAGTTTAAGGAGGCCAAGCAGGCCTATGAGGTTCTCTCGAATGCCCAAAAACGCACCGCCTATGACCAGTTTGGTCATGCAGGGGTGGATTCTTCTGCCGGGGGCGGCGGGCCAGGTTTTGGTGGTGCGGGGGCAGGGGCAGGTAATTTCGGCGATGTGTTTGGCGATGTGTTTGGTGATATTTTTGGTGGTGCCCGTGGCGGTGCTGGCGGCGGTGCAAACGTCTATCGTGGTGCTGATCTGCGTTACAATCTGGATTTGAGTCTGGAAGAAGCTGTGTCGGGTACGACGGTAAAAATTCGTGTGCCCACGCATGTGAAGTGTAAACCTTGTAACGGTTCTGGGGCCAAAAAAGGCAGCAGTCCGACTGTTTGTTCTACCTGTGGTGGTCATGGTCAGGTGCGGGTGCAACAGGGGTTCTTTTCCTTGCAGCAAACCTGTCCTCACTGTCATGGCAAGGGCAAGGTGATCAAAGATCCTTGCGGCAGTTGTCATGGTCAAGGACGGGTTAAAGAACAGAAAACCCTGTCGGTGAAGATTCCTGCCGGTGTTGATACCGGTGACCGAATCCGTCTGGCGGGTGAAGGTGAGGCGGGTGAAAATGGTGGCCCGGCGGGTGATTTGTATGTGCAGGTCAAGGTGCGTCCGCACGCCATTTTTAGTCGCGAAGATAATGATCTTTTCTGTGAGATGCCAATCAGTTTTGTCACTGCTGCGTTGGGGGGGGAGCTGGATGTGCCAACTCTGGGTGGACGGGTGAAATTAAAAATTCCGGCTGAGACACAAACCAGCAAGGTGTTTCGATTGCGTGGCAAGGGTGTTAAGTCTGTGCACGGCGGTGCTGTTGGTGACTTGATGTGTCGGGTGGAAATAGAGACCCCAGTCCACCTGAATCGCAAACAAAAGGAATTGCTGGAGCAGTTTCAGCAGGCCACAGAAGAAGGAGATGGTAAGCATAGCCCGCGTTCCAGCAGTTGGTTTAAAGGTGTGAAAAAATTTTTTGAAGAGCTGAAGCCGTAGTTCCTGGTTCTGAACTGAAATTTTCTGGGAGAGAAACATGACAAGAATTGCGATTGCTGGCGCTGCCGGTCGAATGGGTCGTAATCTGATTGATGCCTGCCATCAACACCCTGATCTGGCGGTGACGGTGGCCACTGAGCGGGCCGGTAGCTCGCTGTTAGCGGCGGATGCCGGAGAGTTGGCGGGAATTGGCAAGCTTGATGTTGCGCTGGTGGATGATTTATCAGCGGTAACGGATCAATTTGATGTGTTGATCGATTTTACCTCGATTGAGTCGACGCTGAGCCATCTTGAAATCTGTCGTCAGGCGGGGTGTTCGCTGGTGATTGGCACGACAGGTTTTAGTGATGAGCAAAAGCAGCAGATTGCGGTGGCGGCTGGTGATGTTTCTATCGTCTTTGCCCCGAATATGAGTGTTGGCGTTAATTTAACCCTGAAATTACTGGATATAGCGGCGCGGGTGCTGGGTGATGAGGTGGATATTGAGATCATTGAAGCGCATCATCGGCATAAGGTGGATGCGCCGTCGGGCACTGCTTTGCGTATGGGTGAAGTAGTGGCTGATGCTTTGGGGCGTGATCTGAGTGAGTGTGCCGTTTATGGTCGTGAAGGCCAGACCGGCGAGCGTGACCGTAAAACTATCGGTTTTGAGACCATTCGTGCTGGTGATATTGTTGGTGAACATACGGTAATGTTTGCCGATATCGGTGAGCGGCTTGAAATTACCCACAAGGCCTCCAGTCGTATGACTTTTGCCAGTGGTGCGGCGCGTGCGGCGGCCTGGTTGGGTGGTAAGGATAAGGGTTTGTTTGATATGCAGGATGTGCTTGGTCTAAAGGGCTAAAAACTAGCCTTTTTCAGTAGATGCTCGTGGACAGAGGCGCTTATCTAAAGTAAAATTTGGCCGATTTTGTATCAGTATTTGAAGGCGGGGTGGGTCGTGAGAACCACCCCGCTTTTTGCAGCTAGCTCCTGGAGGATGAATTGGAAAAGTCGGCCTTGTTAGTCTTGGAAGATGGTACTGCCTTCTATGGTAAAGCCATTGGTGCGGAAGGGCAGACTGTTGGTGAGGTGGTGTTTAACACCTCAATGACGGGCTACCAGGAAGTCCTCACTGACCCTTCCTATTGTCGTCAGATCGTTACCCTGACCTACCCGCACATCGGCAATGTCGGTGTGAATAGTGAAGATGAAGAGTCTGGCGAGATTGTCGCCAGTGGCCTGGTGATCCGTGACTTGCCTTTGATTGCCAGCAGCTGGCGCAAGCAAGAGCGGCTGGATGTATATCTTAAACGTCACAATGTGGTGGCGATTGCTGATATTGACACTCGAAAATTGACCCGTATCTTGCGTCAAAAGGGTGCTCAAGCCGGTTGTGTCGTGGCCGGTGCTGACCTGGATGAAGCAGCAGCCCTGGCTGCCGCCAAAGGTTTTGGTGGTCTTAAGGGCTTGGATCTGGCCAGGGAGGTGACCACCCGTCAGCCGTTTGAATGGGCTCAGGGCAGCTGGGAAATCAAGACAGGCCTGCCTGACGCGCCGCATCCTATTGAAGAAAATCTGCCTCACCATGTGGTTGCTTATGATTATGGCGTGAAGCGCAATATTCTGCGTATGTTGGTGGACCGTGGTTGTCGTTTGACGGTTGTGCCAGCCCAGACTCCCGCCAGCGAAGTGCTGGCAATGAATCCCGATGGTGTTTTTCTCTCTAATGGTCCCGGTGATCCGGAGCCATGCGATTACGCCATTGCTGCCATCAAAGAGCTTTTGCAAACCAAGGTGCCTGTGTTTGGTATTTGCCTGGGTCATCAGTTGCTGGCTCTGGCCAGTGGTGCTAAAACGGTGAAGATGAAGTTTGGCCATCATGGTAGCAACCATCCGGTGTTTGATGATGAAGCCAAACGCGTCATGATTACCAGTCAGAATCATGGCTTTGCTGTGGATGAGGCGAGCCTGCCAGCGAATCTGCGTGCTACGCACCGTTCGCTGTTTGACGGTTCGTTGCAGGGTATTCATCGTACCGATGTGGCGGCGTTCAGTTTTCAGGGTCATCCTGAAGCCAGTCCTGGCCCACATGATGCGGCACCATTGTTCGATCATTTCATCGAATTGATTCAAGCAGCCAAACAATCTTAAGTACAAGCAATCGAGTTGAATAATGCCAAAACGTACTGACATTAAAAGTATCCTGATTATCGGCGCTGGGCCTATTGTGATCGGTCAGGCCTGTGAATTTGATTACTCTGGCGCTCAGGCCTGTAAGGCACTGCGTGAGGAGGGTTATCGCGTCATTCTAGTGAACTCCAATCCAGCTACCATCATGACTGACCCGGACATGGCTGATGCCACCTACATTGAGCCGATTACCTGGCAGACGGTTGCTCAGATTATTGAGAAAGAAAAACCGGATGCGTTGTTGCCGACCATGGGCGGCCAGACGGCATTGAACTGTGCGCTGGACCTGGCACGTGAAGGCGTGTTGGAAAAGCACAATGTTGAGATGATTGGTGCTGATCGTGATGCCATCAATAAGGCGGAAGATCGCGAGCTGTTTGCCAAGGCAATGCGGAAGATTGGTCTGGACATGCCCAAGGCAGCGGTGGCTCACACGCTGGAAGAGGCCTTTGCTGTGCAGGAAACGGTTGGCTTTCCGACTATTATTCGCCCTTCTTTCACCATGGGTGGTAGTGGTGGTGGCATTGCTTATAACAAAGAGGAATTTGTTGAAATCTGCGAGCGTGGTCTTGACCTGTCGCCGACCAGTGAACTGTTGGTGGAAGAGTCCATTATTGGCTGGAAAGAGTTCGAGATGGAGGTGGTGCGTGACCGTAACGATAATTGCATCATCATCTGCTCGATTGAAAACATTGACCCTATGGGGGTGCATACGGGTGACTCAATCACGGTTGCCCCGGCCCAGACCCTGACAGATAAAGAATATCAAATCATGCGTAATGCCTCATTGGCAGTGTTGCGTGAAATCGGTGTTGATACGGGCGGTTCTAACGTCCAGTTTGCTATTGATCCAAAAGATGGTAGCATGATCGTTATCGAGATGAATCCGCGTGTGTCTCGTTCATCGGCACTGGCGTCAAAGGCAACCGGTTTTCCGATTGCAAGGGTGGCTGCCAAGTTGGCGGTGGGGTATACCCTGGATGAATTGAAAAATGAGATTACTGGCGGTGCTACACCTGCTTCGTTTGAACCATCGATTGATTATGTCGTCACCAAGGTGCCGCGTTTCACCTTTGAAAAATTTCCTCAGGCTGAGCCTTTGCTGGGCACACAGATGAAGTCTGTGGGTGAGGTGATGGCGATTGGTCGTACCTTGCAGGAGTCTTTGCAAAAGGCTTTGCGTGGTCTTGAAACTGATGTTGACGGTTTGGATGAAATGCTCGATTTGGATACCATCAATGAAGATGATCTGAAAACCAAGCTACGCCATGAATTGAAGATGCCTGGGCCTGAACGTCTGTGGTATGTAGGGGATGCCTTCCGTGCTGGCTGGAGCATGGATGAGGTGCATGAATTTAGTCGTATCGATCCGTGGTTTCTGGTGCAGATTGATGACCTGATTCTTGAAGAAGCGCGGGTGCGTCAGCAGGGTATGGCGGTGCTTGATAGGTCGCGTATCTACGATTTGAAACGAAAGGGTTTTTCAGATCGTCGTTTGGCTACGCTGCTGGGGTGTAAGGAAGATGAGTTGCGTCAGCTGCGCCATGACCTCGGTGTCCGCCCGGTCTATAAACGGGTTGATTCCTGTGCGGCTGAGTTTGCAACAGCCACGGCCTATATGTATTCCACTTATGAAGAAGAGTGTGAGTCTGAGCCAACGTCTAATAACAAAATCATGGTTCTGGGTGGTGGTCCGAATCGAATTGGCCAGGGTATTGAATTTGATTACTGCTGTGTTCATGCCGCCTTGGCGATGCGTGAAGATGGCTATGAAACTATTATGGTCAACTGTAATCCTGAGACCGTTTCAACGGACTATGATACTTCTGATCGCCTCTATTTTGAGCCGCTGACGCTGGAAGATGTGCTTGAGATTGTGCATAAAGAAAATCCAAAAGGCATTATTGTTCAGTACGGTGGTCAGACGCCTCTGAAACTGGCTGGCCCGCTGGAAGTGGCAGGTGCACCAATCATTGGTACAAGCCCTGATGCTATCGATCTTGCTGAAGATCGCGAGCGTTTTCAAAAGTTGCTGCACGAGCTTGATTTATTGCAGCCGCCTAATTGTACTGCTCGCAACGCCGAAGAGGCGGTTGATGCCGCAAGAAAGATGGGATTTCCGTTGGTGGTGCGTCCTTCATATGTACTGGGTGGGCGGGCGATGGAAATCATCTACAGTGAAGAAGGCCTGCTTAATTATATGCAAAATGCAGTGCAGGTCTCTAACGATTCGCCAATCCTGTTGGACCGCTTTCTTGATAATGCGGTGGAGCTGGATGTGGATGCTATCTGTGATGGTACTGATGTGGTTATTGGTGGTGTGTTGGAACATATTGAACAGGCCGGCGTTCATTCGGGTGATTCTGCATGTTCATTGCCGCCGTACAGTGTTTCAGATGAACATCAGGCCGAGCTGCGTGATCAGGTACTGAAAATGGCGCGTGGACTTAATGTGGTCGGGCTGATGAATGTGCAGTTTGCGATTCAGGATGGCAAGATCTATGTGATTGAAGTGAATCCACGTGCCTCGCGTACTGTGCCGTTTGTCTCCAAGGCGATTGGCCAGCCGTTGGCGAAGATTGCAGCTCGGTGCATGGCCGGTCAGAGTTTGAAAGAGCAAGGTTTTACTGTTGAGATTGTACCGCCTTACTATGCTGTTAAAGAGGCTGTATTTCCGTTTGTGAAATTCCCAGGTGTTGATCCAATTCTTGGGCCAGAGATGAAATCCACTGGTGAGGTGATGGGGGTTGGGCGTAGTTTCGCCGAGGCCTTTGCCAAGTCGCAGCGTGGTGCGGGTGTTGTGCTGCCATCTTCAGGTAAGGCTTTTGTCAGTGTTCGTGATGCCGATAAGGGTGGGGTGATACAGATCGCCCGTGAGTTGGTTGAGTTGGGTTTTGAAGTGTGTTCTACCCGCGGTACTGCCGAGGTTTTGAATGTTGAAGGTGTGCCTTGTTCGGCCGTCAATAAGGTTAATGAAGGTCGACCACATATTGTCGATATGATTAAAAATGATGAGATTAGTTTGATTGTTAATACCACAGAAGGGCGCCAGGCAATTGCTGATTCCTTTACTATTCGTCGTGCTGTTTTGCAGCATAAAGTGACGTATGCAACTACACTGGCCGGTGGTCGAGCCATGTGTAAGGCAATCAAATATGCCGATAAATATGAAGTTAACTGTTTACAAGACTTGCACAAGGAGTTGTCTGTATGAGTACTGTTCCAATGACTGCAGTAGGTGCAGAACGCTTGCGTGAAGAATTGAGTCGCCTAAAAAGTGAAGATCGTCCACGGATTATCCAGGCTATCGCTGAGGCGCGTGAGCATGGTGATCTGAAAGAAAATGCTGAATACCATGCCGCCAAGGAACAACAGGCTTTCTGTGAAGGTCGTATTTCTGAGCTGGAAGGACACTTGTCTTCAGCGCAGATTATTGATGTCTCAAAGTTGACGCCATCTGGTAAGGTTGTTTTTGGTGTGACTGTCGAATTGCTTGAGCTGGAGACTGAACAGAACGTGACGTACCAGATCGTTGGTGATCTTGAAGCAGATATCAGTCAGGGCCGTATCTCAATCAGTTCCCCGGTTGCCCGTGCACTCATCGGTAAAGTGGAGGGTGATGAGGTTATTGTGAAGGCACCGATTGGTGATAAGGAGTATGAAATTGTCGCAGTCCATTACACTTGATTTGACATTGTGAACGCTATTTCAGGGAAAATTGAGACGGTACTGCAAACTTTGTGGGTTGGTGGTTTGTGGGTGATAGGTTATGTGGTCACGCCTATTCTGTTTGCCAGTCTTGATGATAGGCGTTTAGCGGGTGAGTTGGCTGGTCACATGTTTACAGCGGTTAATTATATCGGCCTGGCTTGCGCTACCTTGCTGTTGGCATTTGCCGTGTTGAAATTGAAGGGCTCTTTTTTGAAAGAGCGGCGAATAATGGCCTTGCTGTTGATGCTGGTTCTGGTTGTGATTTCGGCGTTTGTATTGCAGCCGATGATGCAGGAACTGAAATTCGCTGGAATCGTACCTGACAGTGAGGCAGCGGCTCAATTTGGTCAGTTGCACGGTGTTTCATCGGTGCTTTACCTGATAACGAGTTTGCTGGGGCTGTTTTTGATTTTATCTCGCCGCAAGGCTGTGGGATAAAGTTTATCTGTTTAGATGGATTTTGGTTTCTGCCATATTACGACGATAAAGCAGGGCAACATGGCCAACGCGCTGTACCAGTTCAGCGGCACTGCGTTGACACAGTGTGGCGATGATGGCGTCACGCTCGTCTCGGTCTGAGGCATTGACTTTAACCTTGATCAGCTCATGATGATTGAGTGAAAGATCGGTCTCATTACAAACGCCATCGGTTAGGCCGTTGCCTCCTATCATGACAACAGGTTTGAGATTGTGCCCCAGTTTACGCAATTGACGTTTTTGATTTTCTGATAATGACATTTAAAGATTACTCCGATTTATGACCCACTCTGAAGGCGACGCAAGTCTAGCACGACGCGGCAAAGCATTCACCGTCCAGGCGAGTCCTTTCAATGCAATTAAACTTGATCTGGCTTTGATTCTGGTGGTTGGTATTGTGTTGCTGATCGTTCATGAGCGGTTGGTTGACGATCAGTTTGGTCAATTGTTGGTGGTTGCTGGTTATGGTCTTGCTGCCATGCTTTGGATTGTCATGAGGACACGGCATGTATTGAAAAAACATGCTCGGGCTGTGTTGTCTGGCTCTGAGGTTGGTCAGTCGTCACTAAATGACAGTGAGTAGGTGATGTCAAAGAGTAAGAGTAGTCAGCGCTGGCTGCAAGAGCATGAAAATGATGTTTATGTTCAACGTGCCCGCCAGGATGGTTATCGATCGCGGGCAACGTATAAGCTGTTGGAAATTAATGAAAAGGATCGCCTTCTCAAGCCCGGTATGAGTGTGGTTGATCTGGGCGCTGCCCCTGGTGGCTGGTCGCAAATGGCGGCCCGGCTGGTTGGTGATAAGGGTCAGGTGATTGCCATGGACATCTTGCCAATGGATGGCCTTGCCGGAGTGGGATTTTTACAGGGTGATTTTCGTGAGCAGGAAGTGCTTGAGCAATTGCTGAAAATGATCGGCGATCAAGGTGTAGACCTTGTAATATCAGATATGGCCCCCAACATAAGCGGGATGGGTGTTGTTGATCAGCCACGAGCTATGTATTTGACTGAGCTGGCGCTGGATATGGCCAGGCAGGTGTTGAAACCTGGCGGTGACTTTCTGGTCAAAGTCTTTCAGGGCGAGGGTTTTGATGAGTATATGTGCGATATGCGTAGCTCATTTAGTAAGGTTATTACCCGTAAGCCCAAGGCGTCCAGACCTCGGAGTCGAGAGGTCTACCTGCTGGCCAGGGGCTTTAAGATGTAGTAGTTTTTGATGTTACGTAGTGTGTTGCTCAGCTTAATTGTCTGGGCGGTGAATAAAAATCTTCCAGTTTAGGGTGATTGGTTTGAGTGATATGGCAAAAAATTTGGTTCTTTGGGTGGTCATTGCGATTGTGCTGATGTCTGTGTTTAGCAGTTTCGGGCCGTCAAAGTTGAGCTCTCAAGCAGTACCATATTCAGATTTTGTTACGGATGTGCAAAATGGTGTGGTTGAAAAGGTTGTGATTGAGGGGCGAACTATTCATGGCGCAACTCAAAGCGGTGAACGTTTTACCACCTACAGTCCCGGCGATGCGGGCCTCGTCGGTGATTTGCTTGCTCATGGTGTGCAGATCAATGCGCGTCCACAGGAGCAACAAGGTTTCCTGACGCAGATATTTATCTCCTGGTTTCCAATGTTGCTGTTGATTGGAGTGTGGATATTCTTCATGCGCCAAATGCAAGGTGGTGGCGGTGGCCGCGGGGCTATGTCCTTTGGCAAGAGTAAGGCTAAGCTGCTGAGTGAAGATCAGATTAAGATTAATTTTTCCGATGTGGCGGGTGTTGAAGAAGCCAAGGAAGAGGTTGGCGAGCTGGTTGAGTTCCTGCGTGATCCGAGTAAATTTCAGAAACTTGGCGGAAAAATCCCGCGTGGTGTGCTGATGGTAGGCTCTCCTGGTACAGGAAAAACCTTGCTGGCCAAGGCAATTGCCGGTGAGGCCAAAGTGCCATTCTTCACTATTTCAGGTTCGGATTTCGTTGAGATGTTTGTTGGTGTTGGTGCTTCGCGTGTTCGCGATATGTTTGAGCAGGCCAAGAAACATGCACCGTGCATTATTTTTATTGATGAGATTGATGCTGTGGGTAGGCATCGTGGAGCTGGTTTAGGTGGTGGTCACGATGAGCGTGAACAGACTTTGAATCAGCTGTTGGTTGAGATGGATGGCTTTGAAGGAAACGAGGGGGTCATTGTTATTGCGGCTACCAATCGTCCTGATGTGCTTGATCCGGCCTTGCTGCGTCCTGGGCGTTTTGATCGCCAGGTTGTTGTGCCGTTACCTGATGTGCGTGGCCGTGAACAGATATTGCGTGTTCATATGCGTAAGGTGCCCTTGGGAGATAATGTCAAACCAAGTCTGATTGCTAGAGGTACGCCAGGTTTTTCTGGTGCTGATCTGGCTAACCTGGTCAATGAGGCGGCTCTGATGGCTGCCCGTGCGGATAAGCGTCTGGTTGAAATGTCCGAGTTTGAGGCGGCTAAAGACAAAATTATGATGGGTGCTGAACGTAAGTCCATGGTGATGAATGACGATGAGAAAAAGCTGACTGCTTATCATGAGGCGGGGCACGCAATTATTGGTCGTCTGGTGCCATCACATGACCCGGTTTATAAGGTGTCTATTATTCCGCGTGGCCGAGCCTTGGGTGTGACTATGTTTCTGCCGGAAGAAGACCGTTATAGTTACAGTAAAGAGCGCCTTGAGAGTCAGATTAGTAGTCTGTTTGGTGGCCGCATTGCCGAAGAGATGATTTTTGGCGCCGACCAGGTGACGACTGGGGCATCTAATGATATTCAGCGTTCTACTGAACTTGCCCGTAACATGGTGACAAAGTGGGGTTTGTCTGATCGTCTCGGCCCGTTGACTTATGCAGAAGACGAGGGCGAGGTGTTTTTAGGGCATTCTGTTGCACAGCATAAAAGTGTTTCTGGTCAAACCAGTAATTTGATCGATGAAGAGATTCGAGCGGTTGTTGATCGTAACTATCAGCGCTCCAAGGATATTTTGACCGAGAATATTAAGATTTTGCACAAGATGGCTGATGCTCTGATCAAGTACGAGACTATTGATGCGCAGCAAATTGATGATCTTATGGAAGGCAAAGAGCCGCGCCCACCAAAGGATTGGGCAGATCAAGATCATGAGCCGGGTGGTGGGTCTGGCGCTTCTTCGGAGGCGGATGCTGAAGCTGATACGCAGGACAAGTCAGGTGATGATAAAATAGGTGATCCCGCTGAGTCACACTAAGTGATTGCCTGTTGTTGTTGATAAACGCCCTGCCTTTGGTGGGGCGTTTTGCGTATGGGGTATTGGTTTAGTTGCTGAAAAAGAAATATGTTTATGAATCTAATATTTGATCGACCCATGGTGATGGGGATTCTCAATGTGACACCCGATTCTTTTTCGGATGGCGGGCGTTTTACTGAACTCGATTCTGCTTTGGCTCATGTAGAGCAGATGTTGAAAGATGGTGTTGACATAGTTGATGTTGGTGGTGAGTCAACACGCCCTGGTGCTATGGCTGTTAGTGAACAAGATGAGATTGAACGGGTTGCGCCATTAGTTGAAGCTATTAGTCATCGTTTTGATGTGTCGGTTTCGGTAGATACCAGTAAGGCTGGAGTGATGCGAGCAGCGGTGGCGGCGGGTGCTGACATGTTGAATGATGTGCGTGCTTTGCAAGAGGAGGGTGCGTTGTTGGCGGCCGCTGAGCTCGGTGTGCCAGTTTGTTTGATGCATATGCAGGGTGAGCCTCGTAGTATGCAAATAAAACCGCAGTATGATGATGTTACAGAGGATGTTTTACGGTTTTTGAGAGGGCGGGTGGATGCCTGTCAGGCTGTCGGTATTGCACGGGACAAACTGTTAATAGATCCAGGCTTTGGCTTCGGTAAGAGTTTGTCGCACAATCTTACCCTCTTAAGAGAATTAGCTCGTTTTAAGTCGTTGGGGCTTCCATTGCTGGTCGGTGTTTCACGCAAGAGTATGATAGGTGCTGTTCTGGATAAACCAATTGAGCAGCGTCTATATGGCAGTCTTGCCGCAGCTAGTTTGGCTTTGTGGCAAGGTGCTAATATTATTCGGGTGCATGATGTTGCTGCGACAAAGGATATTGTGAAACTATGTCAGGCGGTTCTGGGTGTGGGTTTGTTGGATTAGAGGTGGGGAGAGTTGTTTATGAGTAGCGAGCGAAAATATTTTGGTACTGATGGCATTCGCGGTAAGGTGGGGCAGTATCCCATTACTCCTGATTTTATTATGAAACTTGGGTGGGCGGCAGGTCGTGTGCTGGCTAAATCAGGCCGTGAGCACAGTAAGGTCTTGATTGGAAAAGATACGCGTATATCAGGGT
This sequence comes from Gammaproteobacteria bacterium, assembly GCA_024277755.1. Taxonomy (GTDB): domain Bacteria; phylum Pseudomonadota; class Gammaproteobacteria; order Tenderiales; family Tenderiaceae; genus Tenderia. Next base: position 26,492 of record JAJRUN010000095.1, on the reverse strand, counting down.
ATATGTTTGAGTCTGCACTTGAAGCGGGCTTGTCAGCGGCGGGCGTAGATATTATGTTGCTGGGGCCAATGCCTACACCAGGGATTGCCTATCTGACGCGGACTTTAAGGGCCGATGCCGGTATTGTTATTAGTGCATCGCATAATCCTTATTATGATAACGGTATCAAATTTTTTTCAGCGACAGGTCAAAAGCTTGGCGATGCGGTTGAGCACGCAGTTGAGGCTGAGATTGAAAAAACAATGGAAATTGTCGCGCCGAATGCACTCGGAAAGGCTGGGCGTGTAAGTGATGCGGTTGGTCGATATATTGAATTCTGTAAAAGTACTATTCCGTCACGCCTCTCACTGAATGGTTTGAAAATTGTGGTTGATTGTGCGCATGGTGCCACTTATGACATTGCCCCTAAAGTATTTGCTGAGCTGGGTGCTGAAGTGGTTAGTTTAGGTGTATCTCCTGATGGTCTAAATATTAATGAGGGTTGTGGATCAACTGAGCCTGAAGCATTGCAAAAGGCAGTCGTGAACAACGGGGCCAACCTTGGTGTTGCTCTGGATGGCGATGGAGATCGCTTGATTATGGTTGATCATAAAGGGGGGATCATTGATGGTGATGAAATACTCTATATCATCACCTGCTCCAGTTTTGATTCAAATCATTTCAGTAAAGGGGTTGTGGGTACGCAGATGAGTAACCTTGGTTTGGAGCACGCTCTGGCTGAAAAGGGGGTGTGTTTGCATCGTGCTCAGGTGGGGGATCGCTATGTGATGGAAATGCTGCAACAGCAAGGCCTTAAATTAGGCGGGGAATCATCCGGGCATATAATTTGCCTTGAGCAAACCACAACCGGAGATGGAATTATCTCAGCATTGCAGGTCTTGGCAGCCATGGTGACTCAGGGGGCAAGCCTCTTTGATCTTAAGTCTGGCATGACAAAATACCCGCAAACTATGATTAATGTCCGTACAGAACAACATTTTGATTTTAAGGCTTCAAAAGCGGTTATGGATGCCCAGAAAGAAGTTGAACAGCAGCTTGGTAAGCGCGGCAGAGTGCTGTTACGTGCATCAGGAACAGAGCCATTGATCAGGGTGATGGTTGAGGGGCGGGACGCGGTTGAGGTGGACAAATGTGCTGAATATTTATCTCAAAAAGTGGAGTCTGCTTACCAGAGCTGCCAGGCTGGTAATGATCGTTAAATAGGTCGATTTGTGTCGCCAAGTGCCTCAAAATATTTGATTTATTTTGTTGGTATCTGTAAGCTTGGCCTACTTTTTTTACTGCTCAGAAGAGATGTGTAATGCGTAAGCCTTTAGTTGCTGGAAACTGGAAAATGAATGGTTCCAGAGAGAGTGCTCAAAGCCTGATTGCGGGGATAAAAGATGAGCTAGGAACTGATGCTGTTGCAGAAGTTGTTGTTTGTCCTCCGTATATTTATTTGTCAGAGGTGGGGGCGTTGCTTTCCGGGAGTGGTATTGCTCTTGGGGCGCAAAACGTTTCCCAGCGTGGTAATGGTGCCTATACGGGCGAGATTTCAACTGGCATGCTGTTGGATGTAGGTTGTAAATATGTGATTTTGGGTCATTCAGAGCGTCGTGCCTTATATGGCGAAACAGATGCGCTAGTGGCAGAAAAAGTAATTGCCATTAATGCGGCAGGTTTGAAGCCTATTTTTTGTGTTGGTGAACTGCTAGAAGAACGCGAGTCAGGCAAAACTGAAGAAGTGGTTGCGCGTCAGTTGGATGTATTGTTGAACAGTGTTGAAGGTTTGACTGCTTTGCAAAACACAGTAATCGCCTATGAGCCAGTTTGGGCGATAGGTACAGGAATGACGGCAACGCCAGAGCAAGCGCAAGATGTTCATGCGTTTATACGTCAGCGTGTCGCATCAAAAGATGCGGATCTAGCGCAAAAGGTTCGTATTCTCTATGGTGGTAGTGTTAAAGGAAATAATGCTCCTGAGTTGTTTGCCAAGACTGATATTGATGGTGGTCTAATTGGTGGGGCATCGCTTCAGGTGGAAGAATTTTTAGCTATATGTCAGGCGGCGAAATAAACTTGTTTGATGCTAATTAGGTAAAGAAGTAATGCTTACAGTGTTGACAGTGGTTCATGTCTTGCTGACGATTTCGTTGATTGGTTTAGTGCTGATTCAGCGTGGCAAGGGAGCTGATATGGGGGCTGCTTTTGGAAGTGGTGCCTCGAATACCGTGTTTGGCAGTCAGGGCGCTGCATCATTTTTGACACGCACAACAGGGGTTGTTGCTACATTGTTCTTTGTGACTAGTTTAAGTTTGGCTTACATGGGCGGGCAGCGAAGTGAGCGTCAAAGCGTAACAGAGCTAGATCAAATTGTTGCGCCAGCGGTGGATGTTGAGGTTCCTGGAAATGTGGCTGATAAACCTGATCTGCCTGTATTACCAAAATAAAGTCTCAAAACGAGTTCACAAATTATTGCCGATGTGGTGGAATTGGTAGACACGCTATCTTGAGGGGGTAGTGGCGAAAGCTGTGCCGGTTCGACTCCGGCCATCGGCACCAATATTTAATAAGTATGAGTTGATGCTGTAGGTTAAATAATAATAAAAAGTTGATCAAAGTGTTGTTTTTGTTGGTTTTGTGCTTGTTTTTTGTTTCTAACCGCATGAATTTAACGGATAATTAAGACGATTCTTTTGGTTGACAATAAATAAAAAACTAGCCTAAACTGGGCGTATAGCCGCGACAGAAGTATAAAAATAATGCGGTTCGAGGGAATTAGGGCTTAAACCCCTGGTTTTATAAAAAAGAGCTGATCTAGGGATGCACTCCGTATCATGCTAGAAAATTACTTACCGATTCTGGTTTTTATTATTTTGGGTGTGCTGTTTGGCGTAGGGCCAATCATTGCCGGGTTCGCTCTGGCGCCGCATCGTCCTGATAGTGAAAAGCTTTCCCCGTACGAATGTGGTTTTGAAGCATTCGAAGATTCTCGCATGAAGTTTGATGTGCGTTACTATCTTGTCGCTATCTTATTTATTATCTTTGATTTGGAGATTGCCTTTCTGTTTCCTTGGGCCGTGGTGTTGAAGGAAATTGGAATGTTTGGTTTTGTTGCCATGATTATTTTTCTTGGAATATTGGTGGTTGGCTTTATCTATGAATGGATAAAGGGAGCGCTGGAATGGGAATAGAAGGCATTCTCGAAAAAGGCGTAGTTACGACTACGGCTGACAAGCTCATTAACTGGGCACGCACAGGCTCTTTGTGGCCAATGACCTTTGGTCTGGCGTGTTGCGCAGTTGAAATGATGCAAGCCGGTGCGGCGCGTTATGACTTGGATCGTTTTGGCGTGGTTTTTCGTCCTAGTCCTCGTCAGTCTGATGTCATGATTGTGGCGGGAACGTTGGTGAATAAAATGGCTCCAGCGTTACGTAAAGTCTATGACCAAATGGCTGAGCCTCGTTGGGTGATTTCAATGGGGTCGTGTGCCAATGGTGGTGGTTACTACCACTATTCTTATGCTGTTGTGCGTGGCTGCGATCGAATTGTTCCTGTGGATATCTATGTGCCTGGTTGTCCTCCGACGGCAGAGGCTTTGCTCTACGGCATTATTCAGCTGCAGAACAAAATTAAACGTACCAACACGATTGCGCGTTGAGGCTGAGAATTATGTCTACTTCTAACGATAAACTTGTTGAACGTTTGCAGAATCGCTTTGGTGATGTCTTGCAGTGTTGTAATGTGGCGGTTGATGAAGTCACCATTGAAATAGCTGCTGACCAACTGCTTGAAGTGTGCACGGCGTTACGTGACGACGCCGGTCTACATTTTGAACAACTGATTGATCTGTGCGGTGTTGATTATTTGGAATACGGTGAAAGCACTTGGCAAGGCCCGCGCTTTGCGGTGGTCTACCATTTTCTTTCCATTCGTAACAATTGCCGGTTGCGGCTACGTGTGTTTGCTGATAAAGAGGAGCCGCGTGTTGATTCAGTTATTCCAGTTTGGAATGTCGCCAATTGGTTCGAACGTGAAGCTTTCGATATGTATGGCATCTTGTTTGATGGTCATCCCGATCTGCGTCGCCTATTGACTGATTATGGTTTTATCGGTCATCCTTTTCGTAAGGACTTTCCGCTGCTGGGCCATGTTGAAATGCGTTACGACCCGGAACGGAAACGTGTTGTCTATGAGCCAGTTGAGACTGAATTGCGCGTTGTTGTGCCGCGTGTAATACGTCACGACAATCGCTATGAAGAAATGGAAAAAGGTGAGTAACGATGGCTGAGATTCGTAACTACACCATGAATTTTGGTCCCCAGCATCCATCTGCACATGGGGTGCTGAGACTGGTGCTGGAGTTGGACGGTGAGGTCATTGAACGCGCTGATCCGCATATAGGTCTGTTGCACCGGGGCACTGAAAAGCTTGCCGAAGGTAAACCGTACAACCAGAATATAGGTTATATGGATAGGCTTGATTATGTGTCCATGATGTCGAACGAGCATGGCTATGTCATGGCAATTGAAAAAATGCTTGGTCTGGAAATACCTCTGCGTGCGCAGTATATTCGCGTTATGTTTGACGAAATTACTCGCATTCTTAATCACTTGTTGTGGTTGGGTGCGCATGCACTTGATATAGGTGCTATGACTGTGTTCCTGTATGCTTTCCGTGAACGTGAAGATCTGCTGGATGTTTATGAAGCCGTTTCTGGCGCACGCATGCATGCAACCTATTATCGTCCTGGTGGCGTTGCGCGTGACTTGCCTGAGAAGATGCCACAATACGAAACATCTAAGTGGCATAACGCCAAAGATGTTGAGCGTATGAATCAAAATCGTGGTGGTTCGTTATTGGATTTCCTTGAAGACTTTACCAAGCGCTTTCCAACTTATGTAGATGAATATGAAACCCTGCTGACAGATAACCGTATTTGGAAACAGCGTACTGTTGATATTGGCATTGTTACGCCAGAGCGGGCTTTGCAACTGGGACTGACTGGACCAATGATTCGTGGTTCAGGTATTGAATGGGATCTGCGTAAGAAACAGCCATATGAAGTTTACGATCGATTGGATTTTGATATTCCCGTTGGCACAAATGGTGATTGTTATGATCGTTATCTGGTGCGTGTTGAAGAGATGCGCCAGTCTAATCGCATCGTTCATCAATGCATTGATTGGCTGCGCAAGAATCCTGGCCTGATCAAAGTTGATAATTACAAAGTAAGTCCTCCACGTCGTGAACAGATGAAGGGCGATATGGAAGCATTGATTCACCACTTTAAACTGTTTACAGAAGGGTACTGTTTGCCGGAAGGTGAGGCTTATGCAGCTGTCGAACATCCTAAAGGTGAGTTTGGTGTCTATTTGGTCTCTGATGGTGCCAATAAGCCTTATCGCATGAAGATTCGTGCGCCAGGTTTTGCCCACATGGCTGCTCTGGATGAAATGTCTCGTGGTCATATGATTGCTGATGTTGTTGCCATCATTGGTACGCAGGATATTGTATTTGGAGAGGTTGATCGCTGATGTCTGAATCTAAGTTACATTTGATCACGGCTGAATCACTGGTTGAGATTGACCAGAATGTCGCCAAGTATCCTGCTGAACGTAGAGATTCTGCCTGTATGCCAGCGTTGCGCATTGTGCAAGATCAAAATGGTGGCTGGTTGACTAATGAGTTGATGGATGCGGTTGCTGAGTATCTTGGTATGCCAGCCATAGCGGTTTACGAGGTTGCGACCTTTTATTCCATGTATGAACACAAACCGGTAGGGCGTAACAAAATTTGTGTTTGTACTAATATTTCATGCTTGCTGCGTGGCTCAGATGATGTGGTTAAACATCTGAACAGTAAACTTGGTATCAAGTTTGGCGAGATCACGGAGGATGGCAAGTTTAGTCTCAAAGAAGTCGAATGCTTGGGAGCATGTGCAGGTGCGCCAATGATGGCGGTTGATCGTGATTATTACGAAAACCTAACTCCTGAGAAAATTGACTCTATTTTGGATAGTCTTGAGTAAAGAGCATGGCCAACGACGTTTGTTTTCGCAATAATCATTTAGATAAGTCATGGACGCTGGATGTCTATCAAGGCACTGGTGGCTATGAGATCTGGAGAAAAATCCTTAAGGAGAAGACTTCTCCCGAGGAGATTATTGAACAGGTCAAGATTTCTGCTCTGCGCGGCCGTGGCGGTGCAGGTTTTCCAACAGGTTTGAAATGGAGCTTCATGCCACGCAATTCAGAGGGACAAAAGTATATTGTTTGCAACTCAGATGAGGGTGAACCGGGCACCTGTAAAGATAGAGATATTATACGATTCAATCCTCATCAATTGATTGAGGGTATGATGATTGCTGGTTACACAATTGGTGCAACCAAGGGTTATAACTACATTCGTGGTGAGTTCTGGGAACCGCAGGAGCGATTTCAGGCGGCCATCGAAGAGGCCAGGGCAGCAGGTCTACTCGGTAAAAATATTATGGGTTCTGGTATTGACTTCGATGTTGATTTGCATCTGGGAGCCGGTGCCTATATTTGTGGTGAAGAGACTGCCTTGCTTGAATCTATTGAAGGTAAGAAAGGCCAGCCACGCTTTAAACCGCCTTTCCCTGCCAGCTACGGTTTGTATGGTCGCCCAACTACTATTAATAACACCGAGACGCTGGCATCAATTCCGATGATTTTGAAAAACGGTGGTCAGTGGTTTCTTGAGCTGGGTAAGCCTAACAATGGTGGCAGCAAGATTTTTTCTGTGTCTGGCCACGTTAACAAACCCGGTAATTACGAAGTGAATATGGGTACTCCATTTGCTGAGCTGCTGGAAATGGCGGGCGGCGTGCTTGATGGTCGCAAGTTGAAAGCGGTTATCCCAGGTGGGTCATCTACACCGATAGTCCCTGCTGATGTGATGATGCAGACGGATATGGATTACGATTCAATCGGTAAGGCTGGCTCAATGCTGGGTGCGGGTTCAGTCATTGTTTTGGATGAGACAACCTGTATGGTTAAGGCATTGGCGCGTCTATCACACTTTTACTATGAAGAATCGTGCGGACAATGCACACCCTGTCGAGAAGGAACGGGTTGGTTGTCACGCGTAGTACACCGGATTGAACATGGTCAGGGGTGTCAGGAAGACCTGGATATGCTTGATGACGTAGCTAACAAAATCATGGGGCGTACGATTTGTGCCCTTGGTGATGCTGCTGCCATGCCTGTGGCCAGTTTTATAAAGCATTTTCGTGAAGAGTTTCAATATCACATTGACCATGGCAAATGCTTGGTGTGACTTGTAATCGATTGACGAAATTAAACAGATAAGAATGTACGGGGCCAATTGATGGTAAGTATAGAAATCGATGGGAAAAAGGTCGAGGCGCAGGACGGAGCCATGATCATTGAGGCGGCTGATGAAGTCGGTATCCCTATTCCGCGTTTTTGTTACCACAAGAAACTGTCGGTTGCTGCTAACTGCCGTATGTGCTTGGTGGAAGTTGGAAAAGCAGCTAAACCATTGCCTGCCTGCGCCACTCCAATTACTGATGGAATGGTTATTTTTACACGCTCAAAGAAGGCCATTGCGGCGCAAAAGAGCGTGATGGAATTCTTGTTGATTAATCATCCCTTGGATTGCCCAATCTGCGATCAAGGTGGTGAGTGTGAACTGCAGGATCTGGCCATGGGCTTTGGTGGTGATCATTCACAGTATGGTGAAGAAAAACGAGTCGTGTTTGATAAGAACCTCGGGCCATTGATTTCTACGGACATGACTCGCTGTATACACTGTACCCGTTGTGTTCGTTTTGGTCAGGAAGTTGCGGGTATTCAAGAGTTAGGCGCTACAGGGCGTGGTGAGCATATGTTGATTGGTACCTATGTAGAGAAAGCCGTGACGTCAGAGCTTTCAGGTAATGTGATTGATCTCTGCCCCGTCGGTGCTCTTACATCAAAGCCGTTCCGTTTTCATGCGCGTAGTTGGGAAATGAATCAGGTTAATAGTATTGCTGCACATGATTGTGTTGGTTCTAATATCCAGGTTGAAACTCTTCGTAACGAAGTGCGTCGAGTTACACCAAGTGAAAACGAAAGCATTAATGAAACATGGATTTCTGATCGGGATCGCTTTAGCTACGAAGGAGTGAATAATCCAGACCGTCTGCGTGTGCCTATGGTAAAACAGGATGGTGAGTGGCGGGATGTTGATTGGCAAACTGCGCTTGATGCGACTGTTTCTGGTTTAAAGGCCGTTTTGGAAAAACATGGTGCGGGTCACTTAGGGGCACTTACTTCAGCAAGTGCCACTGTCGAAGAAATGTACTTGCTGCAGAAGCTGGTACGTGGTCTAGGCGGATCAAATATTGATCACCGCCTGAGCCAGCTTGATTTTTCGGATCAGGAAAGCATGCCGTTGTCCCCATCACTTGAACAAAGCATCGAGTCTATTGAATATCTTGATGCCGTATTGCTGATAGGCTCAAACATTCGTCATGACCAACCTTTGCTTGCCAACCGAGTGCGTAAAGCGGCTTTGAATGGCGCTAATATTATGTGTGTCAATCCGGTCGATTATGATTTTATGTTCCCCGTTGCTGAGAAGGTGATAACAGCACCAGCAATTATGGAGCAAACACTTGTTGGGATTGCCAAGGCATTGGCTGAAATGGGTGCTTCAGCACCGCAGGGGCTTGATTCACTTATGGCAGCTGTTGAAGTTACCGGAACTCATCGTTCGATTGCTGAAAAACTCAAGTCTGCAACCAATGCTACTGTGATGCTGGGTAGTTATGCCCAGTCATCAGCTTCGGGTTCAAAATTGCGTTCATTGGGGCGGGCTATTGCAGAGATGAGTAGTGCTGGTTGTGCCTATTTGACTGATGGCGCAAACAGCGCAGGTGGATACTTAGCTGGTGCATTACCGCATCGAGCCGCTGCAGGTAAAGGCGCCACTTTTGGTCTGAATGTGCAAAATATGCTCGCCGAAAAATTGGCTGGTTATGTCTTGCTTGGTACTGAACCAGAGAAGGATATTGCTAATGCCGCTGATGTCCTTGCTCCACTAAATTCAGCCGATTTTGTTGTTTCAATGACTCCTTATAAGAGTGCTGAAATGCTTGAATATGCGTCGGTGTTGTTGCCAGTCGCTCCATTTACTGAAACCTCAGGTACGTTTGTGAATGTCGAAGGTAAATGGCAGAGTTTCCCTGGTAGCGTTAAGCCATTAGCTGATACGCGTCCTGCATGGAAGGTGCTGCGTGTAATGGGGAATTTGTTTAATCTTGATGGTTTTGAACATGAGTCATCAGAAGAAGTACGTAATGAATTACAAGCGCAGGTAGATGGTGCAAGCGAATTTAAGACTACATCACATTTATCGGGCTCATTGACAATTGCCAGCGATAAGCTAATTCGTGTTGCAGATGCTTCAATCTACTCAATAGATACGGCTGTGCGACGTGCCGAGTCATTACAAAAGACGCCACAGGCACATGAGTCAGCTGCTGCAAGAATTAATTCATCAACAGCCATGGGCTTAGATTTGGCTGAAGCGATAAATGTTGAGGTGACACAAGGCAATAGCAGCTGCGTTCTTGCATTAAAAATTGATGATCGAGCAGCTGATGGAACCGTCTGGTTGTCAGCCGGTACTAATGAAGTTGCCGGTTTTGGGTGTGATGGGGCAGAAATTGTCCTTAAACCAGTATAGAGAGTGAAGCGAGATAGATAAGAATGATTGATGCTGCACTGACAATTTGGAATGCGATTCCCGAACTGCTGCAGATCGTAATTAAGATCGTTGCCGTTGTGGTTCCGATAATGCTTTCGGTCGCCTATTTAACTTTGGCAGAGCGTAAGGTGATTGGCTATATTCAGGTTCGTATAGGCCCTAATCGTGTTGGCCCACGGGGTTTGTTACAACCGATTGCTGATGGCCTGAAGCTGGCCATGAAAGAAATTATTATTCCGACCAATGCGAACCGGTTTCTCTTTGTACTTGGACCAATATTTACTCTGGCGCCTGCACTGGTTGCTTGGGCGGTTATCCCTTTTGATGAAGGTGCAGCCATAGCCAATATCGATGCTGGTTTGCTCTATATTTTGGCGATGACCTCTGTTGGCGTTTATGGTGTCATTATTGCTGGCTGGGCATCTAACTCAAAATATGCCTTTTTAGGTGCGTTGCGTTCATCGGCTCAGGTTATTTCTTACGAAATTGCCATGGGGTTTGCCCTTGTGGTTGTATTAATGGCCGCGGGCAGTTTGAATCTTCAAGATATTGTATTGGCACAAAAAGGTGAGCTAGGTCTGCTTGATTGGTTTTGGCTGCCACTGTTACCGATGTTCGTCGTTTATTTTATTTCAGGTGTGGCAGAAACAAACAGAGCACCATTTGATGTGGCTGAAGGTGAGTCTGAAATTGTGGCTGGTTTTCATGTTGAATACTCAGGCATGACTTTCGCTATATTCTTCTTGGCTGAATATGCCAATATGATTTTGATTTCAGTGCTAACAGCTATCATGTTCATGGGGGGGTGGTTGTCTCCATTTGCTGGAACGATGTTTGAGCCTGTGCTTGGCTGGATACCTGGATTTTTCTGGTTGTTGGCGAAAACAGCACTGCTATTATTCTTGTTTTTGTGGTTTCGGGCTACTTTTCCCCGTTATCGTTATGACCAGATTATGCGTCTGGGGTGGAAAGTATTTATTCCGGTGACAATCGTCTGGATTTTGGTGGTCGGTTGTTTGGTACTCGGCAATGTGCCTCCATGGTTTGATTAAGGAGGAGCAGATATGAACGCAATGAATCATTACATTAAGAGTTTTTTGCTGTGGGAGCTGCTCAAAGGTTTAGCGCTGACAGGTAAGTATCTGTTTGCCAGAAAAATTACAGTTCAGTATCCAGAAGAAAAGACGCCGCAGTCAGGCCGGTTCCGTGGTCTGCATGCATTACGTCGTTACGAAAATGGTGAAGAACGCTGTATTGGTTGTAAATTATGTGAAGCGACCTGTCCTGCGCTTGCAATTACCATAGAGTCTGATCAGCGTGATGACGGCAGTCGACGTACCACGCTTTATGAGATTGATTTGTTTAAGTGTATTTATTGTGGCTTTTGTGAAGAGGCCTGTCCGGTGGATGCCATTGTGGAGACTCGTGAATTTGAGTACCACTTTGAAAAACGCGGTGAAAATATTATGACCAAAGATATGCTACTGAGCGTTGGTGATCGCCAGGAAAAACAGATTGCCTTTGATCGCACTGAAGATGCGCCATACCGCTAACAAACAGGTGTAACTGACTACGTTATGGAAACTCTGATTTTTTACATATTTTCAGCCATTTTGATTGCTTCTGCATTAGCAGTAATCACTGTGCGCAATCCAGTTCATGCCGTTTTATTCCTGGTATTAACTTTTTTTACCTGCGCAGCGATCTGGCTGATGATGGAAGCTGAATTCCTGGCTATAACTCTTGTGCTGGTCTACGTTGGTGCCGTCATGGTGTTGTTTCTATTTGTAGTGATGATGTTGGATATCAATATATCGGTTCTTCGTGAAGGCTTTGTCAAAAATGCCTACGTCGGTATTCCGGTTGCCTTGATTGTTGTGTTTGAACTGGTTGCAGTGGTAGGTAGCGACCGCTTTGGTCTTGATCAAGTGCCTGCACCGCTAGCGCATGCTGCGGATTACAGCAATACTAAAGAGTTGGGGCGTGTTCTTTACACTGAATACGTTTATGCATTTGAATTGGCAGCAGTGGTCTTGGTTGTGGCGATTATTGCTGCAATTGCACTAACCATGCGTCGTCGCCCTGATAGTAAATACCAGGATCCTTCTGCGCAGGTTAGGGTTCGCCGCAATGATCGTCTTCGTATTGTGAAGATGGCGGCTGAGAAGAAAAACAAGGCAAGCGAATAAAGCCTTAGGGTTTTAAAAGAGAGAAAAATGATAGCACTGTCTGATTTTCTAATTTTAGGGGCCGTACTGTTTTGTATCAGTGTGGCAGGCATCTTCATTAACAGAAAGAATGTGATTGTTCTGCTGATGGCGATTGAACTGATGTTGTTGGCCGTCAATATGAATTTTATAGCCTTTTCTTATTACATGAATGATCTGGCTGGCCAAGTGTTTGTATTCTTTATTTTGACTGTCGCTGCTGCGGAGGCAGCGATTGGCTTGGCGATTTTGGTGGTTTGGTTCCGTAATCGTCGTACGATTAATGTTGAAAATCTCGATACGTTGAAGGGATAGGGTAGAACAATTATGGAAAACGTCTATCTCGGCATTATTTTAGCCCCGTTGATTGGTTCGATCGTTGCGGGCCTGTTTGGTAAACAAGTTGGCCGTGCTGGAGCCCACTGGGTTACCAATATTGGTGTTGCTGTTTCATTTATTTTGTCGGCTGTAGTTTTTAATGACGTGGTTTTTAATGATGCGGCAACATACAACGCTTCTTTGTATACCTGGTTGGTGAGCGATGGTATTCGCTTTGAAATTGGTTTCTTGATCGATGAACTAACCGCCACCATGATGATGGTTGTGACCTTTGTATCGCTGATGGTGCACATCTATACCATTGGCTACATGCATGATGACCCTGGTTACCAGCGTTTTTTTAGTTACATTTCACTATTCACCTTCTCAATGCTGATGCTGGTTATGTCCAATAACTTTATGCAGCTGTTTTTTGGTTGGGAAGCTGTTGGTCTAGTGTCCTACTTGTTGATTGGTTTTTGGCATAAAAAAGAAACAGCAATTTTTGCCAATATGAAGGCATTTTTGGTCAATCGCGTCGGTGACTTTGGTTTTTTACTCGGTATCGCTGCTATAGCGATGTATTTCAACAGCCTGGATTATGCTGATGTGTTCAAGGCTGCACCGTTGTTGGCTGATCTGAATATTCAGGTGATTCCTGGTCTTGATTGGTCTCTAATGACGGTAATCTGTATTTTACTATTCATTGGCGCCATGGGTAAATCTGCACAAGTCCCCCTGCATGTCTGGTTGCCTGATTCTATGGAAGGCCCGACACCGATTTCTGCCCTGATCCATGCTGCAACTATGGTTACGGCTGGCATCTTCATGGTGGCTCGTATGTCACCGCTGTTTGAGCTATCGACAACAGCTTTGAGTTTTGTTCTCGTTATCGGCGCCATTACGGCCTTGTTCATGGGCTTTCTTGGACTTATTCAGAATGACATCAAACGTGTGGTTGCTTATTCAACGCTATCACAGCTTGGTTACATGACTGTTGCGCTAGGTGCGTCTGCATATGCTGCGGGTATTTTTCACTTGATGACACATGCTTTTTTCAAAGCACTATTATTTCTTGCGGCAGGCTCGGTGATTGTTGCCATGCACCATGAACAAGACATCCGTAAAATGGGTGGGTTAAAGAAATATATGCCAATTACTTACTGGTGCATGCTAATTGGCTCACTTGCTTTGATTGGCACGCCTGGCTTCTCAGGCTTCTTCTCGAAAGATGCCATTATTGAAGCGGTACATGCCTCTGAGATTCCTGGCTCGACTTTTGCGTACATCAGTGTGTTGTTGGGTGTCTTTATTACTGCTCTGTATAGCTTTCGTATGTTCTTTCTTGTGTTTCACGGCAAAGAAAATATTGATCCACATACCAAAAAGCATCTACATGAGTCACCTAAGGTAGTAACAATACCTTTAATTCTGCTGGCTATCCCTTCAGTGGTGATTGGCGCAATTGCTGTTGGACCTTGGTTGTTTGGTGATTACTTTGGTGACACGATTACCGTGTTTAAAGAACATGATGTGCTAGGGCAGCTGGGTGAACACTATACAGGTGTGATGGGGTTTGTTATCCACGGGATGATGGCTCTACCATTCTGGTTAGCGCTCGCCGGTGTTGGGACTGCTTATTTCTTGTATATGAAACGTCCCGATATTCCTGGACAGATCAAAGCCAAGTTTGAGGGTGTTTATCGTCTACTTGATAACGCCTATGGCTTTGACTCCTTTAACCAATCATTCTTTGCCGGAGGCTCTCGTAAGTTGGGTAAGATCCTATGGCAGATTGGCGATGTTAAAGGTATTGATGGAATTATGGTCAATGGCTCAGTAAAGTTGGTTGGCTGGGTTGCTGGTGCAGTACGTCAAATGCAAACAGGTTATCTATACCATTATGCATTTGCGATGATTATTGGATTGCTTGTTCTGGTGAGCTGGGTTCTGGCTCGCGCATAACAATAAAAAGGATAGGACTGAATGTCTGATTTACCGCTCCTAAGTTTAGTTATATGGTTACCAATTATTGGTGGCCTTGTGGTGTTGGCCGCTGGTGCCAGTGGCAATAATGGCGTTGTGCGTTGGACTGCGTTGTTGTCGTCTATTGTTGTATTTCTGGTTTCTTTGCCGCTGTGGACGGGTTTTAGTCTAACCACCCATGAAATGCAGTTTGTAGAGCAGGCGGCATGGATACCCGCATTTAATATTACCTATCATCTCGGTGTTGATGGTATTTCCATGCCGTTGATTCTATTGACGACCTTTACAACTATTCTAGTTGTTATTGCTGGTTGGCAGGTGATTCAAAACAGAGTTGCTCAGTACATGGCTTGCTTTTTGATTATGGAAGGCATGATGAATGGTGTGTTTGCTTCTCTCGATGGCATTCTATTTTATGTTTTTTGGGAAGCAATGCTGATTCCGATGTTTTTAGTGATAGGTATTTGGGGAGGGAAAAATCGCGTATATGCCACGATAAAGTTTTTTCTCTATACCTTTTTCGGTTCTGTGTTCCTGTTGGTTGCCTTGATCTATCTCTATTTTCAGGCAGGTACATTTTCTATTTTGGATTTTCAAGCGGTTCCTATCAGTATGAATGCTCAGATATTGATATTTCTCGCATTTCTAATTGCCTTTGCTGTCAAGGTGCCGATGTGGCCTGTTCATACCTGGCTGCCTGACGCTCACGTCCAGGCTCCTACCGGTGGGTCTGTAATTCTGGCCGCGATCATGTTGAAATTGGGTGCGTATGGTTTTTTACGGTTTATGATTCCAATTGTGCCTGATGCCAGTGCCGAGCTAGACTGGCTAATTATCACCATGTCACTGATTGCTGTGGTCTACATTGCTCTAATTGCACTTGTTCAAGAAGACATGAAAAAGCTGGTAGCTTATTCGTCAATTTCGCACATGGGCTTTGTAACGCTTGGTTTCTTCATCGTTTTTGATATCTATACTCAGACGGGCAGTGTTTCAGGTGCTGCATTGGGCATGGAAGGTGCCATGGTGCAGATGATTTCTCATGGGTTTGTCTCTGGTGCAATGTTCCTCTGTATTGGTGTGATGTATGATCGCATGCACTCACGTAACATCAGTGACTACGGTGGGGTTGTGAATACAATGCCTTGGTTTGCTGCGCTTTTTGTTTTCTTTGCTATGGCTAACGTAGGCCTGCCAGGTACATCAGGTTTTGTGGGTGAATTTATGGTTATATTAGGGGCGTTTCAGGCCAACTTTTGGTATGCCTTCTTGGCTGGTACTACGTTAATTCTAGGTGCGGCTTATACTTTGTGGATGGTCAAAAGAGTTATATTTGGCGAGGTCAAAAATGACAAAGTTGCAGCACTGAAAGATCTCAACGGTCGTGAAACATTTATGCTTGGCACCTTGGCGTTCTTTGTGTTGCTGCTTGGTGTTTATCCTGCACCTTTGCTCGAAGTTATGCATTCAACGGTGGACAACCTGCTACAGCAGGCTGTGACATCTAAACTTTAATTTTATACTGAGATGATTGCCGACTGGTGTTAACGGCAGAAGGCTGAGAAACGGATGGCTATAGTGAATTTTGAAATGCCGAATTTTTTACCTGCATTACCAGAGATGTTTGTTCTGGGGATGGCATGTTTTATCCTGATTCTGGATCTGTTTATCAAACAACAGGACCGGGTTATTACCTATCTATTATCTATAGCAACGCTGGTTGGCGCTGCCTTTCTGACCATAAGTCTGTCTGATGGTGAACGCCATCTAACCTTTAGTGGTAGTTTTGTCTCTGACCCTATGGGGGATGTGCTTAAACTCTTTATTTATTTAGTGACTGCTGTTGTATTCCTTTATTCACGTGATTACCTGAAAAAGCGCGATTTATTTAAGGGGGAATATTTTGTTCTCGGGCTGTTTGGTGTGTTGGGCATGATGGTCATGGTTTCGGCCCACAGTATGCTAACGCTCTACATGGGGCTTGAGCTGTTATCGCTGTCGCTATATGCCTTGGTTGCTTTTCAGCGTGATTCGCTTAAGGCAACAGAAGCTGCAATGAAATACTTTATTCTTGGTGCTATTGCTTCGGGGATGTTGCTATATGGTATGTCCATGCTTTACGGCGCTTCCGGCAGTCTCAATATCGCAGAAATTGGTGCCTACGCAGCGCTGAATACTGATAATACTGTACTGATGTTTGGTTTAGTCTTTGTCATTGTTGGTCTTGGCTTTAAATTGGGAGCTGTACCGTTCCACATGTGGGTTCCGGATGTTTATCAAGGTGCTCCTAGCTCTGTGACCCTCTATATTGCTACTGCACCAAAAATTGCGGCCTTTGCCATGGTAATGCGTTTGTTGGTAGAAGGTGTCGGTGACTTACATAACGAATGGCAATCGTTGTTAGTTGTGCTGGCTGTGCTCTCGATTGCAATTGGTAATGTAGTTGCTATCGCACAAACCAATATCAAACGCATGCTGGCTTATTCTGCTATCTCTCATGTTGGCTTTATTCTGATCGGTTTGCTGGCTGGAACAGATAATGGCTATTCTTCTGCCATGTTCTACGTGGTTGTTTATTCACTGATGAGCATGGGTGGGTTCGGTATGATCATCTTGCTTAGTCGTTCCGGTTTTGAGGCGGATAAGCTGGATGACTTTAAAGGTTTGAACGAGCGTAGTCCCTGGATGGCTGCCATGATGATGATTTTGATGTTCTCTATGGCAGGTGTTCCACCTACTGTTGGTTTTTATGCAAAGCTGTCTGTGCTACAGGCTGCGGTAGATGTTGAAATGGTCTGGTTGGCTGTTTATGCTGTTGTCTTCTCTGTTATTGGTGCTTTTTACTATCTGCGTATTATCAGACTCATGTACTTTGATAAACCTATGGATACAAACAAGATCGAGGCCGGCATTGATATGCGGATTGCATTGTCAGTAAATAGTCTAGGCATGTTAGTGCTGGGGCTATTTCCCGCAGCACTGATGCAGTGGTGTATTGCGGTAATTTAAATCTATAGGGTGACTAAGTTGTGCGTGCCGAGTGTCACTCTTCGTTGTTTAGCACTTCACATATAAACTCAGCCGGCATGGTGAGAGGGCATGACCATGCGAATTCTTGTAAGTAATGACGATGGTTATCAGGCGCCTGGTATAGTCTGTCTGGCTGAGACGCTGGAATCTATTGCCGATGTTACCGTCGTTGCTCCAGACCGCAATCGCAGTGCGGCCAGTAATTCACTTACTCTTGAACAGCCCTTACGTCCTACTTTAATTTCAAAAAACATTACTGCAGTTGACGGAACACCTACTGATTGTGTCCATTTGGCCTTAACTGGCTTGCTTAAATTTGAGCCTGACATGGTGATTGCCGGGATAAATGCAGGTGCTAATCTGGGTGATGATGTGCTCTACTCGGGTACTGTTGCTGCAGCGACGGAAGGAAGGTTTCTCGGTCTACCGGCGATTGCGGTTTCCTTGGTTGGTGACAATCTGTCTCACTATCAAACGGCTGCACGGGCAGTGATTAGTTTAATCAAACAATTACAAGGCAAACCGTTGCCTGTCGATACTATTCTTAACGTTAATGTGCCTGATATACCTTGGGATCAGTTGGAAGGGTTTGAGGCTACCCGTCTTGGACGGCGGCATAAGTCTGAACCTGTTATCAAGGCGCAAGATCCTCGTGGTCGAGATATTTATTGGGTTGGCCCTGCTGGAGCCGAAGAAGACGCTGGCCCCGGAACAGACTTTCATGCGGTTCGTTACAACCGGGTGTCTGTGACACCGATTCAAATTGATCTAACTCGTTATAGTGCGCTGGACCAAGTGGCTAACTGGCTGCAGGGCGTAAAGTAGTTGTCTGCCAGTTATCATCGCGGCATAGGGATGACATCCCAACGTACTCGCGAACGTTTGATCAACCGCCTGCGCGACTCTGGGATTAGTAATAATAAAGTCCTCGAAGTAATGCTTAATACGCCACGGCATATCTTTATTGACGAGGCGCTCGGTAGTCACGCTTATGATGATACTGCCTTACCGATTGGCTTTGGGCAGACCATCTCTCAACCTTATATTGTCGCTCGTATGACTGAGATTTTGCTTGAGACCGGGCCGTGTGAAAAGGTCTTGGAGATTGGCACAGGATCAGGTTATCAAACCGCTGTGCTGGCGCAGTTGGTGGGGCAGCTCTTTAGTGTCGAGAGAATTTCAGCATTGCTGACCAAGGCACGTAAGCGTATTCGTGAACTTAACTTTTATAATGTGCGAATGAAACATTTTGATGGTCACATGGGCTGGAAAGAAAATGGCCCCTATGATGTGATTATCGTTACCGCAGCACCTGAAGAGATCCCTAAAGAATTGTTTGCTCAACTGAACGATTCAGGACGTATGATTGCGCCGATTGGCCCAAATGGCCAACAGCAACTGAATCTTATCAGGCGCACCGAACAGGGCTATGAATGCCAGGTGATCGAGGAAGTGAGTTTTGTCCCTCTGTTGCCGGGAAACCGTTGATGCGATTTTTTTCCAGTATGTATGAGTGGGTCATAAAGTGGGCAAAGCACCGGCACGCCGTCTGGTATCTGGGTGGGCTTAGTTTTTCTGAATCTTCATTTTTTCCTGTTCCGCCTGATGTTATGTTGGCCCCCATGGCATTGGCCCGCCGTGAAAAGGCTTGGCACTACGCCGCAATCACTACTCTTGCTTCTGCTGCTGGTGGGGTGTTCGGCTATCTGATTGGTGTGTTTGCCTTTGATCTGATTGAACCCTGGATTCAGGAGTTTGGTTATGCAGATCGTTTTCAAGATGCCATCGACTGGTTTGAGGTTTGGGGTTTCTGGGTTGTGTTTCTGGCAGGGTTTTCTCCTATCCCATACAAATTATTTACCGTTTCTGCGGGTACTGTTGGCATGGCTTTTTTGCCCTTTGTATTGGCTTCAATCATTGGTCGAGGTGCACGTTTTTTTTTGGTGGCAGCTCTGATCTATTGGGGGGGTGAACGTATGGATCGTTTAATGCGCCGCTACATTGATCGCCTAGGCTGGTTGTTTATTATTTTGGCGATTGTGATATATCTCATCGTTAATGCGATTTAAATTCAAGCGAATAAACACGGCTCTGCCTTTAAGCATTTTGCTGCTGTTATCCTTATTGTTGTCAGCATGTGGAGCTCATGTTTACCATCAGGTTCGCAAGGGCGATACGCTTTATTCTATTAGCTGGCACTATAATCAAGACTATCGACAGGTAGCAGAATGGAATGGCCTTGGGTCGTCCTACACGATTAGTGAAGGGCAATGGTTGCGTGTTGCGCCTCCAGGTCCTGAAGCAGGTCTTGAACCGCCGGTATACAAAAAAAGTCCTGCTAAAGTTCAATCCAAACAGGTAGAAAAAGATACTGCAAAAAAACGGCCTAAGAAAATTTCCTCCCCCCCAGTCGTTGTTGCTAAAAATACCCCCGGTACTTTTGTATTACCTTCATCTTCTGCTGCCATCGCTTGGCAATGGCCGCTTAAAGGCAAGTTAATAAAAAAATTCAATGCTAATAAGCCCGGACAGCAAGGTGTGGATATCAGCGCTGCTGTTGGTACTTTGGTTCATGCTGCTGCTGGCGGTAAGGTTGTTTATAGCGGTAGTGGCTTAAGGGGCTATGGCAATCTAATTATAATTAAGCATAACGATAAGTATTTAAGTGCTTATGCACATAACAAAAATATATTAGTGAAAGAGGGGGTAATGGTTAAAAAGGGGCAACAAATAGCGCGAGTTGGCGCCACTGAGTCAAAGCAAATCAAGCTTCATTTTCAGATTAGAATTGATGGTAAGCCGGTTGATCCGTTACGCTATCTCCCTAAGTAATTTTCATGCTAGTCTTCATGCAACGTAATCGCTAATGCTTTGTAGTTAAAAGTATAAATAAAATATTTGTTTGTGTATGTATGGCCTGGTGAGGCTGTCACTTCATCTATATGTCATTCAGGGCATCATGGGGAGCTTGTAGTGGTAGATAAGATGGTCGAAAATATCCCTGTTAATGATATTGAATCGGAGGGGGGTAAAGAAGGGTTGAATTTGGAACCACTTAGGGTCACGGAAGAGGATGAAAGCAATTCTAAGCCATCAAAATCTGCCGGTGTAAATGGTAAGCCTGATGGCGATAAAGTTTCTATGCAACCACCAGAGACATCGCTTGATGCAACACGAATCTATCTCAATGAAATTGGTTTTTCACCCCTCTTAAGTGCCGAAGAAGAGGTCTACTATTCCCGCTTGGCTTTAAAGGGTGATGAAGCTTCGCGTCAAAAAATGATTGTCAGCAACTTGCGTCTGGTGGTCAAAATCTCTCGTTATTATATGAAACGTGGCCTGGCTTTTCTTGATCTGATTGAAGAGGGTAATCTGGGCTTAATTCATGCGGTGGAAAAATTTGACCCCGAGCGTGGTTTTCGTTTTTCTACTTATGCCACTTGGTGGATTCGGCAGACCATAGAAAGAGCGCTGATGAATCAAACACGCACCATTCGTCTGCCGGTTCATGTGGTAAAGCAAATCAACAGCTATCAAAAAGCTGCTCGCAGATTGGGTCAAGCCTTAGATCACGAACCTACTGCTGAGGAGGTAGCCAAAAGTCTTGAGCTGCCACTGAAAGATGTACAGAATATCCTCGGTCTTAGTGAACAACTTTCTACCGTTGAACCGGCCACGCTTGATAAGGACAAGCTGCTGCAAGAAACCGTTGCGGATGACAAACAGCCCGACCCATCCACAGTTCTGCACAAGGAAGAGGTGCAGGCTTGTCTTCATGAATGGGTAGCGTTGCTAAACGATAAGCAACGCCAGGTGGTAGAGCAGCGTTTTGGTCTTAAAGGTGATGATGTTGCCACTCTCGAAGAAGTGGGTGCACGCATCGGTGTGACGCGTGAACGAGTTCGGCAGATTCAGGTAGAAGCATTAAAAAAGCTGCGTAAGATTTTGGAAAAAGAAGGGATTTCAATGGAACAGCTAATCAGCTGAGTCAGACCCTGGCTAGCGACTGAGGTTATGCTCAGGCAGTGCGGTATGGTGCGGTGTACAACCGGTCTCGCATTCACTTGAGTAAATTAAACAAGCCGCTAGATCATCATCAGTGCTGCCGCGACATTCCTGCCTTCATACGACAGTATATTATATGTACGGCATGCCGCTGCTGTATCCATGATTTCATAGCCAATACCGGCATCAATCAACGGCTTCAACAAAGCTCGTTGCGGCCATTTTAGACTTGCCCCCGTGCCAATTATGGCTACCTCGGGCCTAAATGCTGCTAGCGCTTGAACATGTTCTTCTCGTAATTCATCGATGCTTTGTGGTGGCCAGTGTCTATCCAGATGTTTTGAGGTGAGCATGATGCTGGCTGTTAAAGCCTCCTGCTGTAAACCCTTGACCGGATTGCCATTGGCATCTGTTTCTTCGTTTAGTTCTGCCAGCAGAGGTGCCAGTACTACAATTTCACCCTTGCAATAGCTCTTGATGCTGTAATAGTGAATGTCTAAATCTTGATGGATTTGCATCTTAGTCGGCGTTCCTAAATTAATAATATGTCAAAACATGCATTTTATCGGGAAAGGCTCTAGGTTCAAACGTCAATATGTAAGATAATTGACAGCTTTTAGACCTGTCGGTATGTTACGCCCTTTGGCCTCAAGGTCCTGGTTTATCGATGGCCTGTTAAGGTTGATCTCAAGTCAGCGTTAACAGACCCAAGAGGGCGAGGTTTGGTTATTTCAAATGAACGACGAGAAACGCTGCATAGCCCTGCGAATAAATAGCCTACGTCGCTGTTTTGACATGAGTGTTAACAGACCCTATCTGGAAGTAAGACTTTGATCGAAGATTTTCCAAGAATTAAGCGCTTGCCGCCCTATGTATTTAATATCGTCAATGAGCTGAAGGCCAAGGCCCGGGCGCGTGGTGAGGATATTATCGATTTCGGCATGGGTAATCCTGATCAGCCAACACCTCAGCATATTGTCGATAAGCTGGTTGAGGCGGCGCAGCGTGGTGATACCCATCGTTACTCTATCTCGAAGGGGATTCCTCGTCTGCGTCGTGCCATTTGTACCTGGTACAAAAATCGTTACGACGTAGAGCTGGACCAGGACTCTGAGGCTATTGTCACCATCGGCTCAAAAGAAGGTCTGGCCCATTTGGCTTTGGCAACCGTCGGCCCTGGCGACGCCGTGTTGGTGCCTAATCCATCTTATCCAATTCACCCCTATGGTTTTGTTATTGCCGGTGCGGATATCCGCCATGTTCCCATGGTCGATGGAGTGGATTTTTTTGACGAACTGGAAAAGGCCATCAAGGATTCCTGGCCCAAACCCAAGATGCTAGTGATGAACTTCCCCGGCAACCCGACCACCCAGTGTGTTGACCTGGAGTTCTTTGAGAAGGTTGTTGCCATCGCCAAAGAACATCAAATTTGGGTGATCCATGATCTAGCCTACGCCGATATCGTCTTCGACGGCTACAAGGCACCATCGATCATGCAGGTGCCGGGTGCGAAAGAAGTGGCTGTAGAATTCTTCACTCTGTCCAAGAGCTACAACATGCCCGGCTGGCGTGTTGGTTTTATGGTTGGTAATGACAAGCTTGTCGGTGCCTTGGCGCGAATGAAGTCTTATCTCGATTACGGCATGTTTACGCCAGTGCAGGTGGCGGCCATTGCTGCGTTGGAAGGCCCGCAGGAGTGTGTCCAGGAAATTTGTGACATGTACCAGATGCGTCGCGATGTGCTCTGTAATGGTCTGAATTCAATTGGCTGGCAGGTTGAGCCACCCAAGGCCACAATGTTTGTCTGGGCGCCGATTCCGGAACAGTACCGTCATATGGGGTCGCTGGAATTTGCTAAAAAATTATTGAAAGAGGCACGAGTCGCCGTTTCGCCAGGCGTTGGCTTTGGTGATTATGGTGATGATCATGTCCGTTTTGGCTTGATCGAAAATGAGCATCGTACCCGTCAGGCAATTCGTGGTATTCGCGATATGCTGCGCAAAGACGCACGGGCGTCAGGCGAGTAAAATAAATAATAACAAAAGCTTAGGAGGGTTATCTTGAAACCAGTTAAAGTAGGTCTGTTGGGTCTGGGCACTGTTGGTGGTGGTACTGTGAGTGTCTTGCAACGTAACGCAGAAGAAATTCAGCGCCGCGCCGGTCGTGGAATAGAGATCGCTATTGCCACCGCGCGTGATGTTAGCAAACCACGTTCATTCGATACCTCAGGCATCGAACTGACCACTGATCCGCAGGCTGTGGTCAATCATCCTGATGTCGATGTGGTGGTTGAACTGATTGGCGGCACCGACGCTGCCCTTGAGCTGGTGATGCAGGCTATCAATAATGGCAAGCATGTGGTTACTGCCAACAAGGCGCTGATTGCCAAACACGGCAACGAGATATTTGCTGCCGCCCAGGGCAAGGGCGTGATGGTGGCCTTTGAGGCCGCTGTTGCCGGTGGCATTCCTATCATCAAGGCCATTCGTGAAGGCCTGGCGGGTAATCAAATTGAATGGCTGGCGGGGATCATCAATGGCACCGGTAATTTCATTCTCACCGAAATGCGTGACAACGGCAGCGACTTTGCCGATGTGCTGGCCGAGGCGCAGCGCCTGGGTTATGCCGAGGCCGACCCAACCTTTGATGTTGAAGGTATCGATGCTGCCCACAAACTGACTATTCTTGCTTCGATCGCCTTTGGCATTCCGCTGCAATTTGAAAAGTGCTACACCGAAGGCATCGGTCATATTACGCGTGAAGACGTGGTCTACGCTGAAGAGCTGGGTTATCGCATCAAACATCTGGGCGTTGCGCGTCGCACCGACAAAGGTGTTGAATTGCGTGTCCACCCAACGATGATCCCTGAGCGTCGATTGATCGCCAATGTTGATGGCGTGATGAATGCCGTATTGGTGAAGGGTGATGCCGTTGGGCCAACGCTTTATTATGGTGCCGGTGCCGGTGCCGAACCCACTGCATCTGCCGTGGTTGCCGATGTGGTTGATGTGGTGCGTGTATTGACTGCCGATCCTGAAAATCGTGTTCCGCATTTGGCTTTTCAACCAGACCAACTGGTGGATCTGCCGATTCTGCCTATGGCTGATGTTGAAACGGCCTATTACTTGCGGATGGAAGTGAGCGACCAGTCAGGTGTGCTGGCTGAAGTCACGCGTATTCTAGCAGGCCAAGGCATCAGTATTGAAGCGATGTTGCAGAAAGAACCCAATGGCGACGCTGTTACTGTGCCGGTGATCATCCTTAGCCACCGTGTTTGTGAAGGCCAGATGGATACAGCTATCTGCCAGATAGAGGCACTGGACACGATTCAAGGCAAAGTGACACGCATTCGTTTGGAAGTGCTGGACGCTTAATGGTTTCTCTGTTTTTTTGTATGCAGGTTGCGCCCAAAAAGGCGGGTGCAACGGATCAGCATTCTCGAAGACTTAAACTTGCTGGAATGTACTCAGGTTACCGGATCGTACCTCAACTGTAGGTCAGTTTTCTGTATAATCTGCGCACACCTAAATTTCGACAGACAGGCTCAACATGAAGTTTATTGAAACCCGGGGTAATGATGGTAAAAACCCCGCTGCTATCACCTTTTCTCAAGCAATTCTAAGTCCAATGTCTTCGTTTGGTGGCATTTATTCACCTGAAACATTGCCTGTTTTGGACGATGCATTTATTAAGGCACATGTTGGCTCTGGCTATAAAACGCTGGCCAAAGACATCTTGCAGGCATTTGAAGTAGATATCGAGCCATCCGTGATTGATGCCGCGTTGAGTCTTTACGATAAGTTTGACGATCCAAACAATCCGGTACCGGTGGAAAAAATCTACGAGGATCTCTACGTCAGCGAGCTATACCATGGCCCAACACGTGCATTTAAAGATATGGCGCTACAACCTTTTGGTAAGGTTTTATCTGCCGTTGCCCAAGCGCGTGGTGAAAAATATCTGATTTTGGCTGCAACCAGTGGTGATACAGGGCCAGCCGCATTGGAGACCTTTAAAAACCGTGAAAATATCCAGGTCGCCTGTCTCTATCCAGACGGTGGAACCTCGGATGTACAACGTTTACAGATGGTGACTGAAGACGCGGACAATCTGAAAGTCATCGGCATCCATGGCGATTTCGACGATGCACAAAGCGCCCTAAAGTCGCTGCTGGTTTCTGATGTATTTGCTGATGCGCTGAAAGCGCATGACATCTCACTGTCTGCAGCAAACTCAGTTAACTTCGGTCGCATTATTTTTCAAATCATCTACCACATTCATAGCTATCTTGAGCTGGTGCGCAAAGAGGTGATTCAGTTAGGTGAACAGGTTTACCTGAATGTGCCAAGTGGTAACTTCGGTAATGCCCTGGGTGGTTACTACGCCTGGAAGATGGGATTGCCCGTTAAACAGATTCACATCGCGTCGAATAACAACAACGTCTTGACTCAGCTCATTACCACCGGGCGTTATGACATAAGAGATACGACGGTTATTGCCACAACGTCACCGGCGATGGATATCTTAAAATCTTCAAACGTCGAGCGTGTTTTATTTGATCTGTACGGTGCTGAACGTACCAAAGAGCTGATGCACAAACTGGATAGAGAAAAACACTATGAATTAACGTCGGACGAATTAAGCAGACTCCAAACGATCTTTGCCGCTGATTTCTGTACTGATGAAGAAGGCTTAAGCTACATCAAACAGGCCTTTGATCAAGAGGGCTATCTCATGTGTCCTCACACTGCGACCTGTTTCAAGGCCTACGACACATGTCGTGAGGATAAGTCTATTAAGACGATTGCGTATTCAACTGCTGAGTGGACCAAGTTCTCACCTGTAATTGCCAATGCCTTATCCGACGAAACGTTTGATTATGATGTTGATGCTTTGAAAATGATCGCCAAGAAAGCGAGCATCACAATTCCTGCTCAGATTGCGGCTTTGTTTGATAAAGAGATTGCGCAAAAAACGGTGATTGATAAGCAAGATATTGAAAAAGAGATTTTGAGTTTCCTGGATGCTTAGGTTTTTTGCTTCATGAGCTATAAAAATATTGAATGGGCACCGTTGTTTCACTCTCGATCGCCGTGCTACATGGAGAGCTATGCGAATAGCGAGCGGGGTAGCACAAGCCCTCGGTAGGGGCCAGAGAGACGTGACCATCTTTCGCAGAAAGTGGGCAGTCGCTACTAGCCCCGTCAGTCACTTGAGAGCCGACGCGAT
>JAJRUN010000094.1 GCA_024277755.1 Gammaproteobacteria bacterium | reverse complement strand
TGGGGTTGACCGAGTTCAGTATGCAGCCGGCGATGTTGCCGGAGGTGAAAAATATTATTCAGGACTGTGACGTGGGCTTGCTGACAAAAACGGTCAGGCAGGTGTTGCAAATGTCATCTGCCGCTGAGGTCGAAGACTTTGTTGATCGCCTGAACCGGCAAGACTGAACTGTTTTTCATTTAGGGAGGTATCGGTTCTACCTGCCCTTTAGAATTTTTCTTTTTTTACTCACGTTTATTCGTGTTTTAACCGGCTTTTATTTAACTCATGCCAGAAACTCAGGAACAGGATAAATCACAAAAGCGCTTGGCGCGCTTTTCTG
Source organism: Gammaproteobacteria bacterium (assembly GCA_024277755.1). Taxonomy (GTDB): domain Bacteria; phylum Pseudomonadota; class Gammaproteobacteria; order Tenderiales; family Tenderiaceae; genus Tenderia. The sequence continues at coordinate 30,877 of JAJRUN010000094.1, read as the reverse complement.
AAGCCCTAGAAAGTGGGCGTCTGATCAATATTCGCCAGATGGTGAATGAGCTGCATCCTGCCGAAATTGGCCACCTGCTTGAGTCACTGCCTCATGATGAACGTGGCCTTGTCTGGGAACTGGTTGATTCAGAAAAGAGCGGTGAAGTCCTCAGTTATGTCAACGATGATGTCCGAGCCAAACTGATTCGAGACATGGAGGCCGATGAGCTGGTGGCGGCGGCTGAGAGTCTCGACACGGATGATCTGGCTGATATTCTTCAGGATCTGCCGGACATGGTGATCCGCGAGTTGTTGCAGTCCATGGGGGCGCAGGATCGAATTCGTCTTGAATCGGTATTGTCCTATCCGGAGGACTGTGCTGGCGGTTTAATGAATATTGACACTGTTACCGTGCGTCCCAACGTGACGATTGATGTTGTACTGCGTTATCTGCGTCTGCGTGGTGAACTGCCAGCGATGACTGATCACTTATTTGTGGTGGACCACGATGACAGGTTTATTGGTCTGTTATCGATTACCGACATCCTTACCAAAGACCCCGGTCAAATGGTTGGCCAGGTGATGATACGTAAATTTAAGCCCATCCCCGCTGATATGTCAGAGAGTGATGTGGCCGGACTGTTCGAAAAGCGTGATCTGGTGTCTGCACCGGTGGTGGACGATGATGGCAAGCTGCTGGGGCGTATCACTATCGATGACGTGGTTGATGTTATCCGTGACGAGGCTGAACACTCGATCATGAGCATGGCCGGGCTGGATGAAGAGGACGATATCTTCGCCCCGGTAGTGGTGAGCTCGCGGCGGCGTGGTATTTGGCTGGGGATTAATCTGATTACTGCCCTGATTGCTTCCTGGGTGATTGGCCTGTTTGAAGCTACTATCGAGCAGGTGGTGGCCCTGGCCGTTTTGATGCCGATTGTCGCCAGCATGGGTGGTATTGCTGGTAGCCAGACACTGACCCTGGTGATACGCGGCATGGCGCTGGGACATATCGGCCCGGCCAACGCCCGGCATATTCTCAAAAAGGAGCTAGCGGTAGGAGGGTTGAATGGCCTGCTGTGGGCATTGGTGGTGGCAGCAGTCACCATGTACTGGTTTGAAAGCTTTATGATCGGGGTGATTATCGCCGCAGCAATGCTGATCAACCTGTTTGCCGCCGCCCTGGCTGGGGCCACTATTCCCCTGATGATGCGTAAAATGGGCATCGACCCGGCGCTGTCATCCTCGGTGGTATTGACTACAGTCACTGACGTGGTTGGTTTTTTTGCCTTTCTTGGTCTGGCAACGCTGGTTTTGTTATAGGCTCTGTCGGCAGCGTATTTATTCCGCTTTATTTGTGTTTTTTATAATGAAAGTTGTTTGTTGGACGATATATCAGGAGTCATTGTTTAATCCGTCCTGTTGTAAAAACGAGATCTTATGTCTGAACTGTTAATTGCCCGCCAGCCTATCTATAACCGTACCCAGCACGTTTTTGGCTATGAGCTGTTATATCGGCCGGGCAAGGATAGCAAGCTGGTCAGTGGCGATGCGGCGGCATCGCAAGTAATTCTTGACGCCCTGACTGAAATTGGTGTTGATAATCTGGTTGGTCAGCGCAAAGCCTTTGTCAGACTGAGCCGTGATTTTATTACGGGCAAATACCCCTTGTCTCTGTCTGAAAGTCAACTGGTGATTGAAGTGCCGGCAGGTATTGATGTTGACGCAGAACTAATCGATGGGGTTCAGTTTTTCGTTAAGCAGGGTTATACCATTGCCGTTGGCGGTTACGTCTATTCCGAAGCAAGTTTGCCGTTGCTGGCGTTGGCGAGCATCATCAAGTTGGATATGCAGGCGCTGAGTGAGGAAGATTTGCGCTATCACGTTAACCTGTTGCAGGAGCATAAGCACCTAAATTTACTGGCTGAGAATATTGATATTCCGGAAGAATATGAGGTTTGCCGGGAGCTGGGTTTTAATTATTTTCAGGGCCATTTTTTCAGTCGTCCCAAGTTGGTGCGACGCACGCGCATGCCGTCAAACCAGTTGGTCTTGATGCGTCTGTTGGCCGAGGTACAGCGCCCGGATACCAATATTCCAAAGCTAGAGGCCATGATCAGTCAGGATGTAGGGCTGAGCTACAAGCTACTGCGTTATATCAATTCAGCATTTTTTGGTCTGCCCAAACCGGTGGAGAGTATTCAGCGGGCGGTGGTGTTTCTTGGCACTCACGTGATTCAGAAATGGACCACCCTGCTGGTGTTGTCACGGGTGGATGATAAGCCGGCTGAGCTGATGATAACTGCCGTGGTACGGGCCAAGATGTGTGAAATCCTGGCCAAGGCTGTTGAATATGAAAATGAAGACACCTGCTTTACTGTCGGGTTACTGTCGGTGTTAGAAGCTCTGCTTGACATGCCCATGGAAAAGATTCTGGGCATGTTGACACTGGCTGACGAGGTTAACCAGGCCTTGTTAAAGAATGAGGGGGTGCCCGGCAAACTACTTAATGTGACCCTGCGGTATGAGCTTGGTGACTGGCAGCAGCTCGACTACCCTGAGCTGGATGAAGACATTATCATGGATGCCTACCTTCAGTCAGTTGTCTGGGCCTCAGAGGCGTGTGGTGTTTTGTTGGGTGATTAGCAGGCTATACAGAGACTGGCAAATCAATAACGTCTAGCCTGATTACTTGTTTGAGTAACAAATTACCGTAATCATCCACTAGACACTGCCAGCCGCGCTCAATAAATGTTGTGGCCACGTTTTCGGTGATCAGTAGCGGACCGTTGATTTGTTGGCCAGCGGCCAGTTCTTCTCGATTTATTACCATTACGTTTTCATCTATGCCGTAGAGCTGCGCATGTTGTGGTGAGCCGTGTGTATTATTGTTTAGCGGCGGAATGTCGAGCTGATTAGCTGGGCCGTGAGCATGAAGGCGAATATTGACCAGTTCAATAGGCTGTTGCAGTTGATGGCCGTAGCGTTGCTGGTGCGCCTGATGAAAGTCTGCTTGGCATTGCGTCGGGGCTTGCCAGGCAATATTGAGGCTAAATGATTGGCCGCAGTAGCGTAGATCGAAGGAGCGTTGCAGGCTGACCTGGTCTGCATTGATACCTTCGTTTGTCAGTGCTGCCAGGGCCTTTTGTTCCAATGTTTGAAATTGTTGTTCAAGTGCATTGCTGTCGATTTTATCGAGTGGTTTGGCAATGGTTTGTGATAGTTCGCGGCTGCGTTTTGCCACCAGCATGCCGAAAGCCGACAGTACGCCTCCTTGAATCGGTACCAGTGCTTGGTTCATTCCCAGGGCATTGGCCAGAGCGCAGACATGCAGGCCGCCGGCACCACCAAATGGCATTAATGTGAAGCCTTTGGGGTCAACGCCGCGCTGGATTGAGATGACTCTGAGGGCCTGGCTCATGTGTTCATTGGCGAGGCGGATGATGCCGGCGGCGGTTTCCTCAGTGCTAAGCTGGAGTTGTGTCGCCAGTTTGCCGACGGCGCTGTTGGCTGCGTCTATGTCGAGTGTCATCTTACCGCCGAGAAAGGCGTCGGGGCGCAGACGACCCAGCACAAGATTGGCGTCAGTGACGGTGGCTTGTGTGCCGCCGCGACCATAACAGGCCGGGCCGGGGTCGGCACCGGCTGATTCCGGGCCAACCTGTAGCAGTCCGCCGGCGTCGATATAGGCAATTGAGCCGCCACCGGCGCCGATGGTGTGCATGTCGACCATGGGTACGGCCACTGGGTAGGGGCCGATCTTGCCTTCGTTGGTCAGTTTCAGGTCGCCGTCGATGAGGGCGACATCGGTGGAGGTACCGCCCATATCAAAGCTTAGCAATTGTTTGCGCCCGGCCAACCGGCCGATGAATCGCGCACCCGCCAGGCCACCGGCCGGGCCGGATAACAGCATGTGTACAGCCAGTTGACCGGCCTGGTCGGCAGCGATAGTGCCGCCTGAGCTTTGCATGACGGCAATTGGTGTTGCTGGCAGGTCATTGCGCAGGCGTTGCAGATAGTCTTCAACCAGTGGCCCGACCCAAGCGTTGAGCCAGGTGCTGATGCCGCGTTCATATTCTTTGTATTCGGGCAGGATGGCGGATGAGCGTGAGACGAACACATCGGCAGGTATGATGGCTTCGATGGCTTTTTCGGCGGTGTCATCGATAAACGAGAACAGCAGGTTGATGGCCACGGCATCGGGTTTGAGTTGCTCTAGCTGTTGCTGCAGTTGCTGTAAGTCGGTGTTGGTTAGAGCGTCGAGTATCTGGCCATCGGCACTGATGCGGCCGCCGGTTTCGAGACAGAGTTCAGCCGGTATTGGTGGCTCGATCAATGTAGGTTGCAGGTTGTAGAGTTCACGCCGCGCCTGTCTGCCAATGGTCAGCATGTCACCGTGGCCGCGATTGGTGATGAAGGCGGTGCGTACGCCTTTGCCTTCCAGAGCGGCGTTGGTGGCGACGGTGGAGCCGTGAATGATCGTCAGTTTGGCAGGATCAAGTCCCATTTCCTGAATGCCGAGCAGGATGGCCTGTTCTGGCGCTTGCGGTGTTGACAGACGTTTGTGCAGACGCAGTGATTGACCGTCAAATAAGACGAAGTCGGTGAAGGTGCCGCCAGTGTCGACGCCGAGTAACATCTGTTGTTCCTTATCTTGGTAGAATCAGTCTGCTGTGCCATTTGCACAGACGTGATGGCGAAAATATTATACGGTGTGGTTTGGATCCTGTCGTGTAACAACGGAATTTGAAAAGAATATGACGTCAGAAAATATATTGATACAGGTTGATCAGCTCAGTCGTCGCTTTGGCCCTTTGCTGGCCTTGGATGAGATTAGTTTTGAAGTCAGAAAGGGGGAGGTGATGGGGTTTCTTGGCCCGAATGGGGCGGGTAAATCGACGACCATGCAGATTCTCAGTGGCAATCTGGCTCCCAGTGCTGGCAGGGTTATGATTTGTGGTGTTGATCTGCTGGATCAGCCGAAACAGGCTAAGGCGCAGTTGGGTTATTTGCCCGACCAGCCGCCGCTGTATCTTGAACTGACGGTGGATGAATATCTGCGCTATTGTGCCCGTCTCAATCGTATTCCTGCGGCGCAGCGGCAAGGTGCTTTGGATGTGGCCAAGCAGCGTTGTGGTTTGACCGAGGTGGGCAGGCGTCTGATTGGTAATTTGTCCAAGGGTTATCGTCAGCGCATCGGTATTGCTCAGGCGATTATTCATTCGCCAGCGGTGGTGATTCTGGATGAGCCGACAGTAGGACTTGATCCGATTCAGATTCGTGAAATCCGCCACCTGATTAGTGAGCTGCGTGACGAGCATGGTGTTATTTTGTCGACACATATTTTGCCCGAGGTGCAGGCAATTTGTGATCGTGTGCAGATTATCAACAAGGGCCGGCTGGTGTTGAGTGACACGATTGCTGGTCTGCAACAGCGCATGCGTGGTGAGAGCCTGTGGCTGAGCTTACACCAGCCGCCTGAACCCGCAGCACTGGAAAAAATTGTTGGCGAGGGTCAGGTTGAATCACTTGGTGATGGCCGCTTTCGTATTCATGCCGACCAGCTTGAACGACAGGCTGAGCGTATTGTGATTGAGGCGGTGAAAAATAATTGGGGGCTGCACGAGATCAGGCCTGAACGGATGAACCTGGAGCAAATTTTTGTCGATATAACCAGCAGTGAACTTGGGGCGAATGACGAGAGGGCGGTGTCATGATGGCCTTTACTATTGCCGGGCGTGAGTTACGCAGTCTGTTTATTTCACCGCTGGCCTGGTCGATTCTGGCGGTGGTGCAGTTGATCCTGGGGTATATGTTTTTGACCCAACTGGATTTGTTTATGGCATTGCAGTCTCGATTGCTGGGGGTGGAGGGTGCACCGGGTGTTACCGAGATTGTTGTGGTGCCGTTATTGGGTAATGCAGCGGTGGTATTGCTGTTGGTGGTGCCGATGCTGACCATGCGTCTGGTGAGTGAAGAGCGTCGTGCTCAAACTTTGAGTCTGTTGTTTTCTGCGCCCTTGTCTATGAGTGAAATTGTGCTGGGTAAGTTTCTGGGAGTGATGGGTTTTCTGCTGATCACTGTGTTTATGATTATCTTGATGCCTTTGTCGTTGCTGGCTGGCGGAAGTCTCGACCTGGGTATGTTGCTGGCCGGTGTGTTGGGCTTGGTCTTGTTGCTGGCCAGTTTTGCGGCGCTGGGTTTGTTTATGTCGACGTTGACTGTGCAGCCAACCATTGCTGCGGTGAGCAGCTTTGGGGTGTTGTTGCTGTTGTGGATTATCGACTGGGCTGGCGGTAATGCAAGCGTTGGTCAGGCCGGTGAGCTGTTTGCATATTTGTCATTGTTGCGGCACTTCGAGTCACTGTTGAGAGGGGTGTTTGATAGTGCGGATGTGGTTTATTACCTGCTATTTGTCACGCTGTTTTTGGTGATGAGTATTCGTCGGCTTGATGCTGATAGATTGCAGCACTAGGAGGCGATTTATGAAGGTGACAAGAAATTCAAAACGCCAGATTCGTTTGCAAAATATTTTGTTTGTACTGCTATTTGTGTTGGTGGTGGGCTTGCTGGCCTGGCTTAGTCAACACTATCAATATCAGGCTGATTGGACGGCCAATAATCGCAATACCTTGTCTGCTGCGAGTGTCGGTGTGCTAGAGCAGATGCCAGAACAGATCAGCGCTTCTGTCTTTACCGTTGATTCTGGTGCCATGCGCCAGCATGTGGCTGATTTGCTGGGGCGTTATCAGCGTTATAAAAAATCATTCAAATTCGAATTTATCAATCCCGATACCGAGCCGGAAAGGGTGCGCCGATTGGGTATTAAGGTTGATGGTGAATTGTTGCTTGAATATCAGGGACGCAGTGAGCAAATTACAGTGTTGACCGAGCAAGGGATCACCAATGCCTTGCAGCGTTTGTCACGTGCCTCAGAACCCTGGGTTGTGTTTGCTGAGGGGCACGGTGAGCGTAGTCCGTTTGGTAAGGCTAATCATGATTTACAGGTTTGGGCGCAGCAGCTTGAGGCCAAGGGCTTTCAGTTGCATGGTTTGAATTTGGCCACAGCGGGTTTAGTGCCTGGCAATACCGATATATTGGTGCTGGCCGGGCCTCAGGTAAATTTTCTGCCGGGAGAGGTGGTGTTGATTGAAGATTACATTCGTCGTGGCGGTAACCTGCTGTGGTTGGCGGACCCTGATGGGATGTTTGGGCTGGAGCCGCTGGCGGAACAGTTGGGGCTAAGCTTTGACCCCGGGGTGATTGTTGATCCGACTGCGCAGATGTTCGCTATCGACGATCCGACCTTTGCTATTGTCGGCGATTATGGCCTGCATCCGCTGGTGGAAGGTTTTGATGTGCTGACTGTTTTTCCGCGTGCGGCTGGTGTGACGGTGGAACCACAGGGGCAGTGGCAGGCTGATGGTTTTCTTTTTACTACGGAGCGCAGTTGGTCTGAGACTGGCGTGCTGGCGGGTGAGATTGGTTTTGATGAGCTGGAGGATGTGGCTGGCCCCTTGAGTCTGGCGGTGGCAGTAACACGTAATCTGGACAATGATGCCGAGGATGAGGTCGAGCCTAAACAGCAGCGCATCGTGGTGGTGGGGGATGGTGATTTTCTTTCTAATGCCTATCTTGGTAATGGCGGTAATCTTGATTTGGGGATGAATATGGTGAACTGGCTGAGTCGAGATGATCAGTTGATTGCTGTGCCAGCAAAGATCACGTTGGACAGGAGCCTGAATTTGTCGCGCAATGCGTCGATGGTGATTGGTTTTGGTTTTCTTATCTTTTTACCAGCGCTGTTGTTGCTCAGTGGTCTGGGTATCTGGTTAAAAAGGCGTAAGGCCTGATGGCTCACCGCTGGCTAAACCTGGTTTTGTTGCTGGCGGTTTTGTTGCTGGCTGCGGTGGTTTATTTTGAGCCAGGTAAGCAGTCGCAACAACAGGTTCCATTGTTGCTGGTCAACCCTGCTACGTTGAAACAGCTTGAACTCATCCGCTCTGAAACGCAAAACGTGCAACTGCAACAGCGGGGTGGGCAATGGTATTTGCAGTCGCCTGTTGAGGTTGCAGCTGATCCGTTTATGGTTAGGCAGATTCTCTCTTTTCTCTCTCAGCCAAGTCTGCAACGTTACCCGGTGGCAGGACTGGACTTGCCCAAGTATGGTTTGCAACCTGCCAGGGCAAGGTTGGTGGTGGATGGAGTTGATCTGAGTTTTGGTCGTGTGAGCCCGCTTAACAGCCACCTCTATGTGATGGTTGCGGGCGTGTTACACACGGTATTGCAAAATGAAATCTCGATGTTGCGCAAGGATTGGTATGAATACGTTTCGACGTTACTGTTGCCAAAAAATTCCTTGGTGGGGCTTGAGTTTCCGGGCTTGGGCAAGCTTGTGCATGAGTCCCAAGGCTGGCGATATGAAGGAGAGAAGTCTCCGTCGTCTGCTGAACAGTTACAGTTGCTTGTGGATGCCTGGGGTGCGGCCAGGGCCTTGCGGGTGCAGCCATTGACGGTTCAAGCTGTTGAAAAAGAGGTTGTTTTGACGTTTGCCTCAGGGCAGGCGGTGCACTTGTTTGTGTTGCAGTCAGCAGATGAGCTGATGTTGCAACGCATCGATCTGGGGCTTGAGTATGTGTTTGATGTGTCGCAGTCACAGCGTTTACTGCAGTGGACTTCGTTAGTTGATGAAGATGATAAGTAGGCGAGGTTTGAATTATGCCTGAGTTGCCAGAGGTAGAAACCACACGTAGCGGTATTGCCCCTCATGTTGAAGGGAAGGTGGTTAAGGCGTTGATTTTGCGGCGGCGTAAGCTGCGCTATCCAGTGCCGCAGACTTTGTTGGTGGACCTGCCAGGGCGGATGATCAACAAGGTGGAGCGGCGTGGCAAATACTTACTGCTGCGTACCGGGGCAGGGACAGTGATGGTGCATTTGGGTATGTCGGGTAGTCTGCGCTTGATTGATGCTGATGTGCCAGCCGAGAAGCATGATCATATTGATATTGTGCTTGAGAGCGGTAAGGTCTTGCGCTTGCATGACCCGCGACGTTTTGGCTCGGTGTTGTGGCTTGAGGGTGACCCCTTTGAACACAAATTGTTAGTCAAACTGGGGCCGGAACCGTTGTCTGAAACTTTTGATGCTGACTACCTTTACCAACGTTCACGTAAGCGCAGGCAAGCGATTAAACAGTTTGTGATGGATAGCCACACCGTGGTAGGGGTGGGCAATATCTACGCTAGCGAGGCCTTGTTTGGTGCTGGAATCAGGCCGCAGCTGGCGGCTGGAAAACTGTCACGGCAACGTTGCGAGGTATTGGTGGCAGAGATTAAAAAGGTTCTGGCTAAAGCCATTGAGAAAGGTGGTACCACGTTGCGTGATTTTGTTGATGGTAATGGCAAACCCGGCTATTTTCAACAGCAATTGCTGGTCTATGGTCGCGAGGCTGAACCTTGTTCGCAGTGTGGTACGGCGATCAAACTGTTGCGTTTGGGGCAGCGTGCCAGCTATTACTGCCCCAGGTGTCAGTGTTAGCTGGCTGCTGAAATCCTACTGAGCGGCGTTAAAATCCGTTTTATACTCAAAGAGCGGGCACAAGAAATGTCCATTTATTAGCCCCTGTAAACTACGCTTTTTCAGCGTATTTGCCTTGTTTCGTACTCACCTGGGCGAATCTCAATAGCCTGTTAGAGGATCGGGCTAGGTGTTGCCTGTTTGGTGATGTGTTTTACCTTGACGATTACACCGTCGCGGGACTGGATTAGGGTCTCTGTCTGCCCTGTTAGGTTGGCTAGCTGGTCGCGCAGTTGTTTGTTGGCGGGGTTATTTGGATTGAAAACAATAAAATCAATCTTGCCGATGTTTCTGAGCAGCTCTTCGGCGGAATCAAATGCTGGTGGCAATGGAAATACAGGGCGCTTCAATGCAAGCATCGTCCGGGCTGGCCATTCGCTGCTGGTGAAAAAATTATTTTCCAGTGATTCGGTTTCAATGGCCAGGGTTTTAATGATTTCGTCGTGTGGTTCAAGTGTGGCTAGAATGTTGCTGCTGCGGTAGCTGCGGTCACCGAACATGAATAGCACACAAAGGATAAATATTACTGCCATGACCAGTCCGCGTTTACCGGCAAAACTGTTGGCGCCCATGGTGTTGTTGAGTTTGATCAGTAGTGGCATGCCGCAGTAAAGCACCAGTGCTAGCATGATCATTGCCCAGCCATAGTCTGCTGCAATAAGACCCAGCAAGCCACCAAGCAATAACATGCGTGGCATCAGTTCAGTTAATATTTTTTTGCGATAGCCAAACACAACTGCGGCAATAATCAGGCCAGGCAGAATGCCGGATGTATAGTTTAGCGGGCTAGGATCACCTGGGATTCGGCCAAGGGCGGCAGCACCAAGTGTGGCGAGAGGGTTTAAACCCCAGTCAAAGGCTGGATTGCTGAGCAAATAGCTGAGTAGTAAGGCGATGACCGACGCAATGCTAATGCCGATCTGCATCTGTTTGGCCTGGCTTTGGCTAAGTGGGTTTTTACGCCATTCCCACGCCAGGGCCAGTGGATAGGCCAGGCCAGCAGGGTGAATTGAAATTAGGGTAACAACTAACAACAACTGAATGAAATACCAGCCACCTAATTGTTTACCAACGTTACGATATCGCTGGTCAAGCCATAGTCCAAGGGCGAAGCCGAGCAGCAAGAAGGGGCCCGCACCGACGGCATTGATCTGCATAAATGTAAGAGGGGCTATAAGCAGTAGGCCTGATGCCAGTAGAGCTGCTTCACTGTTTTGCTGTTTGCAATATTTGTACAGCAAGGTTACAGCGGCAAATAGAATGATTAACATGAAAACTTTCAGTGCGACGAAACTGCCCGACCAGTAAGCACCCAGCGGTATAAATATCAGCGCGCGAAAATCAGGAACCCCTAGTGTTACGATGGGGTTGACTACGCGGTCAGCAACGGTCCAGTTGAGCAGTAGTGCGCGAGCGGCAGGCTCGTCAATGCCGTAAGCGTCGAAACGTAGTAGGCCAAGACTTATTACGATACCGCCCCAGAGCAGTAGCGCCAGTATCCCCCAATATTGATATAACTTTTCTTTACTCATCAAAATTCCATGCAGAACAAAAAATAGATGCCGCCTGAGTTAGGCAAAGCCGCAGATCATAGCTTAATTTAGTTGAGTGTGCATACTGTTGTCGCAGCCTCGTTGTGAATGGGGTATGATTGCTGCCAGCACAGTATGGGGGGTGCCAATAGTTTTAGGTGGAATGCTTGCACTTGCGATGTTTGTCATGATATATATCGTCCCTAGCTGTACTTTGAAAAAATTTAGGTTTTGGGTTGAATTAATAACAACAAACAATATTACTGCTTGGGAGGCAAAATAATGTTGCAAACAGGTCAAATTCTCACTCTCTACGTACTTTGGTTTGTCTGTGCTTTTGCATTGGCTGCTTTTGTTCTAAAGAAGAATTCTTAAAACTGCTTTTTACAGTTAAAGCGCTGGTCGATAATGTAATGGCCAGCTCTTTAAATTGTTGACGTCCTGATGGCCTCGAGTGTAGGGTATGCCGTTGGGGATAAATGTTTACAAAGACAAGAATCTGGGAGGGTGTCTTTATTATGCGCACTTATTTAAAGAAGTTGGGGGCGGTTTCGGTTATCGCAATGTCTGTTGTGGTATCACCTGCGGTAGCAAGTGGAAAAGTGACAGGCGCTGATTACGCTAACGGTAAAACTATTTTTGAGCAGGGCAAGGGCGATACGCCAGCATGTAATTCATGTCATGGCGCTACAGGCCTTGGTGATGACAATATGGGTACGCCACGTTTGGCAGGGCAGATTTATCAATTTTTGGCTAAGCAGCTAGATGATTACGCTAATGATCGACGCATGGATACGACCATGTATGTCATGAATGCCAATGCGAAGGGTTTAACTCCGCAGGATCGTAAAGATGTCGCTGCTTATTTGAACTCTGTTGGTCGTGTTTTTTCTGGCGAGCAACTTCAGGTAGCCTCTGGCGGGTCTGATGTGGACGCTTTGAAAGAAAATGGGGTTGAGGTTGGCGTTGCTTATTTGGGTAAAGAGCTTGTGAATTTTGGTAGTGTTGAGCGTGGTATTCCTGCGTGTCTATCATGTCACAGTCATAACGGTCGTGGTGTTGAGCCAATGTATCCACGTATTGGTGAGCAGAAGTTTGTTTATCTGGTTAGTCAGCTAAAGAAATTTCGTGATGGTTCTCGTACCAATGACCCTATGAAACAGATGCGTATCGTGGCTAAGCAGTTGAGTGATGAAGATATACTTAATGTTGCAACGTACTTGACTCAAGCGCCAGCAACTACCATGGGTAATACTCGTATTCCTGTTGAGCATTTGCCATAGTCTTGAATGATAAGAACATGCTCGGATACTGAACTTTTCTGTGTTCTAGCAATCAAAAAGGGCGGGTTAACCGCCTTTTTTGTTCTTGGGCTGTTTTTTTGTAATGATTTGTTAGTATTGGGAAAGCGAAGAATGTCCGGAAAGAGTTCAATGAAGCAGGGTGAAAAGGTTCTGTTTGGGATTTTTGGGGCATTTTTTGTTACTGCAATAATTGGTTATGCTGTGCTTGAGTATGTTCGTATGAATTCGGATAAGCCGATGTTTGAAGTCAAGACGCGGTATGAGTTTACTGAGGAAGGGTATCGTGGCTCACAGATATTTCGTGAGTCTGGCTGTACGGCTTGTCATCGAGCAATGCGAAATGGGACTAATATGGGGTTGTCGCTGGACGGGCTTGGTTCGAAGCGTACGTATGAGTACATTTACTCCTTTCTTAAAAAGCCAGAAGAGACCTATGGAGCGGTAACTATTGACCATGGTATGAAGCCGAAAGAGGCTGCTTACGTACCTGAAATGGATGATATGGACCTTAAAGCAGTTGCGGCGTTTTTGTTTGGCTTGAAGGCAGAGCGTGGGGCTGCGTCATCGCCGTTTCCTCCTGAGGGAAAATCACAGTTTATTGATAATATGTTGAAGGCGGTTGCTCCGGAGGGCTGGAAGGATAAATATCAGGACATTCGTGAGTCGGAAGGCATGGAAAGGTAGTTGAAAAGAGGTGTAATTGTGGTGGATCAAAGTCAGCCTTGGGCCGAAGATAAGGTTTATATTAAATACACACTTTGGTTTGTGTATTGTTGTATTATTTACAGTTTGATTGGTTTTTCCTGGGGTGCTCTGATGGGGGGTATTTCGGAGTTCCGGCACTTTGTTGATCACCGTTTGTTTGGAAACTTAATCGTCCGAGCTCACACTCATATTAACCTGCTTGGCTGGGTAGAAATGGCGATTTTTGCCAGTGTCTACTATGTTGTTCCGCGTCTTGTTAAGCGTCCCATATATAGTGTCAAGTTGGTAAAGGTGCATTTCTGGACTCATAATGTTGGGCTGATCGGTATGGTTTTGTTGTTCACCATTGCCGGGGTTTTAGGAGGCACGGCGAGTGTGTCAATGTCGCCGGATGAGGTTGAGCAGATTGTTAAGCCGTGGCTTGCGGCGATGGGTGTGTTTGGTACGACGGTGCTGCTGGCAAATTGTATTTGGGCATATAACCTTGCAAAAACCTGTATAGGTTGGGAAAAGAATTATTAGGAGAGTGTTGCAATGGCTCGTCTTACATTGATTTCGATGTTGGTAGTTTTTCTTCTGGGTTGTGGTGCTACCCCTGAAAACGCGTTGCTGGTAGGTTCAAAGGCGCCACAGGTAAAAACCAAGACGCTTGCAGATGTTGATGGTGATTTTAGTCGAATTACTAGTTATCGCTATCCAGATGAGAGGATGTATCAGTACTCACTTGATGATGCTTTGCTGCTAGGTAAGCCTATAGTGCTAGAGTTTGCAACGCCTGGTCATTGTACAGTCTGTGATAAACAGCTGCAGATGCTGAAAGGTTTGATGGCGGAGTATGAAGGCGAGGTGATTTTTTTGCATATGGATCAGTATCAAAACCCCGAAGCTTTCAAGGCGTTTAAGGTGATGGGTGATCCGTGGACTTATGTGATTGATGCGGATCAGTTGGTGCAGTACAAGCAATCTGGGCGGGTGTTGTATAGTGAGTTGGAACATGTGCTTAAGCGGGTGATTGCTGCCGGAGTAGGGTGATGGCTAAGGTTGATAGTTGTGTTTTGGTGGCAGATAAGCGTGGTGCTGCCTGGGATGCTTTGCTTTATGTGCCGGTGGTGCTGCTGCTGGGTTCGTATTCAGCTAAGTCATGGTATGGGGGGGATCAAACCCTGGCTTATGTCTTGATGTTTCTTGCGAGTTTTATTTTTTTGATAGGCGCAAACAGGGTTCTGGCTACCAGGTTGATGTTGTTGCCTGCTTCACCAAAAGCGCTTGAGCTGGCCAAGAAGTCGGTAACGGTTACGGTGAAGTCAGGTGAAAAGATTGAGTTAGTAAAAGACTTGCGTTATTTTCCTGATTATTCTGGTAAATCCTTCGGGTTTGTGGGTATGGATTTGTCAGGCAGGAAACGCCAGTTTGTGTTTCATCGTGGTCAGTTTGCCAAGGAATCTGATTTTAAAGATATGCGTTCACATTTGTCGGTATACAAGTAGTTTGGTTTTTGTTGGTGGTTGCTATTCAGTTGCCACGTCTGGTTTTGATTACGTCCCATGCCATAAAGGCTATTACGGCAGCTGCGAGCAAGCAGGCTGATGTGATGATCGCTGTTTCAGTTTGTGGTTCAACAAGGCCGCCAATGAACATGTGCATTGAATAGCCAAAAACTGTGATTCCCGCAATCGCAGCAATAGAATAAATAATAATTTCCTTCATTTAATACCCCGGCGTTAATGTGTGTGAGTAAGTGTGTTCGTAATGAAAATTTTACTTAATTATACGGGGAGTTGAAAGTGAATGCTGTTCAAACGGCTATCGTTAAAAAAAACATTTACGTTCTAAAAAAGCCTTGACTGGTTTATGGTAGATATGCAAATATCGCTGGTCAGAGTTGGCTTTGAAATTGTATTGATTCAGAGAATAAAAGCCTTGAGAGGGGGGCTCTTAAGGTAAGTATGTGCAAGCGCAAAGTCAGCATTGCTGAAGTCGGGTTGACCAAACTGAAAATATGGAGGGGAAACATGGTAAATAACCTAACACCGGGTAAAACCTTTTTAGTGACTCTGGTTGCTGGTGTAACCACGGGGATGGGGAATGGCAGTG
This sequence comes from Gammaproteobacteria bacterium, assembly GCA_024277755.1. Lineage (GTDB taxonomy): Bacteria > Pseudomonadota > Gammaproteobacteria > Tenderiales > Tenderiaceae > Tenderia. Next base: position 15,688 of record JAJRUN010000094.1, on the reverse strand, counting down.
TGTTCGGTGCGGCGTTGATGTGTGCATTGGGGCGCGGCATGTTTGATAATTGGGGTGGCTGGGGTTCACAAGCGTATGACCCAACAACATTCCAAGGGTTTATTAATTGGTGCATGATTGTTTTTGGTTTTGCCTTTATGGCAATTATGTTGATCTCGTTAAATCGTCATGGTGAACTGGAAGCTGCTGTAGCGAAATAAGGCTAAAATTTTCTAGCGCTATTTCTGAGACAAGTTTCATTTTAAGTTTTTATATTGGGTTTATTTTTAGAGGGTGCAATTATGACAATGCTCGCAACAGCACTGGGGATTATTCTTGCGTTTTTAAGTATGTGGTTTGCGTGGTATCTGATGATGCCCGGTGATCATAGTTGATATAAGATTTCCAGATATAAGTAAATAATCTTCGAGAGAAGGGGGAGGTTGTAAACCATGTTGAAATATTTGTTTAAGAGGAACGAGGATATCCCGCCAGGAACGGCTGCGGTATTCTTTGGTTTTTCTTCGATCATGTGGTTCGTTATTGGGACGGGCCTTGGTTCGTTTAATGCTGCTAAATTGGCGTTTCCTGATTTTGTAACGGGTACAGAACTGTTCTCGTTTGGTCATATGCGCCAAGTACACGTACTAGCGGTAATCTTTGGGTGGATATCTATGGCTTTTGCCATGGCGATGATGTACATCACACCTGCGTTGGGTAACACAAAGTTGTGGTCTGAAAAGCTGGGTGTGTGGAACTGCTTTTTGTGGAATATAGGTCTATCACTTGGTTTAACCTTGTTGTGGTTCGGTATCTCATCAGGCCGGGAGTACTCTGACTTTCCTTGGTTTATTGATCTGTATATTGCTGCCTTCATTGCATTGCCAATGGCTTTCAATGTTTGGATGACAATTATTACTCGTCGAACCCAGGGTATCTACACGACTAACTGGTTCTTTGGAGCTGGCGTGTTCATGGTTACTATCGTTTTTATCGTTGGTAATAGTCCTGAATGGTTTAACCTGACTGGTTTGAGCGAAGCCTATATGACTTGGTGGTTTGCTCATAATGTTTTAGGGTTGTGGATTACACCAATTGCAGCGGCGATTGCGTACTACACTGTGCCTAAGGTTACTGGTAATCCGCTGTACTCGCATCGTATTGGCCATTTGCATTTTTGGTCGGTTGTTGTTTTTTACTCAACTCCCGCGGCGCATCACTTGATGTCTGCTCCGTTACCAGAGTGGTTAAAGTCTTTCGCATCTGTGGAAGGTGTACTGATCCTGGTGCCAGCAATTGCTTTTGTATCTAACTTGCTATTAACCATGACTGGTAAGTGGCATATGTTTGTTGAAAACGTTGAAATCAAATTCACCATTACTGGTGTGATGATGGCGATCCCTCTGAACATGCAGGGTGGTTTTCAGCAGACTCGTGCGATTAACTGGTACGTACATGGTACAGGCTGGATCGTTGCCCATGCTCATTTGGCTTTGTTGGGTTTCTCTACATTCCTGGAAGGTGCTGCAGTTTATTATGGTCTGCAAACTCTCCTGCGTCGTAAGTTGTATTCGTTGGCGCTGGCAAACTTCCATTTCTGGTTCCTTCTGATTGGGTTCTCGATTTACTGGATTTCAATGACCATAGCTGGTCTGATCCAGGGCGCAGGTAAGATTTATGAGGTTCCCTATATTGACGTCGTAATTGCCGAGCATCCATATATGATTGCTCGTTGGATTGGCGGGACAATGGTCTTTACTGGTAACGTAGTCTGGTTGTACAACATGTACATGACTGCTAAGGCTGGTACGGAAATCCCAGAAGGTCGTTTGCCTCATGAGCTGGCTTACGAACGTTAAAATAAATAGGGAGGAATTCAATAATGGCATTTAGAGAGTATAAAATTGGGGCGCGCCTGTTTGGCGTAGCCCTGGGGGGCTCGATGCTTATCACGCTGTATATGCCTACAGTTGATATGACATCTGTGGCTGTAACTGAGACAGGTTTGACAAAGCAGCTTTCCTATGGGCGGATTGGTGGATTTTCTTATGAAGATCCATTTTTGAGGGGTGAGGGTAAACCTAAAACGGTAACTTTGACTAAAGACCCATCTACTAATGCTGACATGGAAGCGGTACAGGCTTTTGTTTATGAGCCAGGTATTCCGTTTCCAAGTGGTATTAACCACCCACGTACTTTGGGTCCAGGTGTAACTGAGGTCAGTTTGGATAAGGGGCGTATTGGTGAAGCTGATGATACGGCAGGCGCTGTATTTTTGATTAGGCGTGGCACGCATCAGGGTGAAACGCTTCATTATATTGAAAATGCGACAGCAACTCGCGGCTGGAAGTATGACCAGGTCTTAAACGCAGGTGGTGATGCAAATACTGCTTATGTTGGTTCTGGAAAGATCATGTTTGTTCGTGAAGGTTGTTGGTGGTGTCATACGCTGCTTCCTGAGCAAACACAAGATTGGCAGTACTTCGGTATTCCACCACGCCTAGGTGATTACAATGGTGAATCACCCACTGCGTTTGGCTCAGACCGTAAAGCACCTGATCTGTTGCATGTTGGTTCACGTAACTCTTCTAAAGAGTGGATGATGATGCATTTTTTCAATCCTCGTCTTGTGCAGCCACATTCAATCATGCCTCGCTATGATTATCTCTGGGGTGACAAGGATGCTGAAGGAAAGGCTATCGATTTTGATGGTTGGAGAGCAGCTTACAATGACTATGCGGCTGGTGAAACACTTACACCACCGGACGTACCAAGTTATGCATCAAATAGCGAAATTCGCTACTTGATGGATTTTATCCTTAGCTTGAAATAGGGGGAGATTAAAGATGGCATGGAAATTTGATAAACCACTGTATTCATTGGCTGATGATAGTCAGAATGATGCGGCGACTCATGTGTGGGAAGGCGAGAGCCTTGGCGGTATTTCGGAAGATAACAACCGTTTACCACGTCCTGTAATTATGCTGTTGGGCTTGACTATTGTTACAGCGTTCTTGATTACCTTTCCGCTCTGGGGTGCACGCCCAAATGCTGAGATATACGCAGAGTATGTTCAGATGATGGATAGCCCTGCAGTACAGGCAATCTCTGGTGACGAGGCAAAGATGGAGTACCTGGTAAGTAATGTTAAAGACACTAGTCTGAAGTCTTTCCAGGAACGTCATCCGCTGACAATGGATGATCTGCGCATGATTAAAGATCAGGTCATTGAGTTGCAGGGGCAGGGTGCTGATTTAGGTGAGTACAGCGTCATTGGAGCCAAGGTTGTTTTGGCAAACTTTGAAGGCAATCTGATCACAGATCCTGTAACGGGTAAGACTAGGCCTCAGGCTAAGCAGCCATGGTGGGACAAGGGCTATACAATTGATGTCTTTTATGTGCTTTATTTCTGCATAGCTGTTTTGATTGTAATCAAGCGTCTGCCTCATTATAGTTGGAAACCTGATCATAGTATTGCTCATTAAAAGATAAGGAGATTTAGTAATGATTGATATTGATAATCCACCACTGGTAATGCTGGGTGTTATTACGGTAGTTTTTATAGCACCATTTATTTATAGTTTTTTTGTCGATAAGACTGATAAAGACAAGCCCGCTATAAATACATATGGTAGGTAATTAGCAGGTTTATACCTGTTGTAGTAATATGATTCAATGCCGCTCTCTGAGCGGCATTTTTTTTGCGGTATAATGCACAGTTGGTTTGTTGCTTTGGTTTGTGAGAGCTGAAATGAATTATTTAGATGCACTAGCAACCTTTTCTATGCTTAATGGTCTATCTGTAAAGGCAATAACAGATGACCAGTGGGGGGTTGAAGGAATATACAGTCAGCAGTTTAGTGTGGGAATCTTCTTTTTCCTGATGATTTGTATTGTTTTTTTTACGATTATTGTTATTAAGTTTATGACTACAGGTTCAGCTGTCGGGGCAGATGGTTTGCCTGGCAAACGATTGAAGACTGGCGAAAAAATAATGTTTTTTGCTATTTTCCTTGGTATTTTTGCAGCGGTGGTTATGGCCGTTATGCAACTGTTGCAAGGCTATCTTTTTTAAGGAGGTTGTTATGGATTTAGATAATTTACCCGATGGTTGGACCATCTATGTTTGGTTGATTGCGGGTGGCTTGATTATTATCGCAGCAATATTTGGCATTCGTTGGGCCAAAAATAATGAGCAGTTTGATGAAGATATAAAATATCTTGTTTTTGATGAGGGTGATAAAGATAAGATGGATCCTAAAGAATTTAAAAAAATGCAGGAAGTATTAAAAGCGCAAATGAAGAGCCGTGAAGAACATCTGCAGGCCAAGAGAGAGAAAGAAGCTTAAATGCGTAAGGGTGAAAAGGGCATCTTGTTAGGGATTGTGGTAATTCTCGCTGTATTTATACTGATTAATGATTACCGTAAATCAAATGATGATACGCCAGATAAGGGGATTCCTTTTTTTTCCACGGCAACAGCTGAGATACAGAGCAAGGCTGAGATGCTTATTGGTCAGCTAGATTGCCGTGATTGTCATAGCCTCTGGGGGTTTAGAAATATAATGCAGTCTGTACCCTCTCCAGCTTTGGATGGTATAGGGTCGATACGAACAAAGGTTTGGATATATGATTACCTTTCGGCGCCTGACCCTAAGTTGATTTTGCCTTCACGGCTGAAGCCTGAATATCAGATGCCTTCATATGCATATTTGCCTGATAAAGATAGAAAACTGTTGGCTGAATATCTTGCCGGTCTCAAAGTTGAAGACTGGTACCTTGAGGAAGCAAAAAAACGTGAATATGAAAAACTGACAGGTAAAAACTACGCGGATCGCAATGAGCATGAATAGACGCCTAATGACAGTTTTCATGGTGATCGTTGCGATTACTGCTGGTGTGATAGTTAATTATTTAGGTGATCAATTAATAAGCTATATTGCACCACCGCCAGGAGTCCGAATTGAGCTGTTCTGGGGGGTCGCAACATTCAGTCCGTACTGGGTTGTTGCTCTCACAATACCTCCGCTAGTAGCTGGTTTTGTTGTTTCAATGGTCTACGGTCTTGGTGGTAAGCTTATCTGTTATTTTGTGCCTATCATTGTCCGCGGAGCAAGTTACATTCAGATGATGGGGCTCGAAAGCCTGCCAGATGGTGTTGTATTGTTACCGTTTGGATACTGGATATTAATATTAATTGTCGCAGTAGAGGCTGCGGCGATTGGTGGTGTTTTTGGTGAAATTCTCATAAAGAAAACCTATGGCAGGCGGCCCAAGCATACGCTTCATAAGAAGCTAACAGATAGCAATTCTTCAAATTTAGAAAAGCAATGAAAAAGAAAGTTTTTAATAGGCGTCAACTTACAGATGTTGATCGGCGCAAGCGCAAGCGTTTTCTCAGTGCAACATTGGTAACCTGTGCGGCCTTGGCAATGGTGGGGGGGGCAATTCACGTTGTTGATATCGGTCATGGACGTGTCTTTTCAGATATGCCTAGCTTGGCAAGTTACGATATTGCTGATATGAAATCACGAATTCGCGCCGCGGGTGAAGACATCGCTATGCATGAGCGTAATGAAGGTGGTAAGGCTGAGATCTATCATTACTCTAAGGCAGAGTTACTCGAACTGGTTGGTACAGAGCGATGGCAAGAGGTGAATCAACTGCTGACGATACCTTCAGGCGCATTTTTGATGGGGTCGGACAGGGTTCGAACCAGTGATCAGAATCGCCCCCAACATAAAGTCAGTCTTCCTGCCTATCAAATAGCCAAATATCCAACCACTAATGTTCAGTACGCCCAATTCGTCAGCGAGCAGTCTTATCGCCCGCCGCTTGATTGGCCTGAAGGCAAGATACCTCAGGATGAAGCGCTGTACCCAGTGACAATGATTTCCTGGTATGACGCCAGCAATTTTTGCAATTGGGCAAATAAACGATTGCCTACTGAGGCTGAGTGGGAAAAGGCGGCTCGTGGAGATGATGGCCGACGCTGGCCATGGGGAGACTTGATGGAAACATCGCGGCTCAATACTTACTACAGAATCGGCTCGGCTACTGACGTAACAAGCTTTCCTGAGGGGGCTAGTCCATATGGTGTTATGGATATGGCAGGTAATGTATCTGAATGGCTTGAAACTGATTTTATGCCTTATGATGGAACTACGGCAGGTAAGGATGTTTTTCAGGGCAAAATTCAGGTTGCGTCCACACCTGCTGATAGGGCAATGAAGGTGGTTGACCTGGTTGGTGTGGATGCAAAATACAAGGTACTGCGTGGTGGGTCATGGAAAAGTGATCCATTTTCTACCACAACTTATCATCGTAATTTTTCATGGCCGCATTACGCCTCTGATTTTTTTGGTTTCAGATGTGCGGCAGATATTGTTGAAATAGGTAAAGATTGATGAAATCGTTTTGTAACCAACTGGCTGGTTTTCTAGCAATGATCCTATTTGTGCCTGTAGTGATGGCTGATACCTATCGTTACATGCATGTAACGATAGATACCCCGTGGCTGATATTTATTTTTCTTTTGGTTGCTGTTCTTATGCCATTTATCTTAATGGCAATACTCTACTGGCGAAATGCTATACGTCGAAATGCTGAAGATGATGCTAGAGGTGAGAGCTGATATGCGTTGCTTGTTTGTTTTTTTGAAAGGAGGGATGAAGGCTCTGTCAACATTGCTTCTATTGCCGCTTCTTTTATTAATGATGCCCTCTGTTGTTGTGGCTCAGCAGACGTATGTAGATGATAGTCTGGAGGTAATGGAGGTCTTTAAACAAGAGGCCATGGAAAATCAGGCTGATAACGAAATGAAGGATGAGGATAAACATAAAATTCTGTTTTATATGGGGGTTACCCTGCTGATTCTGCTTTGCGCAACTGCCTATCTTGGCGTTTCAATGGTGGTTTTTAATCAAGAGGTATTTGTGAAACACATGATAAGTGCTGGCCTTACTGTCACTCTTGGTTTGGCTCACGCTGTTGCTGCGATTGTTTGGTTTTTCCCTTTCTAGAGTGTTCGCTGTGTGGTTATCAATACAGTCAAGCTGTAGTCGTTAGACTGCATGGCTCGCGTCACTCACAACTCTTTAGTCTCCAAAACTTTATATTCCAAGGGTGTTGCTGGGCTTTACTTTTTTTCCGGCGGAGTGGGTCTTGCCTATCAAGTGCTGTGGGCACGAATGCTGTCGCTGCAGTTTGGCGTCAGTATATTTGGTGTGGTTGTCACTGCCGCTGCATTTATGCTGGGGTTGGGGCTAGGGGCATTGCTGGGCGGGCGTCAGAGTCAGCTTCAAAACAACCCACTGCGCCTGTTTGCCTTAATTGAAATATGCATTGCTGCATATGCCTTGTTATTGCCCTTTATCTTGCGTCTGGTCGATGCTGGTATTTTACAGCTAGCACCGGAAGATCTGACCACCTGGTATGCGATGCAGTTATCTGCTGCTTTGATCCTGATAACCTTGCCTGCAACAGCGATGGGGGTTGGCTTTCCGTTGGTATTGAATGCCATCAGGAATACGCCTCTCTCGCTTGGCAGACTCTATGGTTTAAATACCTGCGGCGGTGCCGTGGGAGCCTTGCTGCCGTTATTGCTGTTGCCAACTCTGGGGTGGGTAGCCGGTGTCTGGGTGGTGGCTATGGTCGGTATGTTGGTGGCTGCGGGTGCGTGGTGGTTGTCACGATATCATTCGCCACAGATTATGCAGCAACAGCCGTGGGCGTCAAGCATATCAATTGCCCCGCTTACGCTGCTGGCTTATTCTACCGTTGGTGCGGCGGCATTGATTCTTGAGGTGGGATGGACTCGCTTGTTTGGCATGCTGTTGCTGCGAACTGAGTACGTTATGGCTATTATCCTGGCTGTGTTTCTGGTGGGGATTGGTGTGGGCAGCCTGTTGGCAAGGCGCTTACGGGCTGGCTTTTGGTTTGATTTGTTACCCATTGCTGCTGCCCTGTTCGCGTTAATGAGTCTGTGGCTAGTCCCTCAATTAGCTGCATGGGCTGAAACCGCGGACTTTAATTCCCTGGCTGCTGCGATGCTGTTTCAAGGTTTGGCGATTGCCGTATTGACACTGCCGGTGACTCTGCTGTTGGGTGCCTGGCTGCCGCTGCTGAGTACTCGTCTTGGACATGAAAAGAGGGTAGGCGCTATTTTGTATGGCGCTAACTCCATTGGTGCTGCAGTGGGTGCCTTGCTGGCTGGTTTTGTATTGATTCCCTGGCTGGGGACAGCAGCGACAATTGTATTGGCTGCATTATTGCTGTTTGTTGCGGGCATGGTCTGGGCCTCGCGGCGCAGCTGGTTGGCTTTGCCTCTAATTGTGGTATTCGCCTGGCCATTGTTGCAGTTGCCTGCTGTCAGCCTGCTGTTGCCGCAGATGCAGGCTAATACCACTGATTTGCTGATACACGAAGATGCCTTGGCGATTACTCATGTGGTTGAACGTAAAGATGGTCAACGCCTATTGTTGGCTGATCTGCAGCGTATGGATGCCTCGTCTGAACCGTTGGCGGTTTTGTCACAGCAGAATCAGGTGCGTTTGCCTTTACTCCTGCACCCTGAGCCGAAGCAGGTGTTGTTTCTGGGTTTGGGGACAGGTATTAGTGCCTCTGCCTCATTGCCTTACCCTAATATGCAGCGCACTGCTGTGGAGTTGTCTCAGGGGGCTATAGCGGCCTCTCGAACCTGGTTCACAGAGGTGAATGGCAATATCGCCAACGAGATGCAGATTGTTCGAGATGATGCGCGACGCTTTTTGCAAACAACAAAAAATAATTACGATGTCATTATTGGTGACTTGTTTCATCCTGATCTGGTTGGTCGTAGTGCGTTGTTGTCCTTACAGCAGTTTCAACGCGCCAAAGATCATCTTGCCGATGGCGGCCTGTTTGTGCAGTGGTTGGCTTTGAATCAGTTTGACCCGGAATCGTTGCGGGTGGTTTTACGGACCTTCAGACAAGTTTTTCCTGAGGCAGTAATGTTTGTTGATGGTTTCCGCTTGGCGCTGATCGGTGGTGACAACTGGCGGGTAAATATTGACGCAAGTTTAAATAATCTTGCCCGCTTGAATACAGCTGAGCAGGATGTTGCAACTGGTACGGAAGGCATTTGGAGTTGGTTGGGGCGTTACTGGGGAGCTGTGCCTAGCTCAGTGGGGCCAGTTCAGGGCGAGTGGGCGCCAGTGATTGAATATCATCTGCCGCGTGCTCGTTATCGTGGCGAGATGGATCTGGTTGTGTTAGTGGAGTGGTTGTTACAGCAGCGGCCCCATTTTTCACAGGCACAGCAGGTCTTGGCAGTTAGTAGCGCGCAGTCAGAATTATTTGAGCGTGGCTATGTTGCCACTGAATTGGCGTTGCGATCCTGGGTGGCAGAGCTGAAGGGTGGTGTCAGGCAAGGGCAAAAGCTGTTGCAGCTGGCCTATCAAGCTAACCCCAAAGATCGCTGGGTCAGCGGGGCTTTGGCGGATCGAATGTTTGCCAGCATGCAGGGCATGGTTGAGCAAGGTGCAGATCCTCGCAATGCACTGGAAACCATTCTCTACATCAGGTCAGACCATGTAGAGGCGCTGCGTGCTTTATGGCGGCTGGAACAAGACGAAGGCAACCAGGCAAGAGCAGATGAATATCGCCAAAAACTACAGAGGTTGAGTCCCTTGGATGTCGAACTACAATGATGAGTGCTGGTGCTATCTGGATGAAAATAAAGTGTCATCGTGGTAAATTACGTCGATGAGTAGTAACAACAGTCTGAAAGATATTCCCGTCGTCATCGAGCCTCGCAAGTCAAGCAATAAACTGCATTGGCAGCGGCGCGCCTTCCAAATGTCAGTGCTGGCTCTGTTGGTCATTATTCCCGTCAGCGGTCTATTTCGTATTGACCCGATTCAGGGTGCCTTTGTTATGCTGGATCGGCAGATCTGGTTTTCTAATTTCGGCATTGTGTTTGGTTTCTGGATGGTCATGGCTAGCATGCTGGTGGTACTTTATTCGGTAATGGGAACTGTCTTTTGTGGATGGGCTTGTCCGCAAAATACTCTCTCAGAATGGGCTAATCTGATGACTCACAAGCTGCTGGGTAAGCGGGCCGAGGTGAGTTTGGACGGGGCACCCATGCAGTTGTCGGCAGCTAAAAATAAAATATTGAATTGGTTGATTCTAATTAGTTCCTTTTCCCTGGTGTCGGGGGCAATGGCGTTGATTCCGTTGTTCTATTTCTATGAGCCACAATTGATCTGGAAGTTTGTAACTTTTCAGTATGACCCTGGCTTAGCGCCATCTTTGCACTGGATTTATACGGTTTTCTTTCTGGTGATTTTGGTGGATATCACTGTGATACGTCACTTTATGTGCCGTTTTATGTGTATCTATAAGGTTTGGCAGCATACCTTCAGGACGCGCCAAACCTTGCATGTGGCCTATGATGAATCGCGCGCAGATGAGTGCGCCAAGTGTAATTATTGCGTCAGCTCCTGTTTTTTGACGATTGACCCGCGCCAGACGAGTATCTACGACACTTGTATTAATTGCGGTGAATGCATTACCGCCTGCAATAATCTTCAGGTGCGCAAACAAAGTGGTAAGGATGGTTTGCTTAAATTTGCCATGGGTGAACAGCAAGGGCAGAATTTTGCTGATTTTAAAACGAATAGAAGTGACTTGTTGGCCCGTGTGTCATGGGTAATCCCTATTCTTCTGCTGGGTGTATTAACAATGGCTTGGGGTGGGTGGGGTTATGAACGTTATCATGTGGCGGTTGATCGTGCGGATATCATTCATGGTGATCAGATTCTCGAGTATCGAATTTCTGTGGCAAATAAGTTTTATGAGCCGACTCGGTTGCATGTCAAGGTTGAAGGTCTGGATCAAGGGCGCTACACCTTGGAAACTGATACGGTTGATTTTGATACTGCGGGACGGATAAATGTGAAATTAAATATTAATCCTGGCCTGCCCAAGGGGCTGCACCCGCTGCGGGTGTGGGTTAAATCCGAGGATGGCTGGGAAGACAGTTTCCACATCCAACATTTTTCAGCAGGTGTAAAATGAACGACAATAAACGTAAACCCTTATCTAAAGATAAGTTGACCGCCGTCGATAGTCGGTGGGGCGAAAAGCCCGATGATAATTTTGGCTACGCCAGTGACGAAGAGCGCCGTGCTATGCGTGGCATGGAGGATTGGGAGTTGTTGGACTCCATTCCGGAATCTCAAAAACCGATTCCGAAATGGTTTTTCGGTGTTGTCATTATGGTGTTTCTCGTAGCGGTTGGTCTGAGCTTTCCATTTTGGGGTGATCGGGTGGGTTATGAGCGAGATTGGCTGGACTGGGGTTATGCCGTCGCTTTTGTGTATCTGATCGTGGCAGGTTCTTTTGTCTACTACATGGTGGGGCTGTATGGGTCAAAGACAGCTGGACGTCTTGACCTTGACAAAACTGATGCGGTGCAGCATAAAAAAGAGGCAGGAAAGTAAGCCTCATGAGCAGATTGTTGATTGTGTTGTTAATCTCTGTTCTTGCCGGCTGTGAGTTGCCTCAGGGCGAATCCAAAATTAGTTTACCGGCACCTGAATCTGAAGGTGCGCAGATGATGAGGAAGCATTGTGCTGCCTGCCATGCGCCGCCAAGTCCATTGGTGCATACGGCTAAAGAATGGCCGAATGTAATTTACCGCATGCAAGAGCGTCGCCGGATGAAGGCCTATGAGTTGATCAGTGGGCCTGAAGAAACCATTCTGTTGGGTTACCTGCAAAAATTTGCAAAGAGTTAAATGATGCATCGATTGATTATTGTTCTGACTGTAGCGCTGTTATCGGCTTGTAGTGAGCCTGATCCGCGTTATCAAATCCCTACCCAAATATGGAATGGTGTTGTGGTTGAAATTCAGGTGAGGCCCATCCCGATTCGGCCAGGGATGAATGAGATCATGGTTTTAACCACGCTTGAACGTGGCAAGCCGGTGCCTAATTTACTGGTCTCCTTGCGAGCGGAAAAAGATGCAGCCTGGCAGCAGGCGATTCAAGATGGTCACAGTGGTGTTCATCGTCGTGCTCTGATTTTGCCAGGTACGCCTTCCTTGTATGTACAACTGCGAAAGAAGCGTTCTAAAGAGGTTGCTGTGCTGGAATTCCCGTTGGTTTACGAGGGCAGTTAGCCTTGTTTGATTCGCTTACTCAAACGGCTGCTTTGCTGCCAGCGACGCATTAGCAGGATCATCGCGCCGCCGCGTTGTTCCTGACAATTGAGGCAGGTCAGATAACTAAGGTAAAGCTCCTTGGGCATACGTCCCGCATCCAGCAGGTCTGATTGCATCTGCCGCACGCTGTTTTTTATGCTGCCGATATCGCCTTGGTGCAGCTTACCGCGTAGCTGGAAAGGGCTGGGCAAGTGGGTGACGTGGCGAGAAGGTGAGTCGCCTGACTTTAAAGGGCAGAGGATGTGTCCTCGCATCCACCCCGTTTTGCTCATGAAAAACCCCGGCCAGAGTGGTTCAAGCTCCAATTGAGTGATGAGATGGCGAACTCGACCGAGATAGACCTCGTAACCCATTGGCATGTGTAGAAAGGTTGCAATGGGCAGCTCTAGCATGGCGTGACCGCCAAGCTCTATATCTTTGTCATCCCAGTCAGGAAAGTGCCTTGGGCAGCCGCACTCAAGTGTTCCTCCTGGTGTCATTTGTTTTTGCGGGCCTTGATAATAGTCATGGCGCTGTTGGCCAGAAATAGCCATAGACCGATGCCCATGATGGTGGCAGAGATAGCGCCGATGGGCACATAGATAGCGTGCACTGCATCAATGGCGGTGGCTCCTTCCTCGAGCAATAGCATGCCTTCCCAGTAGCCAAAGATCATCAGGCTGCTGTAAAAACAGGTGACGCCTATAATAGTCATCCAGAATGAGGTGTTTTCCAGCTTGCGGGACCAAATATCGGTACCAGTAAATTTTGGTAACAGGTAGTAGGTCACGGCCATGGTCATCATCATCACACCACCTATCAGGTTGATGTGGGCGTGGGCAAGGGGGTCGATCATGTGGCCGGGGCCGCCGTAGGGGCTGCCGATGCTGTCGAGCCAGGCGCGGATTGGCGGCAGCATTTGCAGCACACCATGGATGCTTCCAATAAAAAAACAGGTGACAGAGGCGGCGAGAAATTTGGTCAGATGTTGATGTTTTGTTGTTGGCATGGCTAACTCACTTGAACTTCACATTACAGGCGTGTTTCATAGGAATTTTGAGGGATTTTACATTAAAAAAGCCCGGGAGACCCGGGCTTTTTTACTAATCCAATTATTCGTTTGGATTAGTCAGGATTACGTTTGTCTGCAATGCTGTTTTCAATGGCCATTTGGCTCATGGCACCACCAACAACTACAGTCAGGCCAAAAAATATTATAATCGGAACTAAAATCCCCATGTGTTTCCCTCCCAGATGAAAAACGTTTAGTTTTATTAAAGTTTTCGAAAAAACTTGTGAATCGAGTCTAGTGTAATTCCATGGGTCGTGCAACCCTAATCTAGTGTTTACGGGTTTCGGCAAAGCCGCTACCACGAGGGTCGCTGGCAGCGCTAATAAGATTGTTGCGTTTATGCCAAAGGATGGCCTGCATATTACCGTATTGGCGAGTCATAGCCTTGAGCTTGTGACCAAGATCTTTTAGATATTGTTGTTGTTTTTCTGTCAGAGCGTGTGGCTCAAACTGGATGGCGTCGGGCAGAAACTGATGATGAAATCGAGTCCGACTAACCCAGTCTGTTACTGGTTTGTTGGCAGCAAACTCCAGCGCACCCAGTAGCACCATGGTAATGATGCGACTGCCGCCGGGCGTCCCGAGGATGGCAAGCCTGTTGTCGGTTTCCAAAAAGGTAGGGGTCATGCTTGAGAGAGGGCGCTTGCCCGGGGCGATGGCATTCGCTTCGGCCCCCACTAGGCCATAGGCATTAGGTGTGCCGGGCTTGGCCGAAAAATCATCCATTTCGTTGTTTAATAACACGCCGGTTCCAGTCGGGGTAAAGGTTGCGCCGAACGGATAGTTGACGCTCAGCGTGGCCGCCACCCGGTTGCCTTCCTGGTCAAGAATGGAGAAGTGTGTGGTGTCCTGGCCAGCACTGTTCTGCACTGCCCCAGGCAGATTACTGCTGGCAGTGGTGCGGTCAAGGCGAATGTTGTTGCGAAGGCCATCGGCATAAAAGGGATGAGTTAGTTGCTTTGTTGGAATGCTGATAAAATCAGGGTCGCCCAAATATTCAGCACGATCGCGATAGGCGCGCCGCATTGCTTCGATAATAGTGTGGATGCGTCTGGTTTCGTCCATCTTGTCCAGCTCAAAGCCAGCTAAAATATTGAGCATGGTGACCAAGGCAATGCCGCCAGAAGAAGGGGGGGCGGCGGAGGTAATGCGGAGGCCCTTATATTCACCGTAGATGGGCTGGCGTTCAACCACCCGATATTCATCCAGGTCTTGCTGGCGCCAGATACCCCCTGCCTTGCGTACGCCCGCTACTAGTTTTTTGGCGATCTCACCAGCATAGAAACCGGCATGCCCCTGCTTGGCGATTGCCGTCAGAGTGTCGGCCAGATCCACCTGTTTGATGACGTGGCCAACAGGCGGTACGTCATTGTGGTGCAGAAAAATCGCTGCGGTCTCAGGGTCTTTGCGCATCTGCTTGAGTCTGAACCCCGCCAGCATGCGATAACGCTCATTAACGGCAAAACCGTCACGGGCGACGCGGATGGCTGGTGCCAGGCTTTTGCTTAGTGGCAGGCGACCATATTTTTCAGCAATGTGAACCAGTGCTGCGGGTTCGCCAGGAATGCCTGCGGCAAGTGGGCCGTTCATGGACAGGCCGTTGATGACCTTGCCATCTTTGTCGAGATACATGTCACGATGAGCTGCCAGTGGCGCTCGCTCACGACCATCAATCATTGTTTCGAAGCCATCTTTGGCTCGGTGCAGCAACCAGAAACCACCACCGCCAATGCCTGAACCAGCCGGTTCTACAACCGCTAAAGTGGCACTAACAGCAACGGCAGCATCAAAGGCATTGCCGCCAGCGGCGAGAATTTCGTGGCCGGCGGCAGTGGCAATAGGGTGGGCACTGGCAACGGCTGAAGCGGATGGTGTTGTGGCCTGGGCCGAGTTGATAAAAACAAACAGCAGAACCAAAAGTCCCGCTGTTTGTGTGAAAAGCCGTTTTAAATAAAATCCACCGGGTTGAGAAAAGTCGAGTCTCATGGCCGCAGTGATCAGGTGTCAGCCGTGATGATGTTGTACTTATCCATTAGCTGCTCTTTGGTCTCGACATTGTTTTCATCCTTGGGAATGCAATCCACAGGGCAAACCTCAACACACTGTGGCTCGTCGTAATGGCCAACGCACTCAGTGCACAGGTTAGGATCAATCTCGTAGATTTCATCGCCCTGAGAAATGGCGCTGTTTGGGCATTCCGGTTCGCAGACATCGCAGTTGATGCATTCGTCGGTGATAATTAAAGACATAACGGACTACCTTCTTCTATCTGTTTCTAACAAACATTGTTTAATTTTAACTTGAGACCTTTGCGCGATACAGGCGCGAAAGGAAAATGAGCTAATATTTTTCTGATTGAGGCAGAAAATGCAGTTAATAGCGAGCTATTGACAAGTTTTCTAACGAAAAGCAGGAGAATATTAGCCATTTTTACTCGTGATTGTATCGTG
>JAJRUN010000093.1 GCA_024277755.1 Gammaproteobacteria bacterium | reverse complement strand
TATCGATAGCGATGGTTCGCTTAGCAAAGATGAGTTTATTGCTTACAACACAGAAGAAAAGTAATTTTTAAGAGACCTTTGCACGATACAGGCGCGAAAGAAAAATGAGCTAATATTTTTCTGATTCAGGCAACAAATGCAGTCAATAGCGAGCTATTGACAAGTTTTCTCACGAAAAGCAGGAGAATATTAGCCATTTTTACTCGTGATTGTATCGTGCAAAGGCCTCTTAATGTAATTAGCGTATCGACCTCGCTATAACGTGACTACAATTATAGCAACACAGATATCTAGAGCATCAGCACCACAGAGGGAGCATCTGCAATAATGGAAAAACGTGACCCAGGCCTGGAAATCAAAGCCTTAGAGGAAAAACGAGAGACGCTGGAACAGGCCGTCAAGATCGCCCTCAACATTGAACAACTGCACAAAAGCCTTGAAGCCACCCTGCTCATGGGCGAGTCCAGCGCTGACATTCCCGAAGAAGCACTAGCCACCTTCGAAAGCCTGGAAAGCTCTACCCAGGACATGCCCCTGGCCAAACTCAAAAAAAACCTGGCTTCACTTGAGCAAGCAGTTAAAGCCAAGCTGGCCGGCATTCTTGAGATAGCTGAGATGAGTGACGATGCCTTACTTGCATCCGATCCCATTGCTACCCACAAGCTGCTCAACAACTTTCGTAAACTGGCCCAAACAGCTGTCGCCCTGCGCATATTGCTACACACCCGTGGTGAAGCCACCGATGCCACCGAACTGCATGTTCCTACCGAACAGATCCGCGCCAAACTGACAGTTGTTACGCAAAAGGAAAGGGCCTACCGCAAAGTAATCAAGACAGAAATGGTGTCGATGATCACCGAGACCGAGCGCTTGCTCACCAACCCTGACATTTCCGACTCAATGCGCGACTTTCTCACCGTTTCAAATGCTGACCTACAAAACAATCTCGACCATCTTGATAGTGGCAAGAGCATTACCTCCATGCCGGTGGCAGTCGAAATGATCGAAATGAGTGAAACTGAAATTACGACGCTGGACACCTCAGGGGCAGCCGACACATCGTCCCAGAAAGATGAGACACCCTCACTACAGAAGCAGACTGTTTTTGCACCAATGAATACACCTCAGGCCCCCGAACCCGCCACCAAAAAAGCCAAAAAGAAAGGCTTCTTTGGCCGCATGTGGGAATGGGCCACCACCCCGGATGAGGTTAGCTGGAAAAAGACTCGCGACAGCAACAAACAAAACAGACGCAAATAATCACCGTTATTCAGGGCTGAACACCGCAAGCATATCTGTATAATCATGACCATTTAGCCGCGGAATTTTTTCACATGTCAACAGACAAACTGATTCAAAAGATTAAAACTCAGTCTGCTGAAATAAGCTTTAACGAGGTGATTGAGTTTATTACCGACACCTACCACTACAGCGCCAGCCGCTTTAGCAACGGCATCGCTGGCGACCAGGTCATTAACGACGCCGGCAGCAACGAAGGCTCGTGCAAGATCTTTGCCTTTGCCAAACTAAACGGACTTGATGAACAGCAGACCCTAAACTGCTTTGGCAGCTACTATCGCCATGACGTGCTTAACAATCCCGGCGGTAATGATCACGCCAACATCCGTACATTTATGCGCCACGGCTGGGCTGGCATCCACTTTGAACAAGACGCCCTGAGACAAAAATAGAGTATAAAAAAGCCGCTCATTGAGCGGCTTTTTTAATCCAGACAATTATTCGCTGCACTTTAGAAGTTATATACCAATGTCACAGCGGTTTCCCGGTCGACCTTTTCAATGCTCACCGGCACATCAGAAACATGCTTGACTGTGTAGGTAATCTTCATGGCCAGACTGCCATTGATCTGCGACTTAAGGCCAGTGACAGACTTGGAAATCGTCACATCTTCACCAATTTCGGTATACAGCTCTTCGGTGAATTTTGCTGTGCTGCTGATTTTCCAACCAAGATTACCGGCCAGTAGAATCGCAGATTCATCTGTGCTGCTGCCCGCATCATCTTTGCTTTGACGCGCACCAAGACCCGCCTCAAGATTCAGGTGAAGATCTTCCTTTTTAATAACATTGCGACCGTAACCAACAAACTCACTGGCGCGCCAGTCATAGCCGCTAAAACGATCATCATCATAGGTCACCATGCCAAAAACATAGTCAAAACCGGTCAGTTTATAATTGGTTTTACCTGTCAGGGTATAGCGTTCAGCGGTAGTGACTTTACTGTTTTCGGTGTTAAGTGCGTCGACACCGACTTCATGTTTCCATTTATCACGCTGGTTAGAGGCCTTGGCCTTGGCGCTCAGGGTTTGGGTATCGGTATTCCCACTGGTTGACACCAGTCCCAGCTCTGCTTCTCCAGCCCATTTCGAGGCCCCTGTCTCAGCCATGGCAGAACCAGCCATTACCACACTGCCCAAAATGATGGCGCTTATTTTTTTCATGCAGATTTTTCCCAATACAAGTTTCAATATTAAACGAAGCGCAATTCTATTATCTTAGCAAAGCAGTCTCAATCAACAGCGCATCGAAATAACAATAATTTACAAAGAGACCTTTGCACGATACAGGCGCGAAAGAAAAATGAGCTAATATTTTTCTGATTGAGGCAGAAAATGCAGTTAATAGCGAACTATTGACAAGTTTTCTAACGAAAAGCAGGAGAATATTAGCCATTTTTACTCGT
>JAJRUN010000092.1 GCA_024277755.1 Gammaproteobacteria bacterium | reverse complement strand
GTGGCATCGGCAGATGGGCATAAGATTCACGCCGACCATTTCCCGTCGGAGCAACGCCCATCAAACGAGCATTCATCTTGTCTTGTATATATCCCTTGAGCACACCATTTTCGATCAGCGTGGTGCAATTGCTTGGCGTACCTTCATCGTCCACATTTAAAGAACCGCGACGACTTTCCAAGGTGCCATCATCCACTATCGTACACAACTCTGAAGCCACCCTCTCACCAGTTCGACCACTGAATGCAGAGGTACCCTTGCGGTTAAAGTCCCCCTCAAGCCCGTGCCCAACAGCCTCATGTAACAGCACCCCCGGCCAGCCAGGCCCCAGCACCACCGACATAGTGCCTGCCGGCGCTTCTTGCGCCTCCAGATTCACCAGTGCTTGACGCACCGCCTCACGGGCATAACCCAGGCCGCGATCTTTCTCAATAAAAAACCCGTAATCAAGGCGTGCGCCCCCCCCCGATGAACCTTGCTCACGATGATCGCCGTCCTCCACCACCACAGAAACACTCAACCGCACCAAAGGTCGCACATCCGCCGCCAGGGTGCCGTCACTGGCGGCCACCAGCATTACCTTATGGCTGGCAACCAGATTAACCATCACCTGCTTAACACGGGCATCCTGAGCCCGCGCCTCCGCATCCACAGCCTCCATTAAGACAATCTTTTCCTGCTCGGCCAGGCTATCAAAGGGCTGAACGCAATCATAAAGACATCGTTCACTCGACCGCCCTGCCCAGGCCTTAACCTGGCCATTTTGACCACTCTTGGCTATGGCACGGGCACTCAGGGCCGCCTCTGTCAGGGCCGGTAAAAAAATTTCATCGGAATAGGCAAAGCCGGTCTTCTCGCCACTCACCGCACGTACACCAACACCACGCTCAATACTGTAACCGCCGTCTTTCACAATGCCGTCTTCCAAAGACCAGGACTCAAAACGCGATGTTTCGAAATAGAGGTCAGCATAGTCAACACAATGTGTCATGACCTTGCCCAGCACCCCCGCTAGCTGCACCTCATCCATGTCAGCAGGTTTCAAAATCACATCATGGGCAATATCAAAGGCTTCATTCATGTTTGGCTCCGTGCCGGATACTTAAGATTAAATACGTCGATGACTGATGGCAGGCAGACTACGACGAATGGATGTCAGCTGCTCCCTGTCGATGTCGGCGATGACCATGCCTGAACCACGTTGCAAGCGGTCAATTACCACACCCCAAGGATTCACTACCATGCTGTCACCATGGGTTTCACGGCCATTAACATGAAAACCACCCTGCGCCGCTGCAACAACATAACAGAGATTTTCAATTGCACGGGCACGCACCAGCACCTCCCAGTGTGCCTTGCCAGTCACGGCAGTAAAGGCCGCTGGCAACACCAGCAACTCCATCCCCTGATCCAGCATCTTGCGAAACATCTCGGGAAAACGCAGATCATAGCAAACTGCAATTCCCATACGCCCAAAGGGAGAGTCAATCACCACAACATCCTTGCCATGCTCGATGGTTTCAGACTCGGTGTATTTTTCGCTGCCACCGCCAAGCGAAACATCAAACAAATGTATCTTGTTATAACGGGCAACCAGCTCACCGGCATCATCAAAAACCAGACAAGCGGCCAACACCTTATTGGCGTCTGCCGCAGCCATGGGAATGGTGCCACCGACAATCCAGACACCATGTTTTTTGGCTTGCAGAGCAAGAAACTCCTGGATTGGACCAACGCCATCCCGCTCACGCAGCTTAATTTTTTCCTGCTCATCCATCCCCATAATGGCAAAGTTTTCCGGCAACACCACCATCCCGGCGCCATCAGCCACAGCCTGGGCTATCAAACGCCCCGCTTCAAGCAGGTTAGCATTTACATTTGGCCCCGAGGCCATCTGGATGGCGGCAACACGATTCTGATTCATTCCTGTATTAACTCCAACTGCTCTTCTAAAACCACATCTTCTTCAACTGCACTTATCTCTTCCAGCACCGGCTCAGACTCAAGTTCCGTTGTCATCTCGACCACAGGCAGCATCTCATCAACAACCTCAGTTTTGTTCGTATCAACAGCCGCCTCACCAACAACAGCATCAATAACCATCAAAGGCTCTGCAACATCATCCGGCGCAATCACTACCAGTGCCACGCCTTCAATCTCGTCATAACCTGGCTGCAGCTCAATCCGGTCAGAGACCACCCCCAAAGACACCAGCCAAGCCTGTAATTCCTGTCCCCAAAGCTCGCCCGTCTCGTTATCCGGGTAACGTAAAGCCAGATAGGCATCGGGATTCGCAATTAACCTGTTAACCACGGTACGCACACCATTGTGATCAGCCACTACATCAGCATGACGCGGCATAAACCAGAACTCAGCATCAAACGCCACAACAGACTCTTCAGCCGCATAACCAACCGGCACCAGACACAACAACAATATAAGGAAGCGTTTCATCATGCGAAGAATATCATTAATTACAGCCTCGAGGACAACGACACATTACTTGCCAGAACGAACCACATCAACCGGTTCAATCAGCGGATCATCCCAACTGCCTGTCACTTGATAATAAACCCCGGTTGCCTTATCCACCTCAGACTTGGTTAATTTCTCAATCAAGGCCAAAACCACTACCGGCCCTATCTGACCCGTCAGCACAGCCGCTAAAGTTGGCAGTCCGGAGGTTACATGCGGCACCACTTTGACACGCTGATCATAGTCTTCACTGGCCAACCCCACCCGGCCCTGCAAGTCGATGCGCGCAGCCGGGCCATCCATAAAAAACTGTTGTGTATGTGCATCACCATCACTGATATCAAAATGACCACGCAAATCATCAAACGCAAAACCTTTGCCAAAGAAGTCACTGAAATCAAGCAGCAGGCGCCGCGGCAAAGCAGTAATACTCAACAAACCAAAAAATCGCCCCGCCCCTGGTTCCACCTCTAACAAACGACCATCTTCAAAATTAAAATCCACCACCCCGTCAAGACTGGCAAGATCATAATCCAGCAGTGGGCCATCCCAGCTCAGGCTTAACTTGGCCGAGCCATCGGCATTTCTAACTGTTTCCACATACCCCAACCCAGCCAGCATCGCACCAAGATCATGCACCTTTAGGTCCGCATCGACCCGGGAATTATGTCGATGCGTTTTCAGCCACTGGC
Organism: Gammaproteobacteria bacterium; assembly: GCA_024277755.1. GTDB lineage: Bacteria > Pseudomonadota > Gammaproteobacteria > Tenderiales > Tenderiaceae > Tenderia. The sequence goes on along the minus strand of JAJRUN010000092.1, from coordinate 19,230 downwards.
CTTTAATACTGACATCAACAATATCAGACGTGGTTACAAGACTATCAATCCGTACTCCTAATGGCAGCCGGCGCGTCTTCAGGTTCATCTGCCCCAAATCCAACCCACCAAAACGAGTCTTTTGACTTGATATTATCAGTGGCGGCAGATCCTTTGGGTCAATAGGTTCGCCAACAATTTCAGCCGCCTCAGCCCCTGGCTCACCCCTGCTTATGTAGAGATATTCCAGGTCCATTTTCAGAACATGGTTCAAATTATCCGGCAACCAGACCCGGCCAGCCATTTCGTCACTTTTTAAATCTGCCGTCCACATCTCGTCAGCATGCTCAGCCTGAAGCTGCACCTTGTGCAGGGCTTGAGAAAACAACACTGCGTTATCAATCTGCAAATTAATTTGCTTAACGACAGCATCTTTTTTCGGCCCAGCTTGACCTTGCTCCACAGACAACAGCGGCTGCCATTCAGCGTAAATAAACCGCTCTAACTCACCCGTTATTCTCAAGCCAGGCTTTTGCGGCAACTCAGCAACACCGGCAAAACGTAATTCGCCCGACTGCAAACCTTTGCTGCCCAGCAACTCAAATACCCCAGTCATCGTCTCTGCGCCATAATCGAAAAACCAATGACTGGCCTGTTCATCAAAACGGGCAGACAAGTTAAAAAAACGCGATTCATCCTCAGACTTTTTCAACGGCACAGGCAATTGCACATCTACCCCCTGCAGGTTTGATTCAAGCACCAGAACTGGTGATGCAGCACCATTCGTTCTGCGAGGAATTTCCAGCCTCGCCTGCCACAAGGCTTCGCCATCGAGATAGGGAAAGACAAACAAATCAAATCGCTTTTCAAGTTCAGCAAGACGAGATTCACCCTGCGCCACAAATACGGTACTGGATTCATCATCTGATAATTTTTCGGTATAAATATCAACATTGGCAGGCTGACCCATGACCACCGCACTTATGCCTTGGCCCGACAAGCCTTTATTTGAAAACTCAACCTCGCCAGACAAGCCGTTTAAATCAACCCCCAAACGCGTAAAGTCGATAGCCGCATCTTCAAACTTGACCCGCCCAAGGGTTTCAATTTCAGCCCCACTGACCAGAGGAATATTGAGACTCAAATCAAGCCGACTATCACCCATAGCCTTAGCATCTTGACTGAAACTGCCAAAGCGTTTCTGCAACGGGCTTTGATTCATAAAACCAATCACATCAGCAACACTGCCTTCAGCACGCCCCTGCAGATTCAATAGAGCAGGATGGCCATGCATATCGGCTATCTCAACCGCAACATGCTTGATATCAGACGCTAATATCTTGCCCGCCACGGCATCAATATCCATACGACTGCCAACAAACGCCACCTCTGCCTCAATCTGCTCTATCCGCGGCCAATCTTGAGCATAATCAAGAACCCCGTCATTAACATTAAAACGAATCTCAAATCGCCCAGCAGCATCATTAAATGGAAACTGCTTAATCGGCCCCTGCAAAACCATGCTGCCACCATCCACCGTTCCGGCAACAATTGCTTCATCCAGCCAGGCAACGGTTTTTTGCGACATAATTTTAGTCGGCAGGTAACGCGATGTTTCCTCGCCGTTGCCACGTTTGATATCAAGCAGAAGCTTTACAATGGGTGATGTTTTATCTGCCGGCAAAAACAGCTGCCCGGCAAATGCCAGCGCGACATCCTGATTAGACAGTTCGAAATCACGCGCATCCAACAACAGACCATCATCACTTTGCAGCCAGGCCAAACGCCCCGACAAAGCATCAAGGGTGAAAAAACCACGAAACAGATTACGCAAATCGAGAGAGGCGCCCGCAGTGGCAACATCAACCACACCACCCGACTGATCCAAATTCAAACTCAAACCCAGACCATCAAAACCAGGAATTTTTTGCCACGACAACAAAGCCAGTTTTTCCAGCTCTCCACGAAAAAAATAACTCTGTAGCTGATCATCGGAAAAACCAAGCTTCAGATAAGCGTCACGCAGTTCCCCTCTGGGGCGCATCGTCTGTAACATATCTTTTTGTTGTTCAGATAAATGACTGCTGAGCGACAACAAAGAGGCCACATCATCAAGGCGGGCAAAACTGGACGCCACTTCAAGCTCTGACCCTGACTCACTGAAATGCCGGTTCACCCGGACTCTGCCAGGCTGCCAGGCAACACCATCCTTGACCAAACCCAGCCGATCAATATCGAGCTGCCAGCCAGCAACACCTTTCTGCCAGACAAATTCAGCAAAGGCTGAGGCAAACATCTGTACCTCTGATTCAGTTATCCCCTCACCCGCAGCAAGGTAGACATCCCGGATAAAGACCTGCCCTTTAATGTTGTTCAGGTGGTTTTTCTGCCACTGCCCCCACAACTCAACCTCGGCACTACCATTGAGCACACGCAGACCAGACATAGAATGACCCGTAAGCCACTGCGCCAGCTCCAACCTGCGCCCTTTAACATAAAAATCAACAGACCAGTCAACAACGCGATCCGCCAAACCCTGCGCTTCAACAATCACTTTAACGCCACCACCCAGGCTTGGTGGCAGATGCACTTGGCCACTTAAATAATGCCGCTCGCCCTCGTTATGCAGTTTAAGGCTAACATCGCGCATGGTGAAGGTATGACCACCCGGCATCAAATCACGCCAATGGATCACACTCTCTTCAATGGCAAGATATTTCTGACTAAATAACCATGTCAAAACGGCATCGTCATTCTCTCCAGCCTGATCAGTCGCTGTCTGCGGCAACTCCAGACCAGCCACTGAAACACGGCTATCGGACTGCCGTTGCAGGGACAGTTCAATGCCCTTAAACGTTAAATCACGCAAAGCCACCTGCCAACGATAAAGCGTTAGCGGCAGCGAGACATCCACATGAGCCAGATCAAAACCAAACAATATTTGACCACCCGAACGATCATGCAGCTGCACACCATGCAGGAACAGGCGCGGGCCATAACCATGCCAGCCAACCTCAACCTCAGCCACTGAAACAGGCTGGCCGATCAACCGGCTCACCTCCAATTCAAGATCACCCTTATACCGCTCTAACTGAGGTAACAACAAGCGCGCAGCACTTAGGGAAAACGCCAGAAAAACAACAAGCGCAAGCGTCCACAACCAAGTATGCCGGGATAAAACACGGATAATTTTGAAACTGCTTTTCACGCTATTGACAATAGCAATTCAGGAATTCAGAAACTGGATACTCACTCACATCATCACCACATCAAACTGCTCCTGAGTATAAAGTGTTTCCACCTGCAGCTTGATAGGCTTGCCAATAAACTCTTCCAGCTCAGCAACACTGGTGGATTCTTCATCGAGTAAAATATCTACCACCTCCTGCGAAGCCAGCACCAGGTATTGCTGTGCATCAAATTGGCGTGCCTCACGCAAAATCTCACGAAAAATCTCGAAGCAGACTGTCTCTGGCGTTTTCAAAGTGCCGCGGCCATTGCAGGTTGGGCATGACTGGCACAACACACGTTCCAGCGATTCACGGGTACGTTTACGTGTCATCTCCACCAACCCCAAGGCAGACACCTCAGTGATATGACTCTTGGCCCGGTCGCGCTCAAGATTTCGCTCCAGCGAACGCAACACCTTACGTTTGTGCTCTTCTTCCTCCATATCGATAAAATCGATAATGATGATGCCACCAAGATTTCGCAGCCGCAGCTGACGCGCAATTGCCTGGGTCGCTTCCAGATTGGTTTTGAAGATAGTCTCTTCCAGATTGCGATGCCCAACAAAGGCTCCGGTATTGACATCCACAGTCGTCATCGCCTCAGTTTGGTCAATAATCAGATAACCGCCCGACTTGAGTTGTACCTTTTTATCCAGCGCTTTTTGAATTTCATCCTCAACACCATACAGATCAAAAATAGGCCGCTCGCCTGGATAATGCTCAATCCTCGATGCCAGTTCAGGCATAAACTGTTCCGCAAACTGACTCACCCGTCGTGTTGCCCGACGGGAATCAATGCGTAATTTCTCCACCTCATCATCAACCACGTCACGCAATATTCGCATCACCAGCGGCACATCCTCATGCACCAAGCCCCCCGGCTTAACATCGAGCCGTCGTTCTTGAATCGAACCCCAAAGCTTGTTCAGAAAATCAGTATCAGCCTTAAGCGCCTCAATCGAGACACCCTCAGCAGCGGTCCGCGCAATATAGCCCCCCGCCGCATCCTTCATTAGCACCGACATCACATCTCTGAGTCGCTGCCGCTCCAGGTCATCCTCAATCTTGAGCGATATCCCGGTATGGAAGACATTAGGCGTGAAAACCAAAAACCGTGACGGCATGGTGATATTGGTGGTCAAACGCGCCCCTTTGGTGCCAAGTGGGTCTTTAACCACTTGCACCAATAACTCCTGGCCATCGCGCAACAATTGAGCAATATTGTCGGTTTGACTGTCATCAGACTGATTCTGAGCGATATCAGAAGCCTGTAAAAAAGCGGCACGCTCCAGCCCAATATCAACAAAGGCTGCCTGTATGCCAGGCAATACCCGCGACACCTTACCTTTATATATATTCCCCACCAGGCCACGACGGCGCTCGCGCTCCACCACCACTTCTTGCAAGACCCCGTTTTCAACCACTGCCACACGCGTCTCATGGGGCGTCACATTCATCAAGATTTCTACTGACATCGTCTAATTACCCGCTCGAGCCCACTCGCCCCAGCTATCACACACATTGATTCCAAATTCGGCCAGCAATTCAACCGTCTCAAACAAAGGTAAACCCATCACCGCCGAAAAACTGCCTTCCAAATGCTCAACAAACACCGCTGCGCGTCCTTGAATCGCATACCCCCCCGCCTTGCCCAGCGGCTCGCCGGTCCGCCAGTAAGCTAAACGTTCGGCCTCGCTGATCACCCTAAACCTCACCTTGTTTACACTTAACCGGCTAGCCCTCGCCCCTTTTGCACCTGGACCAACCAGGGCCACCGCAGTCAAAACCAGGTGAGTTCGTCCAGACAGGCAAGCCAACATGGCCATCGCCTCAGTTTGATCCCTAGGCTTGCCTAATATGCCACCATCAACCACCACCGACGTATCCGCCGCCAAGACCGGCAAAACCAAACGGCCATCCCTGGATTGCGCCAGCACCGCCTCAGCCTTTTCCAGGGCCACACGCAGCACATAAAACTCCGCCGGCTCACCAGGTTCAGGGGTTTCATCAATATCGGCCACAACAACCCGATATGTCACCCCGATCTGAGATAACAATTTAGCGCGGCGCGGCGATGCAGACCCCAGGAAAATCATAGGCTTGTCCATTGATTGGAAGATACTAGGCCAAGAACCAAAGGGCAAATCCAGACGTAACAAAGCTATATTTTTCAGCTCTAAATTCAATTACTCATAACAAACAAGCACATAACCGAGCTTATTCAAGGCCTAACTTTTCACCTAGCAAAACACTAAGCTATTGATTAAAAACAAAAACTATTATGGACGAACAAGCAGCTCATGTTATACAATTCAAGGTATCGAAATTTTATTTAAGATTTCCTGTGCATGGTCGCTAGTAATCGCCATTTTTTAAAGAGGCATAAGCATGAAACAATTAGGCAGTTTCAAATATTTTCTTGGTTTACCTTTGATTTTCATGGCAGGCGGCGCGCTTGCCAACCCGCCATTGGTTAACTTCAATGGCTGGAGCGCCAGTGCAGGTGCCATCGACACAACAGCGTCGTGCAGCACTACAGGCATTACTTGCACCACCCAAGTACAGGACAATGGTTTTCTGATAGAAAAGGTCGAGACTGCGGATTACACCTACCTGCGCTTTGTCGTCACCGACCCGAATGCAACGGGCGCAACGTCAGACCTGGGCTTCGCTGCAGAGACGTTTATCCCGTTTGCCTTCAACTCTGGCCCAACGTCAGGCATCACCCAGGGCATCTCTTCATTACAGGTGATTCGTGAGGCCGCCACAGGCTTTGAAAGCAGCGCCGAACTACAGCGCTCAATGATGCGATTCACTAATCCGGCACTGAGAGTCTTCACCGATATGCTCGAGGCCACCCCCCCAGAAGACATGTACTCAATCAAACTGTCGCAGACCATTACGGATGCGGCAAATGGCTACGCAGACACCTTTGACTACTTAGGCTACACAGCCTTCGCCACCGTACCCAACATGAACCCTGACAGTGATGTAACCATTGGCCTGATTATGGACATTACTCAACAAGTCGATATAGGCGAAGCGATTGATCCCACCGCCAAACAGCAAATCTTTCAGCAGAAGCGTCGTATGGGTGTGAGCGGTAATATTGTTACAAAACCCACCTTCTCGAACACTAATTATTTTATTGAAGGTAACCCACTATCCACCGCCAACAACATGACGCTTGGCGGCACAACAGTCACATGGGCCGATGGCGACGAAATCGTTAGCAACTGGCTGGCTCAAGAGGATATCATGTCCAACACTACCGCCCTCGCCCATCAGACAATTGAAAACAGGACCACAGGGGCCTCCGCTTTCCAAACCGACATATCAACCCCCCTGCCAGTTACGCCTTTTGCATGGGAACCCGTCAACTTTGGGCCAGAGCCCAGCTTTCCTTAAGCTAAGCTAACCCAGAACAATAAAGGCCGCCCACTTTAAAATGGGCGGCCTTTTTCGTCTCAGAATCAAAATACAGGGCTTGCCCCCCCTGAAGCCGATTATTTAATCCAGATCGTCTTCTGATTTACAAATTCAAGCATCCCGTGGCGACACAATTCACGGCCGTAACCTGAGTTTTTGATGCCGCCAAACGGCAGTCGCGGATCACTTTTAACCATACCATTCACGAACACCGCGCCAGCTAACACCTGACGGGCAACGCGCTCACCTCGCTCCAAATCCTGCGTCCAGACACTGCCCGCCAAACCAAATACAGAACCATTAGCAACCTCAATGGCCTCAAACTCATTCTTAACCCGAATCACCGCTGCAACCGGGCCAAAAAACTCTTCATCCCAAGCCGACATCCCTGGCCAGACCCCATCCAGAACGGACGCTTGATAAAAGGCCCCCGGCGCTTCAAGTGGAGCGCAACCAGTTACAGCTATCGCACCCTTGGCAAGACTGGCCTGTACCTGCTGATGCAGCTCATCACGCAAATCTATTCGAGCCATAGGCGCCAGAGAGATATCAGCATCCCCCGGATCACCAGGTTTAAGCGTTTCAACTGCCGCCTTAAATTTGGCAATAAATTCGTCGGCCACACTTTCCAGCACGATAAAACGCTTGGCAGCGATGCAACTCTGCCCCGCGTTCAGAAATCTCGACGCCACGCCCTGCTGAACCGCCCAATCGAGATCAGCATCCTCAAGCACAATAAAGGGGTCCGCCCCCCCAAGCTCCAGCACTGTCTTTTTCAAACAGGCACCAGCAACAGCCGCCACCTGACGCCCAGCCGATTCAGACCCCGTCAGCGTCACCGCGTGAATGCGTTTATCCTCAATCACACCAGCCACCTGAGCTGATGAAATCATCAAGCTACGGAACACACCGCCTGGCAAACCGGCATCACGCACCACAGCCTCAATCGCCAACGCACACTGAGGTACATTCGAGGCATGCTTAAGCACCCCGGTATTACCAGCCACCAAGGCCGGAACCAAAAACCGAAACACCTGCCAAATTGGAAAATTCCACGGCATCACTGCCAGCACAGTACCCAGCGGCTGATGAGCAACAAAACTTCGACCGGCATCGGACTCAACCAGCTCGTCAGCTAAAAAGGCTGACCCGTTATCGGCGTAGTAATCACACACGACAGCGCATTTCTCTACCTCGGCACGGGCCTCACCAATCAACTTCCCCATCTCCAGCGTGATCAGTTCTGCCAGCTGATCACGGCGCTGCAACACCAACTGCCCCAAGCGCCGCACATGATCACAACGCTCACTCAACGGAGTGCTCGCCCACCTCGGTGCTGCAACAGCAACCTCAGCCAAGGCAACCTCAAGCTGAGCCTTATCCCAATAGGGATACTCGCAAACCAACTCATTAGTCGCTGGATTCAATGAAACAAACGGCATCTTCAACTCCTTTTAATCTTTTATGCTAACTATCCTACCCAAAAACTTGACCTGAGAGGGTCAACCCCGGAAAATTTACACCACTTCATAAGAACCTGAATTAAGGAATAGGCATGACAGCAAAAACTATCTGCGTCTTGGGCGGAACAGGATTCGTAGGCCATCAACTGATATCGAAACTGACACGAGCAGGCTATTACGTCATTGCCCCCTCAAGAAACCGTGAACGCCATCGTTCTCTGCAAGTTCTACCCAAGGTCGATGTCATCGACGCCGATATTCATGATGAAGAAACCCTCAACGCACTATTCGTCGGCTGCCACGCTGTCATCAATCTGACCGCTATTCTGAATGAAAACAAACGCGGGGAATTCAAAAAGGTTCACGTTGAGCTAGTAGAAAAAATCATCAACGCCTGTCAAAACGCCGGCGTAACCCGCCTACTGCACATGAGCGCCATTAATGCCGATGCAGCCAAGGGCAGTAGCCAGTACCTGCGCAGCAAGGGTGAAGGAGAAGCACTGGCGCTCACTGCCGAAGGTCTGAATGTAACTACTTTCCGCCCATCAGTGATCTTTGGTAAAGACGACAGCTTCTTCAACAAATTTGCCGAACTACTACTCAATCTACCTGTACTGCCACTCACTTGCCCAGGCAGCCGTATGGCTCCTATTTATGTCAGCGATGTTACTGAGGTCATGGTAAAAGCACTCAACGACAGAAGCACCTTTGGCCACAGCTACGATCTGTGCGGCCCCAAAAGCTACACCCTGGAATAGCTGGTCGATTACACCAACCAGCTCACCGGCCAGAAACGCACCATTATCCCGCTTGGCGATGGCATGTCAGCAATGATGGGGCGCATTATGGGCATAATGCCGTTCAAACCGTTCAGCCACGACAACTACCTGAGCCTGCAAACACCGGCGGTCAGTGAAAAAGCCTTCCCCAGTCAGTTTGGCGTAACCCCCATTACTGTCGAAAATATCGTCCCTAAATATATTGGCGCCGCCAATATGCGCGGACGTTACGACAACATTCGCCAAAAGGCTGCTCGCGACAAAAACCAGCCCGCCTAGCCATGCAAACCTATCAGGTTGGCGGCGCAGTAAGAGACAAGCTGCTCGACCTGCCAGTTAAAGATCATGACTGGGTGGTGGTCGGAGCCACGCCTGACGAAATGCGCCAGCTGGGCTATCGTCAGGTGGGCAAAGATTTCCCGGTATTCCTCCACCCGACAACCCACGAGGAATACGCCCTCGCCCGCACCGAACGCAAAACCGGCCCCGGTTACACTGGTTTTGTTTTCCACGCGGCAACTGACATCAGCCTGGAACAGGACCTAAGCCGCCGCGACCTGACCATCAACGCCATTGCCATGGCCGAAGATGGCACCATCACTGATCCTTTCCACGGTCAACGGGATCTGCAACAAAAGACCCTGCGCCATGTTTCACCCGCCTTTGCCGAAGACCCTGTCCGCATCCTCCGTGTCGCTCGTTTCTATGCCCGCTTCGCGCCGCTAGGGTTTACCATTGCCGACGAAACCATAGCCCTGATGCGGCAGATGGTTAGCAACAACGAGGTCGACGCCCTGGTGCCTGAACGAATCTGGCAGGAGAGCAAACGCGCCCTGAGCGAACAACAACCACGTGCATTTTTTGAGGCGCTGCGCGATTGTGGCGCACTGGCCCGTATCTTCCCTGAAATTAACGCCCTGTTCGGCGTACCACAAACCGAAATACATCACCCCGAGATTGATACCGGCATTCACACACTGATGGTGCTGGACCAGGCTTGCCAACTCAGCCCGGAACCGCGCGTGCGTTTCGCCGCCTTACTCCACGACCTGGGCAAGGGCGACACTCCCAAACAAGAGTGGCCACGCCACATCGGCCATGAAGCCCGCTCTTTACCACGGGTACGACAGTTATGCCAACGACTGCGAACCCCCAATGACTTTCGTGACCTAGCCCTGCTAGTAGCTCAATTCCATACGCACTGCCACCGCGCCGCCGAGCTACGCCCCAAAACCCTGCTCAACACCCTGCAAGCACTAGACGCATTCCGACGCCCGGAACGGTTTGAAGAATTTTTACTCTGCTGCATTGCCGACTCGCATGGCCGGCTTGGCTTTGAAGATAAGGAATACCCTCAGACCGAAATATTCCGCCGCGCCCACGCGTCAGCCCTCAGCATCGATGCCGCAGCACTGGCTCGACAAGGACTCAAAGGCCGACAGCTGGCAGACAGACTGCAACACTTGCGCTGTGAAGCCATTGCCGCCATAAAAACCCGAAAAACCTCATCACCGAAAAAAGCCCGTGAATAACAAGCACTTAAACACTCTAGCACACTTTATGCATATAAAAATTATCTAGCAATATCAATCAATTAAGAAAATGCAGCACACCGATTCAAGATTGACTTCACTCAAAAAACTATGAGAGCCTCGGAATTCGCCGCGTTAAAAGTACGCTATCGAAAAAACTGCTTTACAGATGACGGCGATGATTCACTCAACTCATTAGGAGGTAAGACCTATGTATGGAGTACGTCACCACATATTGGAAGAGTTTCCGGATCTTTCAGGAACAATTACCACAATGAAGAAAAGCAACCCGAAGTTTGCAACACTTCTGTCCCGCTATGATGAAACCGATAAAAAGATCTACGGAATCGAAGCCAAAAGTCGCCCGGTGACCGATGAATATATCGACTTTCTCAAAAAAGAGCGCATCAAACTCAAAGACAACCTCTATTCCATGATCAAACCCAGCCCCGCATAACAGAGCAAAATCACAACAACAATCAAAGGAATTTGCGCACCTCAGCAGGTGCGCTTTTTTACGCCTGCAATTGCAACAAATGCGGCGGCAGCACTACCCGCTCCATCAAATAACAAAAACAATCCTGTCGAATCACCTTTTCATCACGAGTCAGCATTGACGGCATTACCGACATCGCCAATTCAATATTGCCATCCTGATAACAAAAATAACGCTCACTGACATCATAACCATTTTCGTCCTGACACATTAGCTTGGCCGACTCATCGTGGCACCAGCCAAAATGCGTTCCCGCCGGCATTTCACTGAAATTAAAATGATCAATATCATTGATAAACTGCAACTGCACATCACTCGCGCCAAAGGCAAAACTAACACCCTCAGGCACCTTAACAATCGAGACCGTATGAAAAACATCAACATCCTGCGGCACCACTGAATGCTCAGGAATCTCATGCAACTTGAGACATGCATCCAAAAAACCTGCCGCATGTTCAACGCCATAGCTCTGACCGGGCTGACCACACTCCAATGTCACCGCCGGACACAAACGTGAAAACACATTGCTTTGCACGCCATCTGGCTTAGTAAAATAAACAATCGTGCGACTGAACAACGAGGCCAACTGCAAAAATGCGGTTTCAAGTTTATTGATACAGGCGTAATGGGGGTTGATACCCGTATTATTATGAATATCAATACTGGCAAAAAGACCACGCGCAGACACGGACTCAACCACTTCTGCCATCATCCGGTGCTCGGCAGTGTCGCCATCACTACCCCAGACACGATTGTAATCTGGTTGCTGATCGAGACGCCGAAGCTTGTGCCTCGCAGCACTGACATTGCCAACAAAAATTGATAGCGCGCGCGGCAACCCACTACCAGAATATTTTTTCAACAAAGCTTGCACAGCAAACAGACCCGTTGGCTCATTACCATGCAACAGCAACGAAACAAACAAAGCCGGCTGACGCCGACCCGACAGATGGATTAGAGTTGGCCCACCGAGCAGATCATCCAGTTGCTCTGGTTGCGCACCGACAAAACCTTCAGGTAAAACCTCAACAATTTTTAGCATAACCCCTCCTTACCACGACCACTCATGCACCGGCTGCCCCTGCTGCTGACGTTCATGATAGGCCTGCGTCAACTGCTGCATATTGGCACCATGCCTGGCAACATAATCGCGCTGCCATACTGCGCCATTGCATTGTTTTTTAATCCGGCCTTCAATCACACCGAGGAACAATTCAGCATCATCGTTATCGATACCCAGTCTTTTCAGCCCTTGCCACGCTAGCGGTAATATCTGCCGCTGCAACAGTTCTAATACCGCCACCTTTTTTCCATCCAGCCAAATCACCTCAGCATGCAAACCATGTTTGGCGGCGGCGTAGAAATTTGCCCTTGCCTGTTCGAAGTCCAAAAGACTTTCAGGCGCTGTTTCAGTATTTGCCATACTCTCAAGCACGCCATAAAAAAGTGCGGCGTTGGCGATGCTATCAATCACTGTTGGCCCAGAGGGCACAACCCGGTGTTCAATTCGCAAATGAGGCTGGCCGCTATCATCAAAACCAATCAGGGGTCGATTCCAGCGCCAGATAGTGCCGTTGTGCAAACGGAGATGCGCCAGCTCTTCCACCGGCGCATCATGCAACGCTGGCAATAAAACGGGGTAACAACCCAGATTACGCAAAAAACATTCATAGAGCGACGATTCGATATAACCTGAACCAAAGGTTACCCGCCCCGCCTGCGCACCATCACGCCCATAAACGTCGGCCATGGCGACGGCCTGTTCGAATAGCGGGATACGTGTTTCATCCCACAAATCACAACCAAACAGATAAGGGGAATTAGCACTAATCGCCACCATTGGTGCAGACAAAACATGCGCAGCATTGTAATAACGTGCAGACTGATTGATCCCAACCTGAAAATGCAATTGAAACGACGTCGCTGCCGACTCAAACATCACATCACCATGACTCATTTTCAAAGAGTCGACCCCCTGAATATCAATATCAAGCGGGCGACCATTACGCAGTCGCAACACTTGCTCATTCAAGGCACGAAAGCGTTTCACATCCGACATGTTCGCCAGGATTAATTCTGCATCTGTTACCGTTGGCAATATCCCCGTCATCATCATTGCGACGTCCAGCTGTTGCGCCAATCCACAACACTGTCGCCAAGTGTTGTCCAGCTCAGCAAACATTTGGCTTAACACTTTGCCTTGCAGATCACGTGGCTGACTGTTTATTTCGACATTAAAGCGAGATAATTCAGGCACGATGGGTAAACCATCACGCTCGGCCAGCCGCAGAAAAGCCTCGTTAACCCCGCTTGGATAGCCATCAGAATTCACAAGCCAGGCCTCAAGTTCAAAGCCTGACATCTTGTCTGTATCACAAAACACACCCTGCTCAAACCAGTCACCAAGCAAGCTGGTTTCCTGACTTAGGTTGGATAAAAAACACCGAAAATCTTTTTGCCTAAAACGACTGGAACCGATTTCCTCACCCATGCGTCATAAACCTCATTGCGGTTGATGCAAACGTAATTTTTGCTCTAACTGCTGCAAACGTTCAGGCGTCCCTACATCACACCACCCTCCAGCATAGTGCTCACCCATCACCTTACCGATCTGCATGGCCTGACGTAGCACGGGGGCCAGCGGAAAAATGCCGGGCTGACAATCAGCAAATATCTCCGGTCGAAGAATGCTAATTCCACTAAAGGTAAACTTCGGTTCAGCTGTCGCCGACACCAGGCCGTCCCGCAGGGCAAAATCACCAAGCGGATTGTGCTCTGGGTTATTCACCAACAACAAATGTGCCAGCCCTGCGATTGAGTCAGGCAATTGCTGAAAAGGATAATCAGTCCAGACATCGCCATTGACCACCACAAACGGAGCATCACCAAGCAAGGGCAAGGCATTAAAAATTCCGCCGCCGGTTTCCAGCGCCTCCCGCTCTGGTGAATATTGAATAGACACACCATAAACTGAGCCGTCGGCCAACAGCATTTCAATCTGCTCCCCCAGATAGGCATGATTAATCACCAACTCAGTAATACCGGCAGCAACAAGGTTTTGAATGTGATATTCGATAAGACGCCGTCCAGCGACATCAAGCAAGGGCTTAGGAGTGGTATCAGTAAGCGGACGCATGCGTTCGCCGCGCCCAGCAGCAAGAATCATAGCTTTCATCAAAACTATTGTTAGGAGCTTAAGGATTCAAGTCAAGCTATCTTCTTGCAAATATTTTTAGCGCGAAATACCAAGCAAAAAACAATCAGACCGACTCAGCCTTTTGCTGACGAGTCAAAAGATAATGCACAGCTTCTCGTGGTGGACATTGGTCAAACAAGACCCGATGAACCTGTTCAATAATTGGCATCTCAATAGACAGCGACTCTGCAAGCCCGTGCGCCTCACGCGCTGCATCTATCCCCTCGACCACCTGATTGATTGATGCCCGCGCCTCGCTAATAGACAGCCCTCGCCCCAATGCCAAACCAAAACGACGATTGCGCGATTGATCATCGGTACAAGTCAACAACAAGTCACCCAGCCCCGCCAGCCCCATTAAGGTTTCCTTGCGACCACCAAGCGCCACACCCAGGCGCATCACCTCCGTCAGACCGCGGGTAATCAAGGCCGCACGAGCATTGGCGCCGTAACCCAGACCATCGGAAATACCCGCAGCGATAGCAAGAATATTTTTTACCGCACCACCCACCTCAACCCCTGGCACATCCACCGACGTGTAAGCGCGAAAGGTATTATTATGAAGACGAGCAGCAATTTCTCCGGCAAAGGCCTGGTTGGCAGATGCAACCGTGAGCGCCGTCGGCAGGCCCTTAGCCACCTCCAGCGCAAATGTCGGCCCTGTAATAACCGCCATGGGGCGGCTAGCGCCAAGCACATCTTCAGCAACCTGATGCAGCAAGCGCCCTGTATCCGGCTCAAAACCCTTGCTTGCCCAAATCAAACGAGTTGAATCAGAGACATACGCTTTTATGGCTTCAAGTGTTTGCCGAAAGGCATGACTGGGCACCACTAGCAACAGATCCTGCGAAACAGCCACAGCAGTCGCTAAGTCAGACTCAAACCGTAAACTCTCAGACAAAACTACACCGGGGAGATACTGGCCATTGATATGACTACCGGCCATCTCTTGCAGCTGGCGGGTATTGCGCCCCCATAAGCAAACCGGTTGATCATTTCCGGCCAGCAAAGTAGCTAAGGCCGTACCCCAGGCACCGGCACCTATAACGGTGGTATTAACCTGTGGGGTGGCTGTCATTGAAGTACAAAAACCAAAGGTTTAATGCGTTGCTTCTTGCTGATCCTGATTTTTCTGCATACGCTGTGCATACAAGGCATCAAAGTTAACAGGCTGTAGCAACATCTGCGGAAAACCACCACGCGCGACCATGTCAGAAATTTCCTGACGCACATATGGAAAGAGAATATTTGGGCAGAACGCACCCAGTAGATGCCCCAACTGACCTTCTTCAAAACCATTTACCTGAAAAATACCGGCTTGCTGCACTTCAACCAGATAAGCAA
Source organism: Gammaproteobacteria bacterium (assembly GCA_024277755.1). Lineage (GTDB taxonomy): Bacteria > Pseudomonadota > Gammaproteobacteria > Tenderiales > Tenderiaceae > Tenderia. The sequence goes on along the minus strand of JAJRUN010000092.1, from coordinate 3,782 downwards.
CCTTATCGCCAACCTTAGCCGTGATAGTGACCGACAACACCACTTCATGCATATCATTTTCCAACTGCGCAGCACCGCTATTCAGCTGCACACTTACCTCAGGTTCCCATTTACTCTCTGAAAAAATTGCAGGTGAGTTTGGTGTTTCAAATGAAACATCTTTAACGTAAACCTTCTGAATGGAAAACTGCCCCTGAGCTTGTTCTTCAGCCATGATAAACCCCGTACTGTAATTATTATTTCTTACGATTAACCGGCATATTGGCATCCACCCACGCCATCATGCCACCATTAAGTTTGTGTATCGATGTGTATCCCTGACGCTTCAGCACAGCGCATGCCTTAGCTGCGCGCTGCCCGCTACGGCAATAGACAATAACGGGGTTTTGCTTGTGCTGTTCAATCTCGTTCAAACGCCCCTCCAGCAAACCCAATGGAATATTGACGGCATTGAGAATGTGGCCCTCGCGAAACTCCTTGTCTTCGCGCACATCCAGCGTCAGGGCATCGTCCTGATTAATCAGACGTACCGCATCATTGATACCAACTTCATTGAAACCCAATAGCTTGCGCTTGAACTCATTCATTATCAACATGATAACGATGACGACAAACCCAGCCACCAGTAGCGGGTGATTACCCGCAAATTCTAGATACTGCCCCATGACATTGATTCCACCTTACTTCGATTATTCTCTGGAGATCGCCGCCAACCGGGCGAAATTATTCAGGCTCGCAAAACAACTCTTTCATCATACTGATCAGACGCAGAGTCCGATGATCGCCGACGCGATAATATACACGATTCGCATCCTTACGCGATGATAGGATGCCCTTGTCACGCAAAATCGCCAAATGCTGAGAGATATTACTCTGAGACGTACCCACACTATCTACGATCTCCTGCACGCTTACCTCACCATCACTCAGCGTGCATAGAATTTTTAATCGTATCGGATGCGACATTGCTTTTAGCGAACGCGCCGCTAAATCTATATCTTCATCCTTGTCTAATAAGTCTTTGCTCTCTAACGGCAGCATTTTTATTCCCCACTTAGATTGCCCACACAAACCTCAATTATTCCAAAGGCGCCTACCCCCTTCGAATTATACGGTTTTTTGTTGAGTAAAAAAGCATTATACAATTAAACTCTAAACACGTAAGTAATTATATGTCTCCTAGCCACGATCTATCATGGAATCATACTTAGTGTCATAATATACCTCAGCCAAAAACCACCGAGTTAGGCCAAACTTACAAATTCCTGAACCAAACTTTAGAGAAACCATGCCGGAATTAGCCAAACCAATGACCCTGCTCATCCTTGATGGCTGGGGCTATAGCGAAGAAACCAAACATAACGCCATTTATCACGCAAAAACTCCCTATTGGGATCAGTTGTGGGCCAACAATCCCCACACCTTTTTGCGCTGTTCCGGGCCTGAAGTCGGCCTGCCAGCGTCACAAATGGGAAATTCGGAAGTTGGCCACCTCAACCTTGGCTCGGGCAGAGTGATATATCAGGAGTTCACACGTATCAGCCGTGCCATCAAAACCGGCTCGTTTTTCACCAATAACACCCTGACCCATGCCGTTGACAAAGCCATAGAAACAAACAAAGCAGTACACATCATCGGTCTATTATCACCAGGCGGCGTACACAGCCATGAGGAACACATTCAGGCATTTGCCAGGCTGGCAGTCGAACGCGGCGCCAAAGAGGTATACCTGCACGCTTTTCTTGACGGTCGAGACACCGCTCCCAAAAGCGCTGCAAATTCTATTGAGGCGATGGAAAATGAATTTAAGCAGCTAGGCAGTGGCCGCATCGCCTCAATCATAGGCCGCTATTACTCTATGGACAGAGATCATCGCTGGCCCCGAATCCAGGCCGCCTACGACCTTATCACCCAGGGCAGCGCTGACTTCAACGCCAACACAGCCATGAAAGGCCTGGAAATGGCCTATCAGCGTGACGAAACCGACGAATTCGTCAAGGCAACTGCCATTATCCCTGAAGGCGAAACAGCCGCCACAATCAAGGATGGCGATATCGTTGTATTCATGAATTATCGCTCCGATCGTGCCCGCCAGATCACCCGCCCCTTCATTGAGAGTGAATTTGACGGATTTGTGCGCAACACCACTCCCAAACTGGGCAGCTTCATCAGCCTGACCGAGTACAACAAGGACTTCCACATCCCAGTTGCATTCCCTTCCGAAAGCATTGCCAATAGCTTCGGCGAATACATCTCCAACATCGGCATGCACCAATTGCGCATCGCAGAAACCGAAAAATACGCCCACGTCACCTTCTTTTTTAATGGCGGTGAAGAAAAGGCTTTTCCCGGTGAAGACCGTATTCTGATCAACTCACCCGATGTTGCCACTTACGATTTACAACCCGAGATGAATGCTGCCGAGGTGACCGAAAAACTATGCCAGGCAATTCAAAGCGGCAAATACGACGCCATCGTTTGCAACTTTGCCAATCCAGATATGGTCGGCCACACAGGCAACTTTGATGCCGCCATCAAGGCGATCGAGAGCATCGACAACTGCCTCAAACAAATAATAGAAACCCTCAAGCAGGTTGGTGGCGAAGCACTAATCACTGCCGACCACGGCAATGCCGAGCGCATGCAAAACCCAACCACGGGCCAACCTCATACCGCCCACACCAGCAACGTCGTGCCCCTTATCTACGTTGGTCGTGATGCCCAACCCGATGAAAGCCAAGGCAGCCTGGCAGATGTCGCGCCAACAATGCTTTACCTGATGGGACTAGAAGCCCCCAGTGAGATGAGCGGCCACCCCCTGATGCACCTGAAAAACGACGACAGCGAATAACCCGGGATATTTCATATATCTGCAACGGAACAATCAACGGATAGCAGAGTATCGGATTGCGCATACCACGCAGACAATTAAGCGTTACCTGGGCTCTCACTTTGAGCCTGGGGCTCATACCTTTCACCAGCAAGGCCGAAGAGCCCGTTTCGCAACAACGCCTGCAACAAATTCGCGGCAACATCAGCGAAATCAAACAAGACCTCAGCAACGACAAAAAACAACAGCAACAGCAACAACAGCAACTCAGCAGACTTGAAAAAAAAATCGCCCAACTAAGCCGTTCACAACAAAAAACGAAACGCACACTCAAACAACAAAAAAAAGACCTGCAACAGCTCGATAGCGACACAATCAAGCTACGCAACCAGCTGAACCAACAGCAATACAAACTAAGCCAGCAAATACGCACCACCTACACAGCAGGACAGAAACAGCAACTCAAACTGCTGTTCAACCAAACCAATCCCGCCATCGCTGGCCGCAACATGGTCTACTATGATTATTTTAATCGTGCCCAAATCAGCGCTGTCGATCAAACACAACTCAACATCCAAAACCTGAGCGATGCAGAAGTACGCCTGCAAAAAAGCAGAACCCGACTGGAAAAGTTAAAACAACAACAAGGACAACAGCAACTAAAACTGCAACAACACCAGTCACAACGCAAACAACTACTTAGCAAACTCAACAGTGAACTCAACAGCAAAAAACAACGGCTCGACCAATTACTCGAAGACGAAAACAACCTCCGCATACTACTGCAAAACCTGCCCACTCAAACACAAGACAAAAAAAGTAGCTTTAACAATCTAGGCAAACTCAAGGGCAAGCTCAAATGGCCCACCAAAGGAAAAATTAAAAACCGCTTTGGTTCGCCACGCAATCAGGGGCAGCTAAAATGGCAAGGCGTTACCATCACCGGCAAGGC
>JAJRUN010000091.1 GCA_024277755.1 Gammaproteobacteria bacterium | reverse complement strand
GTAGAATGGTAAAGAAGGCCAAGAACATATGAAAGTTACTCTGAAAGAAATAAGCACCGTAGCTAGCGCTGTGCCAGCTGGGTAGCATTGTCATTTCAAAATCCCAAGCAACCATCGTTCCATAGAGAAAATAGGCAAACGGAATCAGTAACGCGATGTTGCGGAAACGTCTTTTCGCCTCAGGCGAAGGATCAACCGCCGACTCATGCTGTAGCTTGATAAACATCAGGTACAACGCCGCAACAGCGATGAAACCTAGGATATTACGAGCAACGAGAAAGCCATAATTATGCCATGTATTTAAATGGTGACCGTCATCGTGCGCATGTGCCAACCAAGGAAAGGCTGACTCGCCCGCTGCTAAAATGACTAGCAACAAAACAAATGCGACAGGAAACAATACAGCCAACGCACTCGCTACATAGCGAACTTTAAAACGCCATTTACCGTTACATAGATGCAGCACTGACGCCAGTGTCACACCCCCCAAAGCCAGATACAGGACGACCAAAAAATTGGTAATTATGACCGACCAGAAACCGAAGTTTTCCATACTAACCCCTGTTTTCTTTTATATTAATTAATGTAGCCATCGAATTACTGAACCGCCGCTTGAGTCTTGGCCGCGTGATCACTCACCATGCCATGCTTCATATAATTCACCACGTGCCAACGCTCTTCGACGTTAAGGTCGTTCGAACCACGGCTGTCAGGACGCGCCGAAGGTACGCCGTATGACGGCATGACATAACTACCAAACGTAATGGTTCCCCAGAGCCAGCCTTCGGTCAGATTTTCCTGAACGTAGCTATCGGTCAGATCAATCGCGCCAATCTTGCCCGACACAGGCGAATCAGCGCCCCCCGTATTTCCGTGACAAGCACCGCAGTAGATCTTAAAGAGTTTACGCCCGGTATCAATGGATACCACCGTAGGCTCAATAGGGTTCTTCATTTCACGCGTTTCTTCGCGAGAAGACACGGTAGTAGGAATACCTGTGACAGGAATAACACCGGCCGGATAGGTTGCCATCTGACCTTCTTGAGGCTTGATGCTAGGCTGGTTCATCATGTCTGTAGACCAAGGCCAAGCCAAGGCTACAGCCGGCATCATCATGCCGGCAGCAACTATACTTTTTAACTTCATTCCGCCACCTCTTCTCGAATTTCAAGAACTTTATGTTTCTTGAAAAGCTCTTTCATAGGCTCAACACTTTTTTCGTCCAATTCCAGCAACACGCCCACCTGATCAAGGCTGACCTTCTCAGAATAGAGCGGATGACGGCGCGTAAACAAACGTGCATTGATAACAAAGCCAACGATCGTTGAAAGCACCGCAAATAGAATCAGCATTTCATAACTCAGTACAATATTGGATGGCAGGGTAATAACTGCCTTACCACCGGCTGGTTGTACCAGAAATGTCGCCTGAGCAGATGCCAGGAACAAAAATCCGAAGATCATGCCAAAGATCGCACCAAACAGTGCAAACTTTGGCAGTGGAGAACCACGGTCCCCTAGGATCTCTTCGATCTCGGGATGCTCGATAGGTGACTTCAGAGTCACATCGTCAACTGAAACCCCCGGCACCGCATGGTGCCGGATGTCAGAGATCGTTGAGAATGCTTCTTCAAAGTTACTGAACAAACCCATTACATAATAACGTCTCATGATTAGGCTCCTTCTGTGCCAGGTTGATCAGTCAACTGTCGGTCCGTCGCTCTACGATGAAACTTAACAGCCTGCTCTTCACTGTGATAATGACGACGATGGAAAACCATCTCTTTAACTTCGTACATTGATACAGATGGGAACACCTTAACAAAGATCAAAAACAACAAACCGAACCAGCCAAAGCTACCGAACACGATGGCCCATTGAACAATTCCGGGCCACATTGTATCGAAAGCAAATGGGTAGTATGAACTTTCCAGCGTGGGTGTAACGATCATCCAGCGTTCCAACCACATACCCACATTAAGTATCAGAGACAACACAAACATGGTGGGCAGATGACGACGCATACGTTCAAACGCAAGTCCAAATGGAGCCACAATACCGCAGAACAACATCACCCAGAAGAAAGGGGCATAAGCGCCGGTAAAGCGAGCGATCAGAGCCTCTTTCGAGGCCATATCATGGCCATACCATACTGAAGCGAACTCAACCAATGTCAGGTAAGACCAAACCATCGCAATAGCAAACGTCAATTTACAAGTCTTTTCCAAGATTGGAATCGTCATGTATTCCTCGAAACGGAAGAAATAACGCAAGATGATAAACAATGTGATGATCGCCGCACAACCTGAGTACAAGGCACCCGCTACAAAGTAAGGAGGGAACGATGTGATATGCCAACCTGGCATAATCGACATGGCAAAATCAGCCGATACGATTGAATGAACCGATACCGCCAAAGGAATCAGAAAACAGGCCATCAGCAGATAGATTCTACGAAAATGACGCCATTGACGATCATCTCCCTGCCAACCCAAGGACAGTACGGTATAAAGCTTCTGACGCCAGCCTCGTGCATTATCTCGACAGATTGCCAAATCGGGAATCATACCGATAAACAGGAACATAGCCGAAGAAGTCAGGTATGTAGTAATCGCAAATGCATCCCAGATCAAAGGCGAACGAAAGTTCGGCCAGATACCACGATCAGACACATAAGGAAGTACCCAGTACATATTCCAAACACGACCCAAATGGATGATTGGAAACAGACCAGCCGTTAGCAACGAAAATGTTGTCATGGCTTCAGCAAAACGATATATCGGTTTACGCCAATCGGCCCCGATAATATGCAGAATCGCAGACAACAAGGTTCCGGAGTGAGACATCCCGATCCAGAACACGAATGTTGCAATGTATAAATCCCACATATGAGGCCAGTTCAAATTACTCGGCCCCATCCCCACTTGGTACTGATAGATCTCGGCAAGAACAGCACAACTTACCATAAGGATACAGGCAGCAACCGCCACCCAGTAGCCTACACGAGGGTTCTCCATACTGCGGAGAACATCCTCGTTGATCTTCGCCCAAGCTATATTTTCATTTATATCTTTTGTATGCATAGCTCACACCAGTTAAATAATTAAATGACCCTACTTCAGGCTTCACGAACACGATCAAGGTACATAACACAGGGATCGGTATTCAAAGCTTCCAATACCCTGTACCCGCGCAGTTCGCTACCTTCTTTGTCTTTCTTCTGCTCATAAGGACCGAGTTCGACCTGCTGTTTTGCCCACAGCTTAGCCGCTTCCGATTCCTCATCGAGCATATCGCCAAAGACAATCGCTTGAGTCGGACAACTTTGTGCACATGCAGTGACTACATCACCATCACGCAATTCACGACCTTCGCTAGCAGCCTGGTCTTTACCTGTACGAATACGTTGCACACAGAAGGTACACTTCTCCATAACCCCTTTATCACGCACGCTGATATCGGGATTAAGCTGCTGATTCAGCGGCTCAGGCCATGACGTATCGTAGTAAGAGTAGAAATTAAAATAACGTAAACGATAGGGGCAGTTATTAGAGCAATAACGTGAACCGATACAACGGTTATACACCTGTGCATTCAAACCGTCTGGCGTGTGGTAGGTTGCCGCAACAGGGCAAACAGGCTCACACGTCGCCGCGTTACAATGCTGACACATCATGGGCAGAAAACTTGCGCCGCGCTCATGATACTCGGCATCGTCACCGCCCATTTGAGGCTCATCCCAGTAACGCTCCATACGCAGCCAATGCATACCCTGGCCTTTATGCAGCTTTTCCTTACCAACAGTGGCAAGGTTATTTTCTGCATAACAGGCAACAGAACATGCATTACAACCTGTACATTTATTCAGGTCGATTGCCAGCGTCCACATATGCTCGTATTCGTGATGCCCACCTTGTTCATGGGTTTTACGATAATCCGACCAATTTTCAAGAACATTCTTAAGTGACATAATTAAGCTCCCTCAGTCCTTCTGAAAACCTCTGCCGAAACAGTGCTCACCAGACGACGACCAACCTGAGTTTCACTACCACCTAAGCGAGGCAATTCTTCATGCTCACCCGTCTTGGTAATGCTTACACGCGTTCCATGAGTCGCTAATTCACCGCTGGTAGGTTCAATAACCTCACTCAAGATACTGAGTGGATTGACCCCATTACCCTTGGCATAACGACCATATTCTTTATGTCCGCGTCCCATAGGTACCGCAACCGCATCAACATGCACACCCTTATAGATATACACTTTAACGTCGATAGAACCCTGATCAGACTTGATACGAATATAATCACCCTCATGCACGCCCAGCTTTGCAGCTGTCTTAGGATGAATTTCTGCCCAAGAATCCCAAAATACTTTGGAGATTTGGTCCGGTTGTTCCTGCATCCAGGGTAGGTTGGCATTACGTCCATCCCACATTGTCTGATTGGAAGATGGCACCAAATGCATCGGAAAGTCACCACCAACATCAACAGCTTTCTGACTCAGATCGCCCAGCTTGGTAGTTAAAGAACCACCTTCCGCTGTTGCTTTCACATAACCCTTTTGAACACTATCTGCCCAAAAGTCCACAGCAGAGCCCTTGATAGAGGCTGGCAATTTATCCATTGCATCTTGTAAATAGGCGTAATAGCTAGGGAAGTCATACCCATCAACACCGTGATGCTTAAGCATACCCAGCAACAAATCACCAAAACTTCTGGTTTCGCTACTCAGTGGATTCATCAATGGCTGAGACATGCTAATTGCTGCCTCAACAGGCTGATAAGGTGCAACCGATGTATTCCATTCTTCATACGGAGAAGAAAGCGGCAGAACCAGATCGGCTTGCATGGTTGTATCATCAAGAAACATTGACAGGGAAACTTTGAATGGAACCTTGGCTAATTTACCGGCCAAGTCCATTGCTACCGGAGCAGTAAACAAAGGATTCGTGCCTTTGAAAAAGACAACGTCATACTTACCCGCATCAACGGCTTCAGCAAACTTCAGCAACGCTGCGCTACTGCCCGTCTTAGCCTGAAGCTCTTCAACGGCCAACTTATTGGAACCGTCAATTGTCTTACCGACATTCCCTAACAAGATGTTCAGCATCATGGCAGCCATAGCGTTCTGATAACCATTTTCATGATTATGGGCAGACTCGCCTGACAATACCAAACTCGGGCTATTACCACGCAGGTAGTTCGCCATACGCACTAACTGATCACCACTAACACCTGAAACCTCAGTGACCTTGTTTACGTCATACTGAGCAATTACATCCAGAGCCGCTTGAGGCAATACGCTACCGCTCACCTGATGTTTACTGATCAGGACGTTAGCGATACCTAGCGCGACAACACCTTCCGTTCCAGGACGTGCGGCAACCCACATATCGGCATTCGCACCGGTCAAAGACATCTTCGGCTCAACCTGCATCAATATGCCGCGATCACCTGTACGGAACTCCGCATACTGTTTGGCAAAATGAACAGGCGAAACCCATGTCCCCAGAAAGTCAGCACCGAAAGACAAAATGGCTTTCGCTTTATTCAGGTGATAGGCCGGAACAGCCTCACCCAAAACCGCTTCATTCACCGCTTCACCCACGGCATTATTTATCGCTTCGTAGACATAATGATCCTGACTACCCCACGCTTTATTTAACGCCTTCAACAACACCGCCTGATGCCCGGAAACCGTCCCGGTAAACCAGGCACTACGTCCTGCGTCTACCTTACCTGCATTTTCCTGCAGTAGTTTCCATGCCTCATCCCAGCTCACTGGAACAAGTGATCCACCCTTACGCGCCATTGGCTGGGTGATACGATCAGGGTTGTAATGGGTTTGCAGGCTCGCCTGCCCCATCATACATAAACCATTACCATTCAACGTCTCAGGATTACCTTCGAGCTTTAATACACGACCTTCACGAACACGTCCGTGAACACCGCAGCCAGAAGGACACTGCTGACAGGTTGAAGCAAACCAGTTACCGATACCAGGAATCACATACTCTTCAGGAGCCAGGTAGGAAACAACTTTTTCCTTACCTTCTTCAATAGTGACAGTTGTTGGCATATCGCAACCCGTTAAGGTTGCAGCACCCACACCGCCGAGGCCCATGAATTTCAGAAAATTTCTGCGGTTGATATCGTTACCACTCATAACAAATCATCCGTTCTTATTTAGTTAATTTGACGGCCAGATCCACGATCACAGCCCACCCAGTTACTTGTGACACTTCCAACAATCGGAAGGGCCGTCGTTCGCCTCATGACAGCGCACACAAAAACCCATAGTCAAGGGCTTCATTTTTTTAGCCACGGTCATGCTCTTAACATCACCATGACAAAACGCGCAAACTTCAGAGACATTTTCCACGTCCATGCCTTCATTCTTAAAGACAAAACGCTGAATATGTTTTTCATGCGTAAAGTGCACGAAATCAGGAAGGTCATGGACCTTATTCCACTCAGGAGATTCTTTATTCTCCCAATATTCAGTCAACTTTTTAATGCGTGGCTTGTCTGTCGCAATAACAGTATGACAACCCATACACTTACTCGTTGGAGGAATTCCAGACACTTTGCTGCGTCGTGCATACGTGTGGCAGTACATGCAGTTAATCTCATTGACATCCGCATGAATATCATGAGGAAACTCAATTGGCTGCGGTACATCTTCACCACTATACGAACCTTCAGGTGGAACAACGTTGGGCACTTCTGCTTGCGCAGCCCCAACAAACATCAACCCACCAAAACCCAATAACGCAGCAAAAACCATCGACACAAACCGTTTCGCGGTCTTGCCAACACATTTTACGCACCCCTCAGAAAGGAAGTTATTACTCACAAACATCTCAGTCCTCGATCTGTTGTAGATCCAAATAAGCTTCAAAAACAAAAAGAAACACATCCAAAAAGCCACACCCTAAAAACCGAACACAAACACCCGCACAACAGGCGCAACTATCCGACCGATAAAGCCTAACTATTTTAAATAAAATTAAAGCTGACGTTCCCCAAGTTAGAAAAAGCTAACTCAAAACAAATGCTGGTTACCCACAACCATGAAACCCTCTCCCTTTTCACGATCTAACACAGACACTGTTATTTTTTTTGGCTTAACACCAAGTTTACTGCTTTTACGGTTTTTTATACCCAGTACCCCTATAAATCAAGGGGTTTTGGTAAGCCGTTTTTTAAGCGTTCCAGCATCCTAGTCTAGTTATCGCCGCAATGTCAACGCTAAACACTCAACTTTTATCCCGACAATTAATGTAAGTAATCTACTCAATAAAGGTTCTATAAAGCGAACTAAAAGCTGTTGTTTTTAGCCATTGCCTATCATCACAGGGCCTATGCGGTCTTTTCACAAATCACACAGGGTTTGGTATATCAATAAATTCATGGTTTAAATTGAAGCGTTGAGCCAACATTTCACCCAACGCCATAACACCATAACGCTCGGTGGCATGATGGCCTGCGGCAAAATAGTGAATACCTGTCTCACGCACAAGGTGAGTTGTCGACTCCGAAACCTCGCCGCTTATATAAGCATCAACTGACAATCTTTCCGCAGCATCAATATATGACTGAGCCGCACCACTACACCAAGCAACCGTTTTAATCTGCGCCCCATTCCCTGCTATATGCAGGGGTTTTCTATCTAATGCAGTCGCAATATGTTGAGCAAACTCCTCTGCAGATAGCTCAGCGTCTAATTCACCAAACATCGCCAGATCATCACCCGCATTTCGTCCAAACCGCCCCTGTACCGTTAACCCCAGCTGTTTCGCTAACTGGGCGTTATTTCCAATGTCTGGATGGGCATCAAGCGGCAAATGATAGGCAAACAGGTTGATATCATTTTTCATAATCGTAGAAATTCGGCGACCTTTAATGCCGGTCAAGCAACTCGACTCGCCCTTCCAAAAGAATCCATGATGGACCATCAATGCGTCAGCTCCCGCATCCACGGCCGCATCGATCAAGGCTTGACATGCTGTTACTCCTGTCACTATTTTTTTTATTTCACTTTTACCCTGTATCTGCAATCCATTTGGCGCATAATCACGGAATTCTGAACTCTGTAGGTACTCATTACAGAAACTGTGCAATGTAGCTGACTGAACCATACTTTTATCCTATGCTTTCACTTGTTATTGACGCCTCGCCCTAACTATAGATTACTGACTCAATGCGCCTGAAAATATTTTTATCTTTCCTCACCGAAGCTGCGACAGCCGGACTGGCATTTGCCTTTGTCTTACTGTTGCTGTTTAAACCTGATATTTTTGACGATCGCATCAACGTTCAATTTATTGAAGGAGAGATCCCCGAGCGCATCGCCAACAGCAACAACGTCACCAGTTATGCAGATGCGGTTGAGTTTGCCGCCCCGGCTGTCGTCAACATCTACACCCAAAAATTTGTCGCACAACGTGTGCCTGAAGGAACCCGCTCTGATCTGCGTCGATTCTTTGGTGATCGCCTGCCTCGCCCTGAACTTCACCAGGAAAACAGCTTGGGTTCGGGCGTTATCCTGAACCAGGATGGCTTCATCCTCACCAACAATCATGTCATTGAAGGTGCCAACGAGATCAAAGTAGCCCTTCGTGATGGCCGGACGACTGAGGCACAAATAGTCGGGCGCGATACTGAAAGTGATCTTGCCGTATTAAAAATCGAACTACCCGAGCTGCCTAGCATCACCTTTGGCCACTCGGAGGCCTTACGCGTGGGTGATGTGGTGCTAGCAATTGGCAACCCGTTTGGTGTAGGTCAAACCGTCACTAGCGGCATTGTCAGTGCCACAGGACGCTCTCAGCTTGGCCTCAGCACCTTCGAAGATTTCATTCAGACTGACGCAGCCATTAACCCCGGCAACTCCGGTGGCGCGCTTATCAATGCCTTTGGCCAGCTCGTAGGAATTAACACCGCTATCTTTTCCGATTCCGGCGGCTCACAAGGCATCGGTTTTGCCATTCCCGTCAGCCTAGCCAAAGGGGTGATGACCCAAATCATCACCTACGGACGCGCCCTGCGCGGCTGGCTGGGCGTCAAGGTACAAGACCTCACTCCGACATTAGCAGAGTCATTCAGCGTGAAAGGGCTGGCAGGTGCCTTAATTGCCGGCGTTCAACCCAAAGGCCCCGCTGATCGTGCCGGCCTGCGACCTGGAGATGTGATCAGCCATGTAAACGAGCAGGCGATTAGGGGGGCGCGCGACCTGATGAATGCGATCGCCTACAACACACCCGGTAGTGTATTAAACTTGGATATCGTAAGGGCCGGCAAACATATCAAGGTCGAGGCAACCCTAGGCGAACGCCCACCGCCTGAGCAGCAACCTCACTAATGTGCTTAGGAACGACTGAACAAGCCTGCGGATTCCCAGGCTTGCTCAGCGGCCTCTTTATTCCTGCGACTCTTCCTCAGCCTCACGCCTAGCCTTTTCCTTGACGAGTAGGCGAGACAACACCAGGCCAATCTCAAACAAAATCCACATCGGCACCGCCAGCAAGGTCTGCGAGATCATATCAGGCGGTGTAAACAGCATCCCCAATACAAAAGCCCCCACAATCACATAGGGACGTTTTTTAGCCAATTCTTCAGGTGTGGCAGCTCCCGCCCAGACCAGCACAATAGTCACGATAGGCACTTCAAACGCAAGCCCGAAGGCAAAGAACAGCTTAAGCACAAAGTCCAAATAGCTGCTGATGTCGGTCATCACCGACACCCCTTCCGGCGCTGCCGTCATGAAAAAGCCGAAAATCAATGGAAATACCACATAATAGGCAAACAACACTCCGCCAAAAAACAGGCCAACACTGCCCACCATAATAGGCATCATCATGCGTCGCTCATGCGTATACAGCCCTGGCGCAATAAAGCCCCAAAAATGGTACAAAAAGATAGGCATGCTCAGGAAAAGCGCCATGAACAGGGCAAATTTAAAGGGGGTCAGGAACGGTGATGCAACTTCGGTTGCAATCATCGTTGAGCCTTCGGGCATATGGGCCAATAAGGGGGTGGCTAACGCAGAATAGAGCGGATTGGCAAAGATCGCCAAGGGTATAAAAATCACCAACACCGAAACAAGAATACGCAACAAACGCGTTCTAAGCTCGATCAGATGCCCCACCAGACCCTGCTGATTAGGGTCATCATTCTGAGTTTTATTGGTACGGGTATTGAGTCTATCGCCGATCAGCGAGCGACTGCGCCGACTCTTGGTCGGCTTCGGCCTTTCTTGATTCATCTAACTCATCAACCTTACTGGCTTCTGCCTTATTGACTTTGACGGAGACGCCAGAGGCGTTGTCTTCGATGATTTCGTGAAGACGGACAATCTCGGCCTCTTTCTCCACCAATCGTTTGATTTCATTCGCCTTATCGATTTCATAGTCTAAATCGGCCTTTACCGAACTGACAAAGCCGCGCATCTTGCCCAGTCCCCGGGCAATATTACGTATCAGACTAGGAAACTCCTTGGGCCCAACCACCAACAGGGAAACTACCCCAATCAGCAGAATCTCCCAAAAACCGATATCAAACATAAACCGTATAGTCTGCTAATTTAAACTTTTTTTTCATCTTTCTGTTCGACCTCGGTGTCAATCACACGGCCGGCAGTGGTTGATTCTTTCTCAATTTTTGCGGAGTCCTCCGGCTTCTTGGTCAACGTCTCCTCTTCACCTTCCTTCATTGCGCCACGAAAACCTTTCAGCGCACCGCCAAGGTCAGCACCCACACTACGCAGCTTCTTGCTGCCAAACAGCAACAGCACGATGACCAAAACAATTAACAACTGCCAGATACTAATCCCACCAAAACCCATCTTTTCTCTCCAAAAACTCGCTACTACAAATAAACCTAGTGATTGTCGCTACGCGCGGCCTTTTCTTCAATACCAGAAAGACCGAATCGACGCCCTAACTCAGCCAATACGTCGTCAGGACTCAAGCCTTGCTGGGCCAGAAGGACCAGGGTATGAAACCACAAGTCAGCCACTTCGTAGATAATCTTGTCATTATCTCCATCCTTGGCTGCCATCACAACCTCGGTCGCTTCTTCGCCAACCTTCTTGAGGATGCTATCCAAGCCCTTATCGTATAGTTTAGCAACGTAAGAAGAGTCCGGGGCCGCCATCTTACGCTGCTCCAGCACATCCGCCAAACGGGCTAGTATCTGTTCATTTTCCATCATCTACCCCTAAGCGCCATAAATATCGGCCGGATCCTTGATCACGGGCTCCACCACACGCCACTCACCCTCGACAAACTGCCGATAAAAACAGCTTTTACGTCCCGTATGACAGGCGATCCCCCCTTGCTGCTCAATCTCCATGACGATGACATCGGCATCACAATCGAGATACATCGCCTTGACCTGCTGTTGATGGCCTGAGGCCTCACCCTTACGCCATAATTTCTGACGCGAGCGCGACCAGTATACCGCGAAACCAGATGCCGCCGTTTCAGCCAGTGCCTCCCGGTTCATCCAGGCAAACATCAGAATCTTACCGGTGCCACTCTCTTGCGCGATGGCAGGCACCAGCCCGTCATCGGTCCACTTTATCTCATCCAGCCATTGCTCGCTCACAAGCGCACCTCGATACCGCGTTCAGCCATGCACTGTTTGGCTTCACCCACACTGTGCTCGGCAAAGTGAAAAATACTCGCCGCCAAGACAGCATCGGCCTTTCCTTCCAGTACGCCCTCGGCCAAGTGTTCAAGTTTACCCACCCCGCCCGATGCAATAACAGGCACCGACACCGCCTCACTCACAGTCCGGGTCAACTCAAGGTCAAATCCGTCTCGCGTACCATCACGGTCCATACTGGTCAGAAGAATTTCCCCTGCGCCATAGGCCACCATTTTACGCGCCCACTCCACGGCATCGATACCCGTTTCCTTACGGCCACCATGGGTGAATATCTCCCAACGGGCGGCTTCACCCTCGGTGCTTACTCGCTTGGCGTCAATGGCCACAACAATGCACTGGCTACCAAAGCGGGTCGCCGCCTCCTGCACAAATTCTGGCTGCGCAATCGCTGCGCTATTAATCCCAACCTTGTCGGCACCGGCATTGAGCATGCGCCGAATATCATCATTGCTACGAATCCCACCGCCTACGGTCAACGGAATAAACACTGAAGACGCCACCTCTTCAACCACATGCACCATGGTTTCACGCTCTTCATGCGAAGCGGTAATGTCGAGAAATACCAGTTCGTCAGCCCCCTCATCATTGTAACGTCGAGCCACCTCGACCGGGTCACCCGCATCACGAATATCAACGAACTGAACGCCCTTGACGACTCGCCCACCATCCACATCCAGACAGGGAATTATACGCTTTGCCAAGCCCATTAGCCGGCATCCATCTGCTTGTTAGCCTCGGCCAGGTCGATCGTTCCTTCATAAATTGCGCGCCCGACAATGGCACCCATGATGCCATCCTCTTCCACGGCCTTAAGCTTATGCAGACAGTCCATATCGGTAACGCCGCCCGAGGCAATCACCGGAATATTGATCGCCTGCGCCAGTTTTTGAGTAGCTGCTACATTGACACCCTGCATCATGCCATCGCGCGCGATGTCGGTATAAACAATCGCCTCCACGCCATCACGCTCAAAATGCTGGGCTAGGTCGATCACATCGTGATTCGATAACTTTGACCAGCCATCGATTGCTACCTTGCCATCTTTGGCATCCAAGCCCACGATGATATGCCCAGGGAACTCGGCACAGACATCGCCCACAAAATGGGGTGCACTGACCGCCTTGGTACCAATAATCACGTACTGTACACCCGCATCCAGATAGGCCTGAATCGTTTCTTCATCACGAATACCGCCGCCCACCTGAATCGGCAAATCGGGAAACTCTGTGGCGATGGCATGTACCACACTGGCATTCACGGGCTTACCGGCAAAGGCACCGTCCAGATCCACTAGGTGCAAGCGCTTGGCGCCCGCCTCAACCCAACGAGCAGCAATAGCCACCGGATCATCAGAAAAAACCGTATCGTCGTCCATACGCCCCTGGCGCAAACGAACACATTTACCTTGTTTGAGGTCAATGGCAGGAATAATTAGCATGAGTGAGTTTCCTCAGAATATATCTTGATAACAGAATTAGTTGTCGCCATTCCAGGCGAGAAAATTTGCATATAACTGAAGTCCTGCAGCCGCACTTTTTTCCGGGTGGAACTGCGTGGCAAACACATTGCCCTGCGTAACCGCCGAACAAAACTCCACACCGAACTCAGTACGTGCGGCACATATTCCCGAGGCCTCGGCCAGCGGCAGAAAATAGCTATGAACAAAATAGAAACGAGCATCGACAGCGATTCCTGCCCACATGGGGTGATCAGCATCCTCAGGGACCGCCTGGTTCCAGCCCATATGAGGCACCTTAAGTTCAGCGGTATCCCTCAGGTCAGCAAAGGCATCCTTGAAGTGGATCAGGCGACCGGGCATCACTGCCAGGCAGTCGGTACCAGCATTCTCCGCACTATGCTCCAACAGTGCCTGCATTCCCACACAGACACCCAGCAAGGGCTTATTCTTTGCGACCTCTTTAACAACGCCGTCCAGCTCCAGCCGGTGCAACTCAGATACACAGTCACGAATCGCTCCAACACCGGGCAATACAACCCTGTCAGCAGACAATATCGTACGCGGCTCTGAACTGACCACCACCCGCGTATCAGTGGCGACATACTCCAATGCCTTGGCAACAGAGTGCAAATTACCCATTCCATAGTCGATAACAGCGACCGTCTTCATTACTTGAAATACCGTTGGTTATAAATTTAAAGCAAATCGCTTATACACACGACCTACAGAGAACCCTTGGTTGAGGGAATGACACCCCGCATCCGTGGGTCGAGTGTAAGCGCCATTCTTAGCGCCCGGCCAAAGGCCTTGAAAATCGTTTCGGCAACATGATGGGCGTTTCGACCTCGAATCAAATCTACAT
>JAJRUN010000090.1 GCA_024277755.1 Gammaproteobacteria bacterium | reverse complement strand
GCTGCGGCAGGGCAACCTGGCGGCCATCTCATCCGTCTACACTCAGCAGTTGGCTGTTTTTTGGGTCGGAATTCGGGCTGCCTCTCAAGGACTATCATGAGCGATAAGTTGAATATTCTATTTTTATGTACCGGCAACTCCTGCCGCAGTCAGATGGCTGAGGGCTGGGCCAAGGCGCTGAAGGGGGGTAAATATAACTTCTATTCCGCCGGTATCGAAACCCATGGACTGAACCCCAATGCGCTCAAGGTGATGGCCGAGGCCGGGGTAGATATTTCTGTTCACAGCTCCGACAACGTCAGTGATTTGGGGGTAGTGTTCGACATGGTCTTCACTGTTTGTGGTCATGCCGATGATAATTGCCCAGTCTTCAGCAGTGCGCCGAAAGTGATTCATGTTGGTTTCGATGATCCCCCCAAATTGGCTAAAACAGCCGCAAGCGAAGAAGAGGCGCTGGGGCATTATCGTCGAGTGCGCGATGAAATTCGCTATTTTGTCGAGCGCATAGAAGAGTATCTATAGATAGGGAATGGCAGTACCATAGCGGCCATCAAAAAATGGAGTTGTTATGGCGTTAATTACCTTGCGTGAAGTGGTGGTCAGTTTTGGTGGTCAGCCGCTTTTAGATGGTTTGAATCTGCAGATCGATGCGGGCGAACGGGTTTGCCTGGTGGGCCGCAATGGTGCAGGCAAATCAACCCTGATGAAGGTGTTGGCAGGAAAAATCACCCCTGATGATGGCCAAATAGAGCATCAGCAAGGGCTGGTGGTGACCCGTCTGAAGCAGGAGGTGCCGCACGATACCACTGGCTCGGTCTATGACGTAGTGGCCGACGGTCTGGGTAAACAGGGCGAGATGCTGAGCCGCTATCACCATGCCAGCCAGAAGGTAGCGACAGATTATAACGATGCCACCATGGCTGAGCTGGAACGGGCTCAGCATGCGCTGGAGGCCTGTGATGGCTGGGATGCCTCGCAGCGTGTCGATACCATGATCTCGCGGCTTGATCTGCCAGCCGATGATGAATTCAGCTCGCTGTCCGGGGGGCTGAAACGGCGGGTGTTGCTGGCCCAGGCACTGGTGCTGGATCCTGATCTGTTGTTGCTTGACGAGCCCACCAATCATCTTGATATCGAAGCCATCAACTGGATGGAAGAGTTTCTGCTCAATTATAAAGCGACCCTGCTGTTTGTGACCCATGACCGGATGTTGTTGCAGCACCTGGCGACTCGCATTATTGATCTTGATCGTGGCCGCCTGACCTCCTGGCCGGGGAATTACGCCACCTATCTGGAGCGCAAAGAGGCGGCCCTTGAGGCAGAGGAAAGCGCCAATGCCCTGTTTGATAAAAAGTTGGCGGAAGAGGAAAAGTGGATACGCAAGGGTATCAAGGCACGACGCACCCGTAATGAAGGCCGGGTGCGGGCGCTGAAGGCGCTGCGTCAGGAACACAGCGAGCGGCGTAATCGCGTTGGCACGGCCAATATCAAGGCTCAGGCGGTTGAGGCATCGGGCAAGATCGTTATCGAGCTGGAAGATGTCTGCCAGCGTTATGGCGACAAAAATATTCTTGATAATTTTTCCGCCACCATTCTGCGTGGAGATAAGATCGGCATCATCGGCCCGAATGGGGCGGGTAAATCCACTCTGCTGAAGATTCTGCTTGGCAAGCTGGAGCCGCAACAAGGCTCAGTGAAGCTGGGCACCAAGCTGGAAATCGCCTATTTTGATCAACATCGCGCCCAGCTTGATGCCGAAAAGACCGTGATCGAGAATATTGGTGACGGCAGTGATGAAATCATCATCAATGGCCAGCCGCGTCATGTCATCAGTTATATGCAGGACTTCCTGTTTTCACCGCAACGTGCCCGCACCCCGGTTAAGGCGTTGTCGGGCGGTGAGCGCAATCGTCTGCTGCTGGCTAAACTGTTTACCAAACCGGCCAATATGCTGGTGATGGATGAACCCACCAATGATCTCGATGTTGAAACTCTGGAATTACTGGAAGAGTTATTGATTGAGTATAAAGGCACGCTGTTGCTGGTGAGCCATGACCGTGCCTTTATTAATAATGTCGTCACTGACAGCCTGGTTTTTGAAGGCGATGGTCAGGTAAACAGTTATGTTGGTGGTTATGACGACTGGCTGCGACAGCGGGCAGAGAAAAATCCCCAGCCAGCATCCGCTAAAACCGGAAAATCAAAAGCCAAAGCCAGTTCCAACGCTGCGGCGACAAAGAAACTGAGTTATAACGACCAACGTGAATTTGATGCCCTGCCAGCAAAAATAGAGGCACTGGATGCAGAGATGGAGCAGATTCAGAAAATGCTTTCTGACCCTGACCTGTATCAAAAAGATGCGAATAAAGTGGTTGAGCTGAATGCCCGCAGTGAAGCTATTGAGGCTGAATTGACGCAGTGCTACGAGCGCTGGGAAGCACTTGAGGGCTAGTCGTTTGTGGCTGGGTGATTGTCAGGCCCGGTGTGCTTTTGATAAATACTGTTCGCTGGCCATTTCCTGCAAACGGCTGGCGGTGCGCTGAAAGGCAAAGGCATGGCGTTGTCCGGAATAGATTTCGCTGGATTTGCTGTCGGCGCTGATGACTGTTTTAACGCCATGGTCGTACAGGGCATCAATCAGATGAATGAATCGTTGCGCCACATCGTCCTTGGCTTCGCCAAGTGTGGGTGTTCGGCTGATCATCACCGTGTGATAGTCGCGCGCAATTTCCAGATAATCGCTGGCTGAGCGGGGTGTTTCGCAGATGGCTGGAAAATCAAACCAGACCACATCGTCGCTCAGGGCAATGGTATTGATATCACGTTTGTTGATGCGGATGGTGGCGGCCATGGTGATGTTGTCAGGTGCCAGCGATTGAAATTGCTGCTTCATTAAGCTCTCGGTGCCGGCATTGTTCAGGTGGTAAGTGCCGGTGCGTTCAAGCAGTTCAGTGCGATAGTCTTTATCGCCATCCAGATGCAGTTCGTCGGTGTGCTGTTTGATCAGTTCGATAGCCGGTAGAAAGCGTTCGCGTTGCAAACCATTTTTATAAAGATCGTCAGCGGCAATGTTGGATGTAGTGACCAAGGTGACGCCTTCTTTGAAAATGGTTTTCATAAAACCGGCCAGCAACATAGCATCACCAATATCCTGTACGTGAAACTCATCCAGACAGAGCAGGCGGATCTTTTCGGCCTGGTGTTTGGCGATGATGGCGAGTGGATCCGGGCTTTTGGGCAGGCTCTTGAGCTGGCTGTGAATCTCTTGCATAAAACGGTGAAAATGAATGCGCCGTTTTTCGGTGAAGGGCAGGGCCTCAAAAAAATGATCCATTAAATAGGTCTTGCCGCGACCCACGCCGCCCCAGATATAAAGCCCTTTAATCGGTTTGTGTTTGCGTTTGAGCAGTCGCTCAATCAGGCCTGTTTTGGGTTGTTCTTTGTTAAGGGCTTGATAGAGGTGTTGGAATTGAATAATGGCCTGCTGTTGTGCCGCATCCGGGTTGAAGCCAGGTTTGTTGAAGCTGATCGGGTTGTTGTTTGAGTTGGCTGGCATGGTGTGATTGTGCAAGTTGTCTTGCTAAGGCTATCGGCGCGTTGGCTGAAAAAATGACTTTGGGTTGCAGCGAATATTGAAATTGTCATTATTTGCGCATGAAGAACCAAACGATCAGACTCGCTGCGATGCTGATGACGATTGAGGTGGCAATGGGGAAATAGAATTTAAAGTTTTTCTTTTCCAACGCGATATCACCGGGCAGGTGGCCGAGGCCGGTCTTTTGCAATAACGGCCAGAGCAGGCCGAGAATTATCAGAATAATGCCGATGCTGATCAGTGTTTTTTGCACGTTGATGCTTGCAGTGTCGGGGGCAGGTATTGGCCTGCCCCCTGGTGAGGTATTAGGTAATGCTGCGGACGCCATCCTGGGTGCCAAGCAACAACACATCGGCTGGGCGCTGGGCAAACAGGCCGTTGGTGACAACGCCGACGATGCTGTTAATGGCGACTTCCACTTCAACCGGGTTCAGGATTTCCATGTTATGGATATCGAGAATGATGTTGCCGTTGTCGGTGACAAACCCTTCACGGTAGACAGGTTCACCACCCAGTTTAACCAGCTGACGGGCGACATAACTGCGGGCCATGGGGATGACTTCAATAGGCAGCGGAAAGGCACCGAGCATGTCCACCAGCTTTGATTCGTCAGCAATGCAGACAAACTTTTCTGCTGCGGCAGCAATGATCTTTTCGCGTGTCAGGGCGCCACCGCCGCCCTTGACCAGGTGCAGGTATTTATTCGATTCGTCAGCACCATCAATATATAGGGGGATGTTGCCAACGGCGTTCAGTTCCATGACCTCAATGCCATGGCCGCGCAGGCGTTCAGCGCTGGCTTCAGAACTCGCTACGGTGCCGTCGATCTTGCCCTTTATTTTTGCCAGACCATCAATGAAATGGTTGGCGGTCGAACCGGTGCCAATACCAACAATCATGCCGGATTCTACATATTCCAGCGCCGCTTCGGCGACCTGTTTTTTCATTTCATCTTGTGATAAGGCCATGTCCTACCCCTTGTGTGTTTGTTTTTAGTTGGCCACATCATACCGCCACTCTATTGATAAGTCACCGCTATGCTTACGTGGAAGAAACTGATAATTTAGCGCCATGCCTCAGAAATATATTGAAAAAATCCTCAAAGCACGTGTCTATGACGTAGCCATTGAGACGCCTCTGGATGAAATGCGCAGCCTGTCGAAACGGTTGGACAATACCGTGTTGTTGAAACGTGAAGATCTGCAGCCGGTATTTTCCTTCAAACTTCGCGGTGCCTATAACAAGATTGTCGGTCTTTCAGCTGAGGCCCGGGCCAAGGGCGTGATTGCAGCATCGGCGGGTAATCACGCTCAGGGTGTGGCGCTGTCGGCGCAAAAGCTCGGTATCAAGGCGATCATTGTCATGCCCAAGACCACACCGGCAATCAAGGTTGCCTCGGTGCGTTCTTACGGTGCCAAGACAGTGTTGTTTGGTGATGTCTATGATGATGCCTATCAGCACGCGGTTGAGCTGGCTGAAAAACAAGGGCTGACGTTTGTGCATCCCTACGATGATCCAGATGTGATCGCCGGTCAGGGCACCGTGGCACTGGAGATATTGCGTCAGTATACAGGTGAGCTGGATGCCATATTCGTGCCTGTGGGCGGCGGCGGTCTGATTGCCGGGGTGGCGGCCTTTATTAAATATCTGCACCCGCAGGTGAAGGTGATCGGGGTAGAGCCGGAAGATGCGCCCTGCATGTACCAGGCGCTGAAAAACAAACGCCGGGTCAAGCTGGATCAGGTGGGCATTTTTGCCGATGGCGTTGCCGTGCGACAGGCGGGCAAAGAGCCGTATCGAATTGCCCGTCAGTGTGTTGACGAGGTGATTCTGGTGACTACGGATGAGATTTGTGCTGCGATTAAGGATATTTTTGATGATACTCGTTCGATAGCTGAACCCGCGGGTGCCTTGGCGGTGGCAGGAACCAAAAAATTTATTGAGCGGGAAGGGTTGAGTGGCAAAACCGTGGTGGCCATCGACAGTGGTGCCAATATGAATTTTGACCGGTTGCGACATGTTTCCGAACGCGCCGAACTGGGTGAACGCAATGAAGTCATTTTGGCGGTGACCATCCCGGAAAAACCCGGTAGCTTCCGCAGGTTCTGCAACACCATTGGTAAACGCGGTGTGACTGAGTTTAATTACCGTTATACCTCTGATAAGGATGCCCAGGTGTTTGTTGGTGTGCAATTGGCTGGCAGCGATGATGGTAAGGATGAACTGATTACCCGTTTGACCAATAAGGCTTACCCGGTTGTCGATATGAGCGACAATGAGATGGCCAAGTTACATATTCGTCACATGGTGGGCGGGCATGCCGGGGTAGATAATGAGCTGCTGTACCGGTTTGAATTTCCGGAACGGCCAGGTGCGCTATTGGAGTTTTTGACCAAGATGGGTCAGGACTGGAATATCAGTCTGTTTCACTACCGTAACCATGGTGCCGCCTATGGCCGGGTGCTGGTGGGCGTGCAGGTGCCGAGCGGCGGTAAAAAGCAGTTTCAGGCATTTCTTGAAGAGCTGGGTTATACCTATCAGGAAGAGAGTGATAATCCGGCTTATAAGCTGTTTTTGAACTAGGCACGAAGCGAGTAGCCTTAAATTTGAATTGACTACAGGTTTTTGCTTGTTAGCCGATTGTTTTCGTTAGTAGTGTTACTCAAAACGTTCTGAACGGACCTCATTAAATGCTGAACTTTTTTAAAAACAAAAACCCCGCAGTTCCACACCAGGACAAGGAGGTGCTTGATGGGCGTACTATTTTCCGTTTGATGCGTCATTTTCCTGTGGGTGCCAAGCTTCAATACTATCCCGAATATCAGAAAAATATTGTGCTCGACTCGGTCGTGATTGCTTATGCCATCAATGACATAATTGTGTATTCCACTGCAGGCTTAACTTGCGATGAGAGCACGGGGGTCTTGCAGCTTTCTGATCAGGCGCGGGAGCGGGTGTTCAAAAAAATCACCAGTTTCAGGATTATCTTGCCGGTATTTAGTCAGAGCGAGGCCAAGCTGGATTACATTCGTCGTGAAGAGCTGCTTAAAGTGGGTGGTTTGGTTAAGGGGAATGTAATTACCCTGATGGCCGAGCAGTCAGGCGGTCAGGTGCCGGTGCTAGAAACCATCGTCGAGAGGCGCACTATGTTGAAAGAGGGGTTTTACGCTAATCAAACAGTGGCCTTACTTGAGGTGGATGCGGCAACGTTAATGTTGTCCGATCAGCGTGCTCATCTAAGGCTTAAAACTAATGTTTCTGCCACGATTAAGGTGAACAAACGAGGTGAATATGCCTCGCTAAATTGCACCATGATTGACTTCTCGGATCGTTCCCTGCGTTTACAACTGGATGTTGATAGTGTCGCTGAGGTGGTGCTCAAGGAGGGAGGAAAATTGATTATCTCGTTTAATTTGCCGGGGCAATCAGAATATGTCTCGTTGGTGGGTGAGGTGTTTCGCATCGAAGGTGATGCCATTGTGGTGATGCTGACGGGCTTTGTAAAAGGTGGTCAGTCCGTTGAGCTGGGGCAGATCGAGATGTTAAAAATTAAAGCTAATTTGTTGCAGCATGCCGGTGCTAATCTGGCGAAATAAATTTAACGGTTTCTCTAAAATGTATTTTTTAACGGGATGCGGGCTTATTCCGCAGACAGAATCAAATCCCACTCCTGCTTGCTCATTGGCATGATAGATAAGCGGTTGCCGCGTCGCACCAGGGCCATTTTCTCCAGTCCGGGCATCTCTTTTAACTCGTTCAGGCTAATGTTGCGCTTCAGTTTGCGTTTAAATTTGATGTCGACCATAAACCAGCGTGGACTTTCTTCGCTGCTTTTCGGGTCGAAGTATTTTGATTCCGGATTCCAGGAAGTGAAGTCGGGATAGCCTTCTTTGACTACCTGCATAATGCCGACGATGCCCGGCACCTTGCAGTTGGAATGATAGAAAAACACCAGGTCGCCCTTTTTCATATCGTCGCGCATCATGTTGCGGGCCTGATAATTGCGTACGCCGTCCCAGTGTTCGGTTTTATTCGGCATGGCGATGAGGTGTTCAATACCAAATACGTCCGGTTCTGATTTCATTAGCCAATAATTCACGGGCTGAATCCTTGTTTAGAGTTTGAGCTGACGGATATTGTAAACCGATTTTTCGGTGACGATGGCGTCGAGTGGGATATCCCAAGGCTGAAAGGGCAGCTGTTCGAACTTTTGCAGTTCATAGGCAATGCCCACCAGCCGCGGCTTGCGCCAATGCTTACGCAGACGCAAAAATTTCAGGGTGCGATCATAATAGCCTTTGCCCATGCCGAGGCGATTGCCGTTGGTGTCAAACGCCACCAGTGGCATTAGCACCAGGTCCAGGCCGTAACTGCGCGTGGTTTCATGCAGGGGGGTGTCGGGTTCGCCGATACCAAACCGGTTGTGCACCAGAGGGTCATTTTCTTTGTAAGGCGCAAACCAGAGATGGTTGACGTTGGGCAGACCGATGACGGGCAGATGCCACTGTTTTTTTTGTTGCCAGGCCCGCTGCATTAATGGTGTCAGGTCTGGTTCACTATCGTTACTGAGAAAGCCTGCAATGCGCTGGCTGTTGCGGAACAGTTGGCTATTGGCCAGATTGTTGATGATGGCCTGACTGGCGCGTTGCTGGGCGGTAGCGCTCAGTTGCTGGCGTCTGAGGCGAATCTGTTTGCGGATCTGTTGGCGAGATTGGGTGCGTGTGGTCACGATGGGCTAAGCGTTGTGTCTGGTTGTGTAAGTGAAGGCATCCTCCGCCTGTGCCGTTTGCTGCATCAGACCTTGAACCAAAGGCTCAAGTGGGAACATATGCAGGTCATTAGGCTTTCCGTCATGCGGACATGCACACAAACCTGACAGCCCGTCCCCAAAGGTTTTGATTACG
>JAJRUN010000089.1 GCA_024277755.1 Gammaproteobacteria bacterium | reverse complement strand
TGGCGCGGCATTCTGGAATACTTTTCGCCTGCTGTGCAGTTGGGACTGACAGCCACCCCCAAACGCAAAGGCAATATTGATACTTACGCCTATTTTGGCGAGCCGGATTACGTCTACTCGCTGAAAGAATGTCTGGTGTGTGGCCAGCAGCCCTGTGAATGTGACCGCGACGACGTATGCCCAGACTGCGGCGAGTTTCCCTGCGTCTGCGAGATAAAAGTCAAAACTAAAATCAAGTTGGTTAATGGCAAAGAGCGCACTATTCAACACATGCAGGCCACCACCTTTTGGAACCCTGACGGCAAACAGATTTCAGCGGCACAATTTATTCAACGCCTGTTTGGCGAGCTGCCGGCATTATTCAAAGACGAAGATGAGCTGCGCGCATTGTGGAGCAGGCCCGACACCCGCAAGGCCTTGTTGGCCGGGCAGGAAGAAAAAGGCTATGGCAAAGAGCCGCTGGCGGAAGTGGGGCGGTTGATTAATGCCGAGAAAAGTGATCTCTACGATGTGTTGGCTTACGTTGCTTTTTTGCGCGTCCCCATCACGCGCGCCGAAAGGGTGGCGGAAAACAAAGAGCAGATATTTTCCCACTATGATTACAAACAACAGCATTTTCTGGATTTTGTGTTGTCGCAATATGAGAGGGAAGGCGTGGGCGAACGCGATCAGGGGAAGCAGCCAAAGCCTTTGGACATCAAGTATCATGCGATTAGCGATGCGGCGGTTGAGCTTGGTGGTGCGGCAGGCATTAGGGATGTGTTTGTTGGTTTTCAAAAATATTTATACGAAGAACGTGATTAAGTTTATAACGAGGTAAATTTCTATGCTTCAGTTCCATCTTTCAAAAGATTTAGCCAGTGATATGAAAGTTCACCTTGCTTCACCGCAGGCGATCAATCCCGCTTCGTTGCAGTGGTATGGTCATCGCGTCACTATAATGCGGCGTAAATGTGTGTTGATGATGGAGCTGCAAAGCCGTTATTGCATGATTTTTACCGGAATGACGAAGCCTGATTTTGAGCGTTTTCCGGAACGCTTTATCGAGCGTTTGTGGCATGAGGCGGTGTCGATTTGCCAGCTGGACGATGAACGCTCGGAAATGTTGGCAGAACTGGTGTTTTCGGTGGCGGAAGATCAGCATTATCAGGTCGGTTACGACCTCAGTGTGCAGTCGCACATCAGACAGATGGTTGAAGAGATTAAGTCGTATGTTCATCATTACGCTGGCCGGTTGCCTGCTTCTGATGAGGAGATGTTTGCTCTGGGCGTGAATGTCAACGAGCGTATTCGCAAGCGCAAAGGTGATAAGGATTATTTTGTGCCGCTGAAGGTGTTTCGTGATTTTTGGCTGGGGATGCTGGCACTTGCGCCGCAGGATGAGGTGCCGGATGTGGGCGAGCTGCCGGATAATGTGGTGCCGTTCAGGCGTTAACAGCCTGCTAAACAAGCGGTTATGCGAGTATAATCTTATCTATCTTCTTACTGTGATTTTAAAATGACAGATAAACCCGTAAACATTGTTTTGATTGGTGCCGGCATTATGAGCGCCACTCTGGGTGTGTTGCTGCGCAAGCTGATGCCTGAGGCGCAGATCACTATTTTTGAACGCCTTGAGCGGGTGGCGGCGGAGAGTTCTGATCCCTGGAATAATGCCGGTACCGGCCATTCTGCCTTTTGTGAATTGAACTACACGCCGATGGATGATGCCGGTGTGGTGGATGTGAGCAAGGCGCTGGAGATTGCCCATAGTTTTGAGGTGTCGAAAGAGTTGTGGGCTTATCTGGTTGAGTCGGGTGCGGTGCCGTATGAGACGCCGTTTATCAATTCTGTTCCGCACATGAGTGTTGTCTGGGGTGATGAGAATGTGGCGTTTTTGAAAAAGCGTTATGAGGCCATGCGTGCCCATCCTGTTTTTCAGGATATGCAGTTCTCGGATGAGCGCGATCAGATCAGCCAATGGGCGCCGCTGGTGATGCAGGGGCGGCAGGATAACGAGGCTGTTGCCGCCACCCGCATGGATGCAGGAACCGATGTTAATTTTGGCATGATTACGCGTGAGATGGTTGCTTATCTGCAACGTTCTGGCAGTGTTGAGGTGTGCCTCAATCATGAGGTTAACGGCCTGACCAGGGGCGATGACGGTGGTTGGCAGATTGAGGTGGAGAACTGCGCCAGCAAGGAAAGCCGCGAGGTGTTTGCTGATTATGTCTTTATCGGTGCCGGGGGCGGCACGATTAAGCTTTTGGATATGTCGGGCATTGATGAGGCGGTTGGTTATGCCGGGTTTCCCATCAGCGGTCACTTTTTGCATTGCACCAATCCTGATGTGATCCAGCAACACTCGGCCAAGGTTTACGGCAAGGCGGAGGTGGGCTCGCCACCGATGTCGGTGCCGCATCTTGATTGCCGCATAATTGCTGATGAGCGGACGCTCTTTTTTGGTCCCTATGCCGGTTTCACCACTAAGTTTTTAAAGAGCGGTTCGTATATGGATCTGCCTCTGTCCATCGAAATGCATAATGTTTGGCCGTTGCTGTCGGCGGGCATGAAAAATGTGGATCTGGCCAAGTATCTGATCGAACAGGTGACCAACTCGTTTGAAGATCGGTTTAAGGCGCTGCTGGTTTATTATCCGCAGGCAAATATGGATGACTGGCAGGAGCTGGTGGCCGGGCAGCGGGTGCAGATAATCAAAAAAGATGACAACAGCGGTGGTGAATTGAAATTTGGCACTGAGATTGTCTGCTCGGCGGATTGTTCGATTGCCGCTTTGCTTGGTGCTTCGCCGGGGGCATCAACCTCGGTGTCGATCATGCTGGAGGTGCTGGCAAAGATGTTTCCGCAAAAGATTGCCAGCAAGGAGTGGCAGCCAGCCATCCGTTCCATGATTCCCTCCTACGGCGAACTGCTGCTTGAGGATGGCGATTTGTGTCTGGCGACGCGGGCGCGTACGTCGTCAATCTTGCAGCTTGGCGCCAGGCCAGGTCGTTAGATTGTTAGGATTTTCATGACGGGTGCATTTTTGGCCGGGTCATCATTAAATCCGGATACCAGTAAAACGGTATGACCTGCCTGGGTCAAATTTACTTGTTGATTGATGATTTCGCACATCTGTCGCCAGTCTCGTATGTTTGGTTTGTCGATCAGCGTGGGGACTACGCCCCAGCTGAGCGCCAGTCGTCGGTTTATTTTTGCGTCTGAACAGACGCCAATGCAGGGGGCTGAGGGGCGGCTTGATGAAATGACGCGGGCGGTGGTGCCAGAGCCGGTGGGGATGACGATGCCTTGCAGTTTGAGGTTGTGGGCCAGGTCAAGGGTGGCGCTGGCGACGGCTTCTCGAATTGGCATGATTTCACTCGCTTGTTCGATTTGCCGGTTGTTGTCACCAAAGCTGTTTTGCTGCCATTGGTGCGCTTCAATTTCACGCAGGATGCGATCCATGGTTTCCACGGCGCTGAGCGGGAATTTCCCCGCCGCTGTTTCACCTGAGAGCATGACGGCATCGGCACTGGAGAAGGCGGCATTGGCAACATCACCGACTTCGGCGCGGGTTGGGCGTGAGTGCTGGATCATGGATTCGAGCATTTGCGTGGCAACGATGACAGGCCGGTTGTGCTGACGTGCCAGTTGGATCAGCCGTT
>JAJRUN010000088.1 GCA_024277755.1 Gammaproteobacteria bacterium | reverse complement strand
AATTACAAAGCCAAAGATATCGACTTTCAGGCGGCAATGAAACAAGCCACGGCTTCGTCAGGTGCTGGCACATTAAAGACCACTCATAAGGGGCATATCAGTAGTACAAGCCTGGGTGGTTTTGATGGTGCCATTAAATTTCGAATCCCTACTCAACCCTCTTTGGACGGCAATACCGTAGAGACACATGTAGAACAGGCTGCATTCGCAAAAAGTGCGATGGAGTATCAAGCAACGCTGCGGTTTTTTGAGGGCAGGAGTAAAGGGATTATTAATGCGATAAAAGGGGGAGCTAACTAATGGGGCTATTTAGTGTTTTTGATGTGGCCGGTTCAGCAATGAATGCGCAAACAGTGCGCCTGAATAGCATATCCAGTAATTTGGCCAATGCTGATAGCGTGAGTGGAAACCCGGATCAAGTGTATAAAGCCAAGAGTCCTGTGTTTGAGGCTTTATTGAAACAGGAACTTGGCAGCAATAACTCCGTTGGTGTGCGTGTAAAAGAGATTGTTGAGAGTCAGGCGGCACCATTGATTCGCTATGAGCCCAATCATCCGCTTGCTGATGCTCAGGGAAATATATACGCACCCAATATAAATACTGTTGAGCAAATGGCCAATATGATGTCTGCTTCACGCAGTTATCAAAACAATGTTGAAGTGTTCAATACATCCAAACAGCTATTGATGCAAACCATCAATATGGGGCGTTAACAGGGAGGTTAAATAATGGCTAATGCGATTGATACAAATGTTTTGGGTGATCTTGGTTTGTTACAACAACCAAAAACACGCCAGGCAAGTTCGGAAATGGGTGAGGATGCTTTTATGAAGCTGATTATCGCTCAGATGGAAAATCAGGATCCGCTTAAACCGATGGATAATGGTGAGTTTATGAGCCAGTTGGCTCAGTTTGAATCGGCAAACGGGATTAATGAGTTGAATGATTCAGTTGAAAAAATGGCTTTGGCATTGCAGTCAAATCAAGCCTTGCAGGCATCATCGCTGGTGGGGCGCTGGGTTGAAGTGCCATCAACAGATAACTTTCTCTGGAGTGAAGCCGGTATGGCGGGCACGCTCGATATTCCCCGTTATGCCAACAATGTTCAGGTGGTAATCAAGGATGCATCTGGCCAAACGGTTAAGACCATAGGTCTGGGTGATCAGCCGGCTGGCTCAACTAATTATCAATGGGATGGCATTGGTGATACTGGCGAACAATATTCGCCTGGTGAATACACAGTTGAAGCGATTGGATCAATTGGTGGTGAGGTTGAGTCGTTGGCAACAAACACTGTTGTGCCCGTCGAGAGTGTTTATATGGGTAAGGCAGGTGAGGCCATGAGAATCAATACTGCGGGTTTGGGTGAAATAAAACTGTCTGCTGTTAAGCAAATCATGTGATTGAAGGAGAATAATAATGCCGTTTCGTATAGCACTGAGTGGATTGAACGCAGCCTCTGCCGATTTGAAGGCAACAGGCAATAACATTGCCAATGCCAGTACTACTGGCTTTAAGGCCTCACGTACAGAGTTTGTTGATGTGTTTGCAGTGGGTTATGGCGGTATATCAGCCACTGCCATCGGTGGTGGTGTGCGCCTTGCTGCGGTAACACAGCAGTTTTCGCAGGGGAATGTTGATTTTACTGACAATAATCTTGATATAGCGATTAATGGACAGGGATTTTTTGTATTAAGTGATTCTGGTTCACGAGTCTTGAGTCGCGCTGGCGCGTTCAAGTCAGATCGCGATGGTTTTATTGTTAACAGCAGTGGCCAGCGTTTACAGGTGTTTCCGGCAACTGTTTCTGCCAATGGAACAACCTTTGATACGGGACGCTTGACTGATCTGGAGCTGTCGACCAGTGAGGGCTTGCCTAATGCGACAGACCAGATTTCATCTGAGTTGAATCTGAATGCCTCTGGGGATGTGCCTGCCATTGCTTTCAATCCGAGTCTGCCAGAGTCCTACAATAGCTCAACATCATTAACCGTCTACGATAGCCTGGGTGCTCAGCACACCGCAACACAGTATTTTCGTAAGCTCGCTCCCAACAGTTGGGAAGTGTATATGCGTGTTGATGGTGAACAGGTGCCTGGTCTGCCAGCAGTGGATACTCCGGTTACACTGACCTTTACGCCTCAAGGGGCGCTGGATCTGGTGGCGACTGACGCTGACCCATTGAATGTAGGTTTAACAACAGTCTCTCCCGGTATCTATACTCTTGGTTCTACTAGCCATGTGGCGGCAGCGACGGGCGCCGATGAATTGACTGCAAATCTGGATTTCAGAAACCTGACGCAATATGGCAGCCCGTTTTCGGTCAATGCTTTGACTCAGACAGGTTATTCCACAGGTCGCTTAAGCGGCATAGATATTGATGCTGAGGGTATTATTTCGGCCCGATTTACCAATGGTCAATCGAAAACCCTGGGCAAGGTTGCATTGGCTAATGTTTCGAATCCACAGGGTTTGAGTCCGCAAGGTGATACCGTCTGGGGTGAAACTTTCGGTGCCGGTGATTTGGTTCTCGGTGAAGCCGGTACCTCCAGTTTTGGTTTGATGCAGTCAGGTGCTTTGGAATCGTCCAATGTAGATATTTCCACTGAGCTGGTCAATCTGATTACCGCACAACGTAACTTCCAGGCCAACGCACAGGTGATCAGTACTGCCGACACTGTGACCCAGACCATCATTAATATCCGGTAACTACTCAGATCACCCCTAAATCCCGCCATTTCAGTGTTTAAAAATGATTTGTAAACGCTCATTTTTTCCTTGAACTGGCGGGCCTCAGAGGCAATCTGAGCAGTGACCGTTAACGTTGACTACTCGCTGAGTAGTGTTTAAAAAATATCAGGTGATTTATGGATAGGGTTTTATACATAGCAACCAGCGGTGCCAAAGAGTTGATGTTGGCGCAGAGCATAAATGCCAATAATCTGGCCAATGCTAATACGGTTGGTTTTCGTGAAGACCAGACTTTTCAAAAAGCGCTACAGCTTTCTGGTGAAGGTCACTCGAGTCGCGCTTATGTTGGCACACGGGGACAGTCTGCCGATTTATCACCAGGCACCTTGATGACAACGGGCCGAGATCTGGATATTTCAATCCAGGGTGAGGGTTGGTTAACAGTGCAGGGGCTGGATGGAACCGAGGCCTATACGCGAGCGGGTGACCTTCAGGTTACCCCCGCAGGCATGTTAACCAATGCCGCAGGGCATCCGTTGATTGGTAATAACGGCGGGCCGATTACTGTACCGCCATT
>JAJRUN010000087.1 GCA_024277755.1 Gammaproteobacteria bacterium | reverse complement strand
TTTGAACAATTCTCGCCCAAAAATGTTATTTATTTTCGCTCAAAGAGTCGTCTCTTTGCCATGCCGAGCCTCCAAAAATAATCAACGGTATTATAAGCGCGTATAAACCTACCGCCACCAGCCAGATCCCACCCGGCCAGTCCACGCGCAACAATGCATAAATCTGGGTAAAGAACAGCGGCCCGATAATGGTAGAAATCGCAGCAAGGCTCATCAAGACCCCTTGCAATTGGCCCTGCTTTTCTTCTGAAACTTTTGAAGTCAGGATGGATTGCAGGGCCGGTCCCCCCACATCCCCGAGAGCAAAAAACGGCAGCAGGGCAAAAATCACCCACCATTGCCCAAAAAACGCCAATAATATCAAGGCAATAACTTCAAAACTCAAGCCGAATAAAATAGTGCGCTTTTCTCCAAGCCATTGGGTAATAGGCCCGGTCAGCAACGCCTGGGATAGCGCGTTAAACAAACCATAAAGCGCCAATGAAATACCGACCATGGCCGCGCCCCACCCATAGCGATCTTCGGTGAACAGCACCCAGATGGTGCCATAAAGCGAGCCAACAAAAGCAAACCCCACATAAACAACCAGCAAGGGCCTGATATTTACGAATGACAGTGCCCACTTTAAGGGCGTGAATGGATTAAGCTGCTTAAAGCCAAGTTTTTCTTTGCGCCCGGGCCGGGATTCCGGCAATAAAAATACTGCCAGGGCAAAATTCAGCAGGTTCAAAAATGCAGCGGCAAGAAACGGCGCCCGCAGCCAGATTTCGCCCAATAACCCACCAAGTACCGGACCAATGATAAATCCGATACCGAAACAGGCCCCAAGATAGCCAAAGCGCTTCGCCCGGTCTTTTCTTTCTGTGATATCAGTAATATAGGCAGTGGCCACCGCCATGCTGGCTGCGGTCATTCCGGCAATCAGGCGCCCGATGATCAAAATTTCCACATTGGGTGCAAATGCCATGATCAGATAGTCAATTGCCGCCCCCGCCATGGCAATCATCAATATGGGGCGGCGGCCAAACCTGTCCGAAAGCACCCCCAATATGGGCGCGAATAAAAACAACATCAGGGCATAACCGGCAAGAATAGCCCCATAAAGTGCAGATATTTCAACAGTTCCGGTTAACTCACGCAACAGACCAGGCAAAATGGGAAAAATCAAACCAATGCCAATAGCATCAAGGGTTACAGATAATAGAACAACGACCAGCGCCTTATTCATAAACCACCCTTTATATTTTCCCCATTGCAAAAAAAGACGGCACATACCGTGCCGCCTTTATAACGCGTTGTTAATCAAAGCAGAAAACCAGACAGGCCGCTGCCTGAAAGTCAATTAACCTGATTTAATGTGAAAGGCCCGCCCCCCCGGCTTCTCTTTCTTTTGCCGCACGCAGCTGATCTTCCAGCGACCATTCAATAGGCTTTGGAGTCTCCATCAGCGCATGTTCAATCACCTGGCCCATTCTTGAAACCGGAATAATCTCCAGACCTTCTTTGACCGAATCCGGTAGTTCCTTCAGATCATGAACATTGTCCTGAGGTATCAACACAGTTTTGATCCCTCCCCTTAGAGCCGCCAGCAATTTTTCCTTCAATCCGCCAATGGGCAAAACCCTGCCCCGCAGAGTGATTTCTCCAGTCATTGCCAGATCATTGCGAACCGGGATTTTAGTCATCATAGAGACAATCGAAGTTGCCATGGCAATACCAGCTGAGGGTCCATCCTTTGGAGTCGCCCCTTCAGGCACATGCACATGGGTGTCGGTTTTATCAAACATTGGCGGCTCGATACCAAAATCAATCGAACGCGAACGTACATAGGCCGCAGCGGCTGAAATTGATTCTTTCATTACCTCTTTAAGGTTGCCGGTAACGGTCATCTTGCCTTTACCCGGCGTAACAACACCCTCAATGGTCAGCAATTCACCACCAACGGGCGTCCAGGCCAAACCGGTAACAACACCAACCTGGGGATCTTCATCAATTTCTCCAAAGCGAAACGGCGGCGCACCAAGATACTCATCCAAAACCTTTGCACTTATGGAAACCGACTTCGCCTTGCTCGTCATCAGGTATTTAACGGATTTACGCATTAGCTTGGAAATTTCGCGCTTCAGGTTACGCACCCCGGCTTCACGAGTATAGCGCTGAATTATCAATAATAATTGCTCATCAGGCAGATCAAACTCATCCTTGCTCAACCCATTATCCTTCAGACTCTGAGGAATAAGGTGGCGACGGGCAATCTCGGCTTTTTCTTCTTCCGTATAACCGCTGAGCCGAATTATTTCCATACGGTCCATCAATGGTCCCGGAATATTAAGCGTATTGGAAGTTGTAACAAACATCACATCCGAAAGGTCATAATCAACCTCCAGGTAATGATCATTAAAAGCACTATTCTGCTCAGGGTCCAACACCTCAAGCAATGCCGAAGACGGGTCCCCACGAAAATCCATGCCCATTTTATCAATCTCATCGAGCAGGAACAAAGGATTGGATTTTCCCGCTTTTTTCATTGATTGCATCACCTTGCCCGGCATCGAGCCGATATAGGTGCGCCTATGGCCGCGAATTTCAGCCTCATCACGTACTCCCCCAAGTGACATGCGAATAAATTCGCGCCCTGTGGCCTTGGCA
>JAJRUN010000086.1 GCA_024277755.1 Gammaproteobacteria bacterium | reverse complement strand
CCGCTGCTGGATGACATTATTGATTTGCTGGCCAGGCGTGATCTTTTGCCCCACAGCCGTTTTATCGAAAAGGCCGGTTCACCGCATGAACGGGTAGTGGAAGAGGTTGCTTCATTACAGGGTGAAAAGGTTAATTATCTTTCATTACTGTTGATTAAAAATCCAAACCGTCAGCGTGGTGAAATGATTCGTGGTTGTCGTAAAAAGCCTGTGTTGAAGATGGTTTAGTTGTTTGTCTGCAAGCGCACGGGGAGATGAATGCGAAGGCAGCGAATTTAATGGTTGAAAAACTTCGTGCTCTTAGTGTGCTTCGTGGTGAGTTATAAAATATTTAAGGTTAAAAAATGGAAAATAAAAATTTACCACGGGTTGCCCTGGTGGCTATCACCAAACACGGTGCTAATCGGCTTGCCGTCATGGCACCGCAGATGCCTGAGGCTGATGTTGTCGTGTCGCAAAAGTTTGCCTCTTTAATGTCGGCACTTCCCAATAATGTCAATGCCTACGATGGTGCGCTGCGGGCGCAAATGGCCGGTTTTTTTAGTGACTATGATCAGATTGTTTTTTTCGTTTCACTTGGCGCAGTGGTACGTTTGATCGCACCGCATCTGAAATCCAAGGATGAAGATCCGGGCGTGCTGGTGGTGGATGACGCGGCTCAATTTGTTATTCCCGTGTTGTCGGGTCATGTTGGTGGTGCCAATGCCTATGCTGAAAAGCTGGCTAAGATGTTGGGAGCAGTGGCTGTTGTGACAACGGCATCTGATGTGGGCAAGACCATTCCCGTCGATATTCTGGGGCGTGAACTGGGTTGGAAGGTGGAGGCACCCAAACTCAATATCACCCGTGTCTCTGCCCACGTGGTGAATGAGGAACCGATTGCCCTGGTGCAGGAGTGTGGCTCAAAAAACTGGTGGACACGGCCAACGCCTCTGCCAAAAAACATTCATCAGTTTGCGCGTTTTGAAGATGTGGATCTGGATAAATATCCGGCGCTGTTATGGATTACACGACGTGACATAGATGATGCAACCTGGACTGAACTGGACGAACGTTTAGTAGTTTATCGTCCACCAGAAGGGCAAGAGGCATAAGTGTGAAGCTGGTATTAGGCATGGGCTGTGATCGTAATGTTTCATTAGAAACATTGACCACGGCAGTTGAGCAGGCCTTGGCTGAAATTGGCCAGACAGAGGAGTCTGTTGTTGCGCTGGCCAGCATTGATAAAAAAAATGATGAAACCGCCCTGTTGGCGTTGGCTGAACAACAGGGCTGGTCGTTGCATTTTTTTAGCGCCGAACAACTGGCGCAGGTGGATGTACCCAGTCCTTCGGCAGTGGTGTTGAAATACATGGGAACGCCCTCTGTGGCAGAGGCAGCAGCGATGTTGGCAGCAAAAGCCAGCATGAAAGACTTGCTGGTTGAAAAATATAAATATTTGGGTGCTGATGGTAAAAATGCCACTGTCTCCATCGTAAGAGGTAAGTAATGAGTAAAGGAAAAATTCTGCTGGTTGGTTTTGGCCCGGGTGCCAGAGAACATATGAGTGCCCGTGCTGTTGAGGCGATCAAAGAGGCTGATGTGGTGATTGGTTATTCCACCTACATCAAGCTGGTCCAGGACCAGCTTGAAGGTAAAGAGGTGGTGCGCAAGGGTATGACCGAAGAGCTGGATCGCAGTATCGAAGCCTATGAGCAAGCCAAACTGGGTAAGGTGGTTGCACTGGTGTCATCCGGTGATATTGGTGTCTACGGTATGGCCGGCCCTACCTATGAAGTGTTATTGCAATCAGGCTGGACGCCAGATAGTGATATTGAAGTGGAAGTGGTGCCGGGCAGTACCGCATTGTCAGCCTGTGCCTCACTTGTGGGTGCGCCGTTGACGCATGATTTCTGTTCTATTTCGCTATCTGATTTGTTAACGCCCTGGCCGGTGATTGCCGCGCGTCTGGAAGCAGCAGCCAAGAGTGATTTTGTGGTTGCTTTGTATAACCCAAAGAGTGGTCGTCGCACCGGTCAGATTGTCGAGGCGCAACGTATTCTGTTACAGCACCGTAAACCCGATACGCCAGTGGCAATTGTAAAGTCCGCTTATCGTGACAAACAGGATATTCAGATCGTGCGTCTGGATGAAATGGTGGATTGCAAAATCGGTATGTTGACGACCGTTTTGATTGGTAACAGCAGCACCTTTCTTGAACAGGGGTTGATGATTACACCGCGCGGTTATGCCAATAAATATAACCAGTTGACGGGTGAGGTGAACGCCAATGAAAAACGTGGCCGTTCACTGACCATGGGGCTGGATGGCTGGCAGGAATGTGCGCGTCAGTATATGCGTGAAAATCCAGGCGAATCTTTGCGCAAGGTGATGGGCTATTTCGGTATGCCGTTGGCGCAAACGATTGCCGCCATTGCCGCTGCTACTGACGAAGATTCTGCCGGTGAATTCAAGGCGGTTGCAGTATCGACTGACTTGCTTGAACTGGTGCAGAAAGAGGCCGCCGCGCTGGGCCGTTTACGTGCTGTGGTGCGTAGCGAGGCCGGTGCAGTGACTGAGGTGATGTTGAATGGTGCTGATTTCAAGGCCCGCGGTGAATGGCTGAATTTGGAGAATGAATATTTTCATCTGCATATCCATTGGGCCAAGGTGGCGGGTGCCTGGATGGTTCAGCGCGGTGACAGCTTGCGCAGTATTCATTTTGTCGATGCCGCCGGTGATGCAGTGTTTAATCTGTCGTTGAGAAAAACGGAGGCTGAGTTTGATGCCGGGGCACTGGCTCATTATCAACAGCTCTGGCAGCAACAGATGGCTGTTGTAGCAGCGGGTTAATGATATTCACCACGACGCCATTAAAACAGTAGCTGGAATTTCTTCGTGGTAATAATTGCAAGAGAATATTTTATGAGTGAAGTAGAAAAACCAAAAATGGGTCAATATAAACGTCACATGCTGATCTGTGTCGGGCCGCGTTGTTCTGAAGATGGTGAGTCACAGCGGTTGTTTGAAACCCTGGGCGAAAAGTTTAAGGCGGCAGGTATCGACAAGGGCGAGCTGCGTGTTAAGCGAACCCGCAGTCAATGCTTTGCCACCTGCAAGGGTGGGCCGATTCTGTGCATTCAACCGGATGGCATCTGGTATTACAACGTCACTGAAAAAAATCTGGATCGCATCATCAATGAACATCTCGTCAATGGTGAACCGGTAGAAGAACTCATCTATCACCGAGGCCCTGAGCTTGTCACCGGCTAGCCACTTTTCAGAATCAGAGCGCGAGCTTCTGTATCGTGTTATGCGTGAGCGGCGCGATATGCGTCACTTCATTGCTGATAGCACAATTGATAATGAGGTGTTGCGGCGTATTCTGGACGCTGCGCATATGGCACCGTCTGTCGGCTTGATGCAGCCGTGGCGTTTTATACAGATAAAATCACCAGCGCGACGTGAAAGTATTGCAGCGCTGGTTGATCAGGAACGCCAAGAGACCGCCAAACTGCTGGCTGAGCGTGAACGGGAATTTTTAAGACTCAAGGTGGAAGGTATACGTGAGTGTGCAGCCTTGATTGCCGTGGTGCAGGCACCGGATGATGGCACCGTGTTTGGCCGCCGCACCATGCCGGCAGAGATGGCGCTTTGCTCCACCGCCAGTGCGATTCAAAACATGTGGCTGGCCTCGCGGGTGGAAAATCTGGGCATGGGCTGGGTGTCATTGTTTGATCCCAAAGCGCTGGCTGAATTGCTGAATTGCCCGGAAAGTACCAAGCCGGTTGCCTTGTTGTGCATCGGTCCGGTGAAAGCGTTTTATGCCAAACCCATGCTGGAGCAGCTGGGTTGGCGACAGGGTAAACCCTTGGACGAATTTCTGTTTGAAGATGGCTGGCCGGAGTCTGGCCCATGACTGCGTTAATGGTTGCCATTGCCCTGTTGCTGGACCGCCTGTTGGGTGAAGCAAAACGCTGGCATCCGCTGGTGGGGTTTGGTCGTCTGGTGAAATGGATAGAGCAGGTTTTATGGCACAGTGACTGTTCCAAATGGCAGGCGCGGTTGCGCGGCGTAGTGGCTGTGATGTTGCTGTTAATACCGTTGACGGTGATGACCGCCTTGTTGACGAAGTTTGCTGTGATTGAATATTTTATCGCTGTGTTGCTGTTGTATCTTGCTGTGGGTGGTCGCAGTCTGGCGCAACATGCCATACAGGTTCGCGATGCCCTGGGCCTGAATGATCTGGGTGCAGCACGTCTGCGCACCGGCATGCTGGTCAGTCGCGATACCCGTAAACTTGATGAAGAACAGATGGTCAA
This sequence comes from Gammaproteobacteria bacterium, assembly GCA_024277755.1. Lineage (GTDB taxonomy): Bacteria > Pseudomonadota > Gammaproteobacteria > Tenderiales > Tenderiaceae > Tenderia. Next base: position 18,944 of record JAJRUN010000086.1, on the reverse strand, counting down.
GGCCGCCGTTGAGTCGGTGCTGGAAAACGGTTGTGACGCGGTGTTCGGGGCGATTTTCTGGTTTGTTGTCGCCGGTGCTCCCGGTGTCATTTTTTATCGTCTGGCCAATACCCTTGATGCCATGTGGGGCTATCGCAATCAGCGTTATCTGCACTTTGGCTGGGCCGCAGCACGGCTGGATGATGTGCTGAATTTTATTCCGGCGCGTTTAACTGCGCTGACTTACGCATTGGTGGGGCAGTTTCAAAATGCCATTCGTTGCTGGCGCAGTCAGGGCTATAGCTGGAAGAGCCCTAACGCCGGGCCGGTGATGGCGGCGGGTGCGGGGGCGCTCTCTGTGCAGCTGGGCGGTGCAGCAACGTACCACGGTGAATTGCAACAGCGGCCCGAACTTGGTCTGAATAACAAACCCCAGGCACTGGACATTGAACGTGCGGTTGGTTTAGTCAATCGTGGCATGTTGCTTTGGCTGGTGGTGATTTTGCTTGGAGGCTGGTTGCTTGCTTGAGCATGGCGGCAAGCTGCGTTTGGCCGCAGCACGTTATGGTATTCCGCTTGATCAGTGGCTGGATCTTTCCACCGGTATTAATCCCAATGGCTGGCAGGGTGCCGTGCCTCCGTTATCGAGCTGGGCACGTCTGCCGGAAGATGAAGATGGTCTGCATGAAGCCGCCTGTGGTTATTATGCTGCGGTTGATTTATTGCCGGTGGCAGGTTCTCAGGCAGCGATTCAAACCCTGTCCAAACTGCGACCACTGTGCAGGGTCGCCGTGTTGGCCCCCAGCTATAACGAACACGCCCATGCCTGGCAGCGTGCCGGTCATCATGTTGATCTGGTGACAGCAGAAAAATTAGACGCGGCGGTTGAACTTCATGACGTGGTGGTGGTTGTCAATCCCAATAATCCCACGGCTGTTTGTTTTGATTCGGAAACACTTTTGCAGTGGCAGGCAAAACTCGCTGCGCGTGGTGGCTGGCTGGTTGTGGATGAAGCCTTTATGGATACAACACCGGCTAATAGTTTGGCGGCAAATGCGAATAGAACGGGTTTGATTGTGTTGCGTTCGCTGGGCAAATTTTTTGGTCTGGCCGGGGCGCGGGTTGGCTTTGTTCTGGCGCAGACAGACCTGCTGCAACAACTGCGTGACGAGTTAGGGCCGTGGACAATCAGTGGCCCGGCGCGTTGGCTGGCAACGCAGGCGCTGAATGACCATGCCTGGCAGGCAGCGACACGGCAACAGCTCAGGCAACAGGGACAGCGTTTAAATCATTTGTTAACGGGCTATGGACTGTCGCCTGATGGTGATACGGCCTTGTTTCAATCTATCGCCATGCAGCAGGCAAAAATAATTCATGAACAGCTGGCGGAGCAGGGCATACTCACGCGCCTGTTTGTTGATCCGTCACGCCTGCGTTTTGGTCTGCCCGGGAATGAAACCGAGTGGCAACGTTTGGCAACAGCGCTGGCACAATTGCAGCTGCAAAAGATGCAGGAGTTAAGCGTGTGAGTCGCGGCCTGATGATTCAGGGGGCCACTTCTGATGCAGGCAAGAGCACTCTTGTCGCTGGCCTGTGTCGGCTGTTAAAACGTCGTGGCATAAATGTCGCCCCATTCAAACCGCAAAACATGGCATTAAACAGTGCCGTGACGGTGGACGGTGGCGAGATTGGTCGTGCCCAGGCGGTGCAGGCACAAGCCTGTGGCATTGCCCCGCACACGGATATGAATCCCGTCTTGCTTAAACCCAATAGTGATTCCGGTTCACAGATTATTATTCATGGCCGTGCGGTGGCCGAGATGGATGCCCACGCCTACCATGCCTTCAAACCCCAGGCGATGACGGCAGTGCTGGAATCATATCAGCGTCTGCAACAGCAATATGATGTGGTGTTGATTGAAGGGGCGGGCAGCCCGGCGGAGATCAATCTGCGTGACAACGATATCGCCAACATGGGGTTTGCCGAGGCGGTGGATTGTCCGGTGTTGCTGGTGGCCGATATTGAGCGCGGCGGTGTGTTTGCGCATTTGGTGGGCACGCTGGCGCTGTTGTCGGCAACAGAACAGGCACGTGTGATTGGCATGGTGATAAACCGCTTTCGTGGTGACGTGGCGCTGCTGCATCCAGGTGTCGAATGGTTGCAGACACGGCTGCAAAAACCGGTTCTGGCGGTGTTGCCATATCTGCATGATTTACACCTTGAGGCGGAAGACAGCCTCAATCTCAAAAATCATTCGGCTGGATTAAATACGGGCCAGGGTGAGAGCTTGCATGTTGTTGTACCGCGTTTGCCACGGCTGAGTAATCACACCGATTTTGATCCACTGGTTCTGCATGATCAGGTGGATATTCAGTTTGTCGCGGCGGGTGAATTTATTCCCGCGGCGGATCTGATTATTCTGCCCGGCAGCAAAAGTGTGCGCAGTGATCTTGCCTGGCTGCGCAACAATGGCTGGGACAAAATCATTCAACGCCACCTGCGTTACGGTGGCAAGCTGCTGGGTATCTGTGGTGGCTTTCAAATGCTGGGGGAGATGATTGATGATCCATACGGCATTGAGAGTGAGGCCGGTTCCAGTAAAGGTCTGGGCCTGCTGGCTATGCAAACGAGGCTGACAACAGAAAAACAGCTGTGTAATGTCAACGGCGAGTTATTGCTTGAAGCGGCTGTTGTGAATGGCTATGAAATTCATGCTGGCGTTAGCACGGGTATAGCACTGTTGAAACCTTTTGTGCGGCTGGATGGCGGTGACGATGGCGCGATTTCTGAAGATGGTCTGGTCATGGGCACCTACCTGCACGGTCTGTTTGAATCTACACCGGCGTGTGATGCACTGCTGCGCTGGGCAGGTCTGGCCAGGCCGGTGACGATTGATTATCACGCTAGACGTGAGGCTGACATAAACCGCCTGGCTGACACACTGGAACAACATCTGGATATGACGCAGCTGAATGAGTGCCTGGGTTTGAAATCTGACTCAACGGTTGCAAGCGTATGAAACAGCTGATTCTCGGTGGGGTGCGTTCAGGTAAGAGCCAGCTGGCTGAGCAGGCAGCCAAGGACAGTGGTTTGGCGGTTACCTATATCGCCACCGCTTTGTCTGCTGATGCCGAGATGCAGCAGCGCATTGATAAACACTGCCAGCGTCGCCCGGATGATTGGGCGGTGCTGGAAGCACCTTACGCACTGGCCGCCTGTTTACAACAACACGCCGCGTCTGAATGTTGTCTGTTAGTGGATTGCCTTACCTCATGGTTGACCAATCTGCTGTGTGCCGATGATGAACAACAGTTTGAACAGGAACTGAGTGCGCTACTCGATGTATTGCCAACATTGCCGGGCCAGATAATTTTTGTCAGCAACGAAACCAGTATGGGCGTCGTTCCCATGGGTGAGCTGACACGGCGTTTTTGTGATGAGGCCGGGTTGTTACACCAGGCCATTGCCCAGCGCTGTGACAAGGTGGTGTTGAGTATTGCCGGTCTGCCACAGATTTTAAAAGATGAATCATGAAGGAGTCGTCACCGTGGTTAATTGTGAATGGTTAAAAGTCCCCAGCGCATCGCTTGATGATGATGCCCGTGCCGCTGCTGAAGCACGTCAGGGGATGTTAACCAAACCGCCGGGTGCCTTGGGTCGGCTGGAATCAATTGCCATCCAGTTGGCCGCTATGCAAGGCAAAGAGAAACCTTCGCTTGAGCGGTTGCGGATTGTTGTCTTTGCCGCTGACCACGGCATTGCCGCCGAAGGGGTGTCGGCGTTTCCGCAAGCCGTGACGGCGGAGATGGTGCGTAACTTTGCCAATGGCGGTGCCGCCATCAGTGTGCTGGCGCGAGAATTAAATGCTGAACTGGCGGTGATCAATCTTGGCACCGTGGTAGACCCAGGCCCCTTGCCCGGTGTCAGTGATCAGAAGCTGGGGGCGAGCACCGCCAACTTTGCCAAGCAGGCGGCCATGAGCGAAGAGCAGCTGGCGCGGGCCATGAATATTGGTCGCCAGAGTGCCGAACGTGCTGTCACCAAAGGGATGGACCTTTTCATTGGCGGTGAGATGGGCATAGGCAATACCTCGGCAGCCACCGCGCTGGCCTGTATGTTGACAGATGTCTCTGTTGAATCGCTGACCGGGCCAGGCACGGGGCTGGATGCGGAGGGTGTGTCACACAAGGTTAAGGTCTTGCAAGCAGCGCTGGACTTGCATAGAGACAAGATTGATTCGCCAGTGACGGCGTTGCGTTATTTTGGCGGTTTTGAGATTGCCGCATTAACCGGTGCCTTTATCGCCTGCGCGCAGATGGGCGTGCCGGTGCTGGTGGATGGTTTTATTGCCACTGCGGCAGCTTTGGTTGCCACCAAACAATGCCCGGGCACGGCCAGCTGGTTGTTGTATTCACACGCCTCGGCAGAGCCGGGTCACAAACATATTGTTGAAGCACTGAATGCACAGCCCTTAATCGATATGGGTATGCGCCTGGGTGAGGGCAGTGGTGCCGCATTCACTGTACCGTTGTTGCGTCTTGCCTGTGCCCTGCACAATGACATGGCCACCTTTGCCGAGGCCGGCGTGTCGGGTAAAGAATAGTGTGGCAGTCATTCATCATTGCGGTGCAGTTTTTAACCCGCTTTCCAACCTTTGTAACCGCTGAGTGGCAGCCAAAGGCTGTCGGTCGCTCGTTGCTGTTTTACCCGCTGGTGGGTTTAATCATTGGACTGTTGTTGTTGCTGGTGGCCGGGCTTAGCAGCTCAGCCAATGATCTGCTGCAAGCCGGTTTGCTATTGACTGCCTGGGTGTTGATTACGGGCGGACTTCACCTGGATGGTCTGGCAGACAGTGCCGATGCCTGGGTTGGTGGTCTGGGAGATAAACAACGCACACTGGAAATAATGAAAGACCCCTGCTGTGGTCCATCGGCGGTAGTGATACTGGTGCTGGTGCTGCTGCTCAAGTTCGCTGCATTGGTGAGCATTGTGGCCGATGAAAGCTGGTGGGCACTGTTAATTATTCCTGTGCTTAGCCGTAGCACTTTGCCGGGTCTGTTTATGACAACACCTTATGTAAGGCCCGGTGGCCTGGGTGAACTGCTGGCGCAACACATGCCCCGCAAACAGTTGCAATGGTTGTTGCTGGTTGTGGCCTTACTGGTCTGGTTTGTTCTCGGGGGGCTAGGTTTTGGTTTGATAATAACCGCTGTACTGGTTACGTGGTTGTTACGCATGATTATGTTACAACGCATTGCTGGTTTAACCGGTGATACTGCCGGTGCCAATGTTGAATTGGTTGAAGTGGCCTTATTAATTGTTGCTGTGATTGCATAAGGCCAATATTTTCGATTTGTATACGTGCAGCATTTTAAGTCCCTTGATTAACCATTTGGTAAACCAGAGCCTATGCAGGTGGACTCGAATAGGTTTACCCAAGACTACGATCACAACTCAAGGCAGTGTTCGTAATTGCTTTCACTCAATATATATTCCATAAAGGTTTTTGCTACCAGAGACAGTTTTTTGCCTTTTAAATGCACCGCGTACCAGCGACGTTTAAGTGGAAAGCCTTTGACATCTAATACCACTAGTTTGCCCGCGTCGCGCTCCAGAGTAAGGCTGTGCAGTGAGAGTACCGCCAGACCCAGGCCTGCCATTACACCTTGTTTAATGGCTTCACTGCTGCCCAGTTCCATATAGGGTTCAACGTGCAGATCATTTTTTTCTAACAGCTGATCAAACACCAGGCGTGTACCTGAACCGGTTTCACGATGCAGAAACCGTTCTTTCGCCAGTGTTTTCAGTTGAATGTTTTTTTTATTGGCGAGAGGGTGGTTTGGCGGTGCCACCACACTTAGGATGTTTTCAAGAAAGGGGTAGGTCACCAGCTTTTCATCGTTGGGAATTTGCCCCATGACCACAAAATCATCTTCATTATTCATCAATCGCTCAACAACACGGGCACGGTTGGTAAATTTCAGTTTGGGATCGACATCCGGGTATTTTTGTAAAAACCCCCCCAATAGATGAGGCATGAAGTATTTGGTGGTGGTGACAACTGACAGCCGCAACGGCCCTTTTACAACGCCCTTTAACTCTTCAAGTGTGTTTTTTAGTTCGGCAACCCGGCTAAGTATGTCTGTGCTGGCAGCATGCATGGCTATGCCTGCTGCAGTGGGGAATATTTTTTTGCCAACTTGTTCAAACAGGGGGAGACCCGCTTGCGCCTCAAGACGCTTTAGTTGAATAGAAACAGCTGGTTGTGTGAGATGCAGCTCTTCTGCTGCACGAGTATAACTGCTGTGACGGGAAACGGCCTCAAATAGCCTTAGCTGTTGCAGGGTTAGATGCATTTTTATTTCTACAATTAACAAAAGTAAATGAAGTTTATAACAACTATTAATTTTTTTAAATGGTTTAAAGTCGATATAGTCCTTTCCACGTTAAGCAATTGGCGTAGCCCGGAAGAGAGATCGGGCGAACTAGAATAAAGTTTTTTGGGGTTGAAGGGGATTTCCTTGAGCCAGGTCAAATGTAAAGTGAGGATGCTTAGTTATGGCAGATAAAGCCTATAGCGCGGGTGTAAAAGAATACCGCGAAACTTATTGGATGCCGGAATACACACCGAAAGAAACAGATATTCTTGCCTGTTTCAAAATTACACCGCAGCCTGGTGTGCCACGTGAAGAGGTAGCGGCAGCAGTTGCGGCTGAATCATCAACGGGAACATGGACAACAGTATGGACCGATCTGTTGACTGATCTTGATTACTACAAAGGTCGTGCTTATGCCATCGAAGATGTGCCTGGTGACGATACTTGTTTCTATGCCTTTATCGCTTATCCGATTGATCTGTTTGAAGAGGGTTCTGTAGTTAACGTCCTGACTTCGCTGGTGGGTAATGTGTTTGGCTTTAAAGCACTGCGTATGCTGCGCCTGGAAGATATTCGCTTTCCGGTTGCTTATGTCATGACTTGTAATGGGCCACCACAGGGTATTCAGGTTGAACGTGACATCATGAATAAATATGGTCGTCCAATGCTGGGTTGTACTATCAAACCTAAGTTGGGTCTGTCTGCTAAGAACTACGGTCGTGCTTGTTATGAAGGCCTGCGTGGCGGTCTGGATTTCACCAAGGATGATGAGAACGTAAACTCTCAGCCATTCATGCGCTGGAGACATCGTTTTGACTTCGTTATGGAAGCGATCCATAAGGCTGAAGCAGAAACGGGTGAGCGTAAGGGTCATTACCTGAACGTAACGGCACCAACATCAGATGAAATGATGCGTCGTGCTGAGTACGCCAAGGAAATTGGCGCACCAATCATCATGCATGATTACCTGACCGGTGGTCTGTCTGCGAATACTCAGTTGGCACAATGGTGTCAGGAAAACGGCATGTTGCTGCATATTCATCGTGCGATGCATGCGGTACTTGATCGTAACCCCCATCACGGTATCCACTTCCGCGTGCTGACTAAAGTACTGCGTTTGTCGGGTGGTGATCATCTTCATTCCGGTACCGTTGTTGGTAAATTGGAAGGCGATCGTGATGCAACTCTGGGCTGGATCGACATCATGCGTGATTCATACATCAAGGAAGATCGTTCACGCGGTATCTTCTTTGATCAGGACTGGGGCGCAATGCCTGGTGTAATTCCTGTTGCTTCAGGTGGTATCCATGTATGGCATATGCCTGCACTGGTTAACATCTTTGGTGATGATTCAGTGCTTCAGTTTGGTGGCGGTACGTTGGGTCACCCATGGGGTAATGCTGCGGGTGCTGCGGCCAACCGTGTTGCGGTTGAGGCCTGTGTAGAAGCGCGTAACTCAGGTGTTGAGCTGGAGAAAGAAGGTAAGGACATTCTTACCAAAGCGGCCAAGTCTAGCCCTGAACTGAAGATCGCCATGGAAACATGGAAAGAAATCAAGTTTGAATTCGATACTGTAGATAAGCTGGATGTGGCTCACAAGTAGCGCGTTAAGGCGAAGTAACGGGGTGTTGATAGCACCCTGCTGATTAGCCTGCCAAGTTTGACAGTTAAAGACTTCTAGTAAGCGTAACGTTGGTGGGCACGGCCTTGTGCTTAGCCCACCCTTTTTACGCCATCGAATTTGATGTTAATTGAGGATATTAAAATGAGTGATATGCAAGACTACCAATCTAGCTTGGGTGATGTGGCTAGCCGTAAGTTTGAAACTTTTTCTTACCTGCCAGAGATGACCCCTGAACGAATTCGTACTCAGATTGAGTACATTGTGAGCAAGGGCTGGAACCCGGGCATTGAACACACTGAGCCAGCTAATGCTGTTAGCAACTTCTGGTATATGTGGAAGCTGCCTATGTTTGGTGAAACCGATATTGATGCCATCTTGGCAGAAGTTGAGGCTTGCCATAAAGCGCACCCTGAAAACCATGTTCGCTTGCTGGGCTTTGATAATTTTGCTCAGTCTGCAGGTGCTTCAATGGTTATTTACCGCGGTAAGAGTGTTTAAGCTGACTGGCTAAGACTGAAAACTGAACCCCTGCTGACTTTTCAGTCAGGGGTTCTTTAAAGGCACGCACTGGATAAATAAAATAGAGATATAACCATGAGCAGACCAGGTACATACGTAGGCATTGATAACGAAGTAATGGGTGGTATGACTACTATAGGTAAAACTATCCGTGATGCCTGGGTGTTTGGTGTTATACCTGAAACGGAAACCTGTGCCGGTTGGAATCTGGCTGGGATTGATTCTGTTTTGCAAAAGGTCAATGTTGAGTGGGATAAATATGGCTGCTTGGTCAGTCATCTACCCAATGAATTAAGAGAACGTCATAATCGAATTCATGGTCTTGCATTTGAAAAAGCTAAGGCATCTGGCTGGTCGGGTGAATTTGAAACTGATGATGAAAATTATATAGATACTCCAGAAAAGCAATGAGGGTGTGTTATGTCCAAAAATGAAACAAACATAGATCCGAACGAGTATATGGTGAAATCAGAGCCTTATTACGAGGCTGTAGGCGAAGAGATTACACTCTATGAAGCGGCTTACGATGCACGTATGCCTATGATGCTCAAAGGTCCGACTGGCTGTGGTAAGTCCCGTTTTGTCGAGTACATGGCCTGGAAGCTGGGCAAGCCTTTGATCACGGTTGCCTGTAATGAAGATATGACAGCATCGGATTTGATTGGTCGTTTTCTGTTGGATAAGGATGGTACCAAGTGGCAGGATGGCCCTCTAACCATGGCAGCACGTATTGGTGCTATTTGTTATCTGGATGAGGTTGTCGAAGCGCGTCAGGATACGACTGTGGTTATTCATCCCTTGACTGATCACCGTCGTTCATTGCCGTTGGACAAGAAGGGTGAACAGGTAGAAGCACACCCTGATTTTCAGTTGGTAATCTCCTATAACCCCGGTTACCAAAGCTTGATGAAAGATCTCAAACAGTCTACCAAGCAACGTTTTGGCGGTCTGGATTTTGACTACCCCGAAGAGAAGATCGAAACCGAGATTGTCGCCAAAGAATCCGGTGTTGACGCAAGTACTGCGGCCAAGTTGGTGCAAATTGCCCATCGCGCTCGCAACCTTAAGGGGCATGGTCTGGATGAAGGGATCTCTACCCGTCTTTTGGTTTATGCCGGACAGCTAATCGCCAAGGGTGTAGCACCAGTCGCTGCTTGTAGCATGACGATGGTGACGCCGCTGACGGATGATCCGGATATGCGCGACACGCTGAACGCTGCTGTACAGACGTTTTTTAGTTAATAACAAAGGTGTTCCTGCTTTTGTGTTGAATAGCGAAATTTGCCTATGTCTATCAAACTTGATGATTACCAAGAATTTCTGCAAGAGACCGCGCCGGAAGTGCATGATGTACTGAAGGCGACTTTCCACGAGGCGGCTCGGGTTATGTCTCCAGCCGGTTTACAGGATTACATGGACGGTGCTAAAAGCCTGAGCAACCTTGGTCGTGGACATGATGTGGTGATCTCTTTTTTACAGGAGATGCCATTGGTGGTGAAAGAGTGTGGTGAGGACGTCATTAATGACGTCCTGAGTGCAGCGATGAAGCTGTCCTCCATGACCTCGGCTGAAGTTATCTCACTGATGTTTGCCAGTTTGCCCACAGCTGCTCGTCGTTTAGGTGACGCTGAGTTATTGCGAGGCTACCTGACTCTGATACATCAGCTGTCTGGCACCGCTGCACGTGGCCTGCGGCCAATGTTGAATCATATTGACGAGTTGTTATCCAAGCTGACACTAAGTGGCTTGCGTCGTTGGGCCAACTTCGGTGCCCAGGCTTATCGGCGTGATTTTAATAATTTGACCAAATATTTCAACCTGGAATCTCAGGACAGCCAGGCGATGTTGCAAAAGGAACGTCGTGGCACTTTGTTCATCGACACTCAGCGCAAGCTTAATTTTTATCTGCGTGCTTTATGGGGGCGGGATTTTTTCCTTCGCCCGACGGGTGCAGATTACACTGATTTTAGACCCTATATCGAAGCGCATATCATGCACATGCCTGATGCTGTGGATGATATGGGAGAGGTAATCGGGCTTGAATTGTATCGAGCTACTGCGGCACATATGGCGGCGCACCTCTGTTATACCCGTTCACGTATATCTGCAGAGCAATTGAGTCCAGCACAGCTGTTTTTTATTGCCTATCTCGAAGATGCCCGTATCGAATATAAGGCCGTTGCTGCATTTCCAGGATTAAAGAAGTTGTGGGCTTCATTGTTGGCAATGGAGTGGGAGGGTGAAGTAGAACATCCAACCATGCAACGATTGGAACGCCTGGCGCTGATGTTGCTGGATGAAAATGTTCAATGTGATGATCCAGAACTGAATGCTTTTGCGGAGCAGTTTCATAGCAAAATAGAGGCGGAGCAGGATAACAATCAGATATCATGGCATATGGGACTGGATCTGTTTAATCTTTTTGCTGCTCGCAAAGAAGTTCCCAGTTTGCGTATTCTCGAACGTATTCGTATCCCTTATCGTGATGACAACCGCTTTGTTTGGGAATTTGAAGAATTCACCTTCGATACCATGAACGAATACGTGGCAGCCTCGCAACGCCAGGTACGCAAGACTGTTAGCGTTATTGAGATGGCCAACGAGGTTGATTGTGAACTGGCCGGTGATGATGCACAGGAGATATGGACCTGTGCCACTGAAATGTTTCCCTATGAAGACGAAGGCGTCAGCTTTAATGAAATGTGGGGCAAAGAGGTTGTCTCTGAACCTTATCACTATCAGGAATGGGACTATCATATTCAACTGCATCGGCCTGACTGGGTTACGGTTTATGAGCGTCGCCAACCCAAGGGTAATCCTGAAGATATTGATAAGATACTCACTGAGCATCGCCCTGTTGCCCACCGCATTAAACAGATTATTGACCTGTTAAGCCCTGCCGGGGTGCAGCGTGAGCGCAACATGGAAGACGGCGATGAGGTTGATATTAACGCCGCTATCGACGCGATGATCTCCATCCGTATGGGTGAGCAACCTAACACCCGCATCACTATGCGTAATGTATTGAAAAATCGTGATTTGTCGGTGGTGATATTGCTGGATCTGTCTGAATCCACCAATGAGAAGATAGGTGGTTCCGATAAAACCGTACTAGCGCTGACTCGTGAAGCGGCTACCCTGGTGGCAACGGCTATCAACGGTATTGGTGACCCCTTTGCAATCCATGGTTTTGCTTCGGATGGGCGTCATGACGTGCAGTACTATCGCTTTAAAGATTTTAATCAGCACTATGATGATGATGCGAAATCACGAATGGCCGGTATGGAAGGTGGCTTGTCTACACGCATGGGAGCGGCCATGCGCCACGCAGGTCAGCACCTGCTGAAACAGCCAGAGCGGCGCAAACTGTTATTGATTGTAACTGATGGCGAACCAGCTGATATTGATGAACGCGATCCGCAGCATCTGCGCCACGATACCAAGAAGGCAGTTGAAGAGTTGTATGGCAAGGGGGTTCTGTCCTATTGCCTGACGCTTGACCCCAATGCCGACAGCTATGTGAAACGTATCTTTGGTGCAAACAACTACACGATCGTCGATAACGTCGACAAACTGCCGGAACAATTGCCGGTGCTGTTTGCCAGTTTAACCAAGTAGGGGGGGGCGTGAGCCGGGTCGCTGGTCTACCTGTATATTCTCAGCGCACGGAAGAAGTCAGTGCCGAACTCTACAACCTGTGGCGGCGTGCCAAACTGCATTTTAAAATGCCAATTCGCATGCCGCTGTCTGATTCGCCCGGGTTTGTGATGACCCTTGAGGATAATGAATGGGTATGCGTTGATGAGACACAAAATGACATGCCAGTACTGGCCTGGGTGGCGTTTGAGGATCAGGGCCGTGGTGCCTTGCATCTGCCGGTAAAGTGCAAACTCAACCATTATCATTTTGCCGCCTCGAAGGTGCACGCCCTGGCGCTGGAAAAAATGGAAACAGCATTGAAACAGCGTTTACACGAAGATAACAAGCAGCCGTAATGCAGCCTGTTTCGGACTCACCAAGCAGTTAAACAAAACACAGTGATAGCAGATTAACAGAGGGATATTGATAATGGCTCTGGTCAACATGCGTGACATGCTTTACCACGGATATGAAAACAGCTATGCGGTTGGTGCTTTTGATTTGGTCAGTCTGGATTTTCTTGAAGCAGTGATTGATGCTGCCGAGCGTTGTCGTGCACCGGTGATTCTCAGTATTGCTGAACCCCATTTTGCACATTACGATTTTGAGTTGATGATGCCTGCGGTTGAAGCTGCCGCTAAACGTGCAAGTGTTCCTGTGGCAATACAACTTGATCATGGCAGTAGCCTTGAATCTGCCACTAAAGCGATCAAACTTGGCTGTAATGGTGTGATGCTTGATGCTAGTAATATGAGCCTGCCCGACAATATCAATGCTACCAAGACAGTGGTTGAGATGGCTCATCGTTGCGGTGTGCCGGTGGTTGGTGAGCTGGGTTATGTGGCAGGTGTTGAGGGTGAGGGAGCCAAACAGCACCCGGGTGAAACAGAGCTAACGATTCCTGCTGAAGCACGGGCCTATGTGGAACGTACCGGTGTAGATTTTCTTGCTGTCTCTATTGGTACCGTTCAGGGGCGCATGAAGGGGCGGGCCAAGTTAGACTTTCCTCGCTTAAAGCAGCTTAATCAGGCAATTAATATTCCATTGGTGATTCATGGCGGTACAGGCTTGAATGAAGACCAGTTTCGTCGCCTGCCATCGCTAGGGGTTGCCAAGATCAATTATTTTACCGGGCTTTCTGATGTGGCAGCCAAGACGATGCGTGAGCAGGTAAAAACTAATCGTGAAGGCAGTTTCACCGACTTGAAACAAGGTGTAAAACAGGCAATAGGCGAAGAGGTGGAACGTTGCATGCGACAGTGGGGCAGTGCGGGGCGTGCAGCTGAGGTGTTAGCACAGTGCGAACCATGGGCGACGGTGGAGCATGTGATTATCTACAATGTTGAGCGAATGAGTGATGAACAAGCGCACACCATGATGGCGAAAGGCCGGTCTATTCTCGCTAAAATTCCAGGGGTACGTGAAGTATTTACCGGTGAAGCGGTTAAAGAGGGGGCAAAATATCGCTTTTGCTGGCTGGTGCGCTTTACCCACAAATCGGTGATCGACAGCTATCGCGATCATCCTGATCACGTTGCCTTTGCAGATAATTTGTTCAGACCCTTTGTCGGCGACCGTATCAGTATTGACTATCAAGATAACGCTGCGGCAACATCGGGCTGTAGAGTATTGGTAAATCAGGCATCTGTATCAGTCTGACATCATTTTTCTGTTTTCATAGCTGGCAAGTTCAAAACAAAAATTCGAGCCTTTGCCAACTTCGCTGTCGACATGAATCTCACCGCCATGTTTCTCAATAACGGTTTTGACAAAGGCCAGTCCCAGGCCTGAACCCTGAATGTTGGCTCGGTCAGCGGTGTTAACCCGGAAATAGCGATCAAATATTTTTGCCAGGTCCTGCTTGGGGATGCCCAGGCCGGTGTCATTGACACAACAGCGCATGCGCCCGGCCTGTTCCTGAATGCTGATTTCAACGCGGGCATTTTCCGGGCTGTATTTGATGGCGTTGCTGAGCAGGTTGATCAGAGCGCGTTCCAGAAATTTGGCACTGCCCATGATGTAGACGGGGCTGTCGGGGCTGAGGTCGTGTACTTGTATGTGTTTGACAGAGCTCTGATGCCAGACACTGTCAACGGCATTGGCGGCAATGATGCACAGGTCTAGTGGTTCAAAGTTCAGGTCAACCGAATGTTCCACCTGGCTCAGATCAAGGAAGTCGTTGGCCAGGTTGAGGGTGCGGTTACTGTAGATTTCGACCCAGTCGATGATCTCTGTTTTGTCCATCGCTTTGTCGTCCAGCTTGGTGATTTGCACCAGTGCAAGCAGTGAGGCTAGTGGTGAGCGTAAATCATGTGAGAGAAAACTAAAGGTCTCGGCACGTTGACGTTCGGCATTACGTAAATATGAGATGTCAGAGATGTTTATGATTAAACCACTGATGTGGTGCCGCTCCAGCGCTAGGGGGCTGAGCTGAACCAGCAGGTCATGTCCACTGTTCGAACGGCTGTGCAGTTGCTGTGTTTTTGCATCAAGCAGCGTTTGTCTGAGTACTTGTGGCCAGGCCCCCGGGCCTTCGAGTTCAATCTTGTTCAGCAATGGTGAAACATACCGGTGACGCAATTCATCGATTGTGGCGCTCAGGCCAAGTTGGTTGATGGCCATGGCATTGATGAAATTTATTTGACCGGAATTGTTGATAACGATAACCCCGTCGGCCATCTGGTTCAGACTGTCATCCATAAAGCGGCGCATGGCACGAATACGTGTGCCGGTTTCCTGTACCTGGAGGATGCGAGTTTCGAAAATTTCCAGTGAGCTGTTGAGTGTCACTGGTTCTTGCGGTAAATAAGGTTTGACCAGGTCAAGCAGCAGGGTTGTTTCCTGTTTGCTAAGCAGACGTGGTTCTGAAAGTGTGATTGCCAATGACCAGTTAGGCAGTTGGTATGGCGTTAGGTCGATGATGGATTGTTTTTGTGCCGGTGCTGATTCTTGATCAGGCGGTTGTTGCCACTCTGCCACTGGGGTATCGCCATGCTGATAAAGGCGCCACGCGCAAATGGGGATTAGCATGCCAATAAATTGCATGCTGGGTTCTAGATCTTCATTTTTGGGCGACAGTAGTGCCGGCTCTTGGTGCAGACGGGTGAGTTCCTGGTTAAGAAATTTGCTGGCCTGTTCCAGTCGGCGCCAACTCCAAAGTGGATAGGCGAGCGTTAGGGCCAGCAAGGGGGCTGCCGGTGGAAACCAGCGTTGCAGATTGATTAGAGTGAGTACGCTGATCGCCAGTGTGCCAAGGATGAGTACGCCAGACATGAGCAGGGCATTGCGTGGTGAGAGGCGTGGAAAGAGAAACACGGGCAGGAGAACGATTAGGCTGCTGAGAATGAGTCGGGCTGGCGGGCTTAATTTTTCGATGATGAGCCCTTCGCGCAAGGCATCAAAAATATTGGCATTGACCTCGACCCCGGGCATGGGTTGGTTGAAGGCTGAAACAGGTGTTGGCAGTAAATCTCCCAGACCAGTGGCGGTGGCACCAACAAAGATAATTTTGTCGCGTAGTGCAGCTCTCAGGTCAGGGTTATGCAGCACCTTTGCGTAGGAAATATATTTGAAATGTCCTGGTGGTCCGGCATAGGGTGTTAGGGCATGGTAGTCACGTTTCAGGTAGTGGGGATTATTGTTAATGCCACCATCGGGGGCTCGCTCTCCCGGGAGTTGCTGCTTTGATAAACCAAGCATATTTAACAGGGCCACGCTCAGGTGTGGCCAATGTGCATCGGAGAGTCCTTCTTTTAAATAGACACTGCGCGCCAGACCATCGACATCCAACTCTACATGGGCATGACCAAGGCTATAAACGCCTTTGATCAGTTCGGGCATGGGCAGGGTTTCAATCAGCTGCCCGCCAAGATAACGCTGTTCCAGCAGCACCGGCAGAATTACGCGGCCATTGTTGCTGATTGCACTGGCCAGCAACCTGTCGCCATCAGGGTCATGCTGATCGGGTTCGGCAAAGATGATGTCGAATACCACGGCTTTAACATCTGCTTGGCTGAGTTTGTTGAGCAGCTCTGCGTGAATACGGCGTGACCAGGGCCAGCGCCCCAGTGTTGTCAGGCTGTATTCATCCACCGCGATGATGACGATATCCTCAGGTGCAGGGCGTGACCATATTTGCTGAGGGGTATCAAAGATAACCAGGTCAACCCTTTCCAGCCAGTTGCTGTATATCAGGCCAACAGTGATGAGTAACAGGGTGGTGGCAAAACTGAGGTGATGCCTGATGCCAAAGCCTTGCCAGCGCTTGGTTGGCTTGGTGATGCTGTTGGTAGGCGCATCCTGCATTGGCAGCCGATGAGGTTATTGAGCGTTGCTATCAACAGCAAAGGAACGCGGGTCAGAAAAGCGGCTGTTGCTGCCATCGCTGCTGACACTTTGCACGCGCCAGAAATATTGTCCGTCAGACAGGTCGTCGATGGGTTTGTAATTGGTGTTAACAATATTCGGGATATCCAGAAAAACCTGCGAAAAATTTTGGTCAGTGGCAATTTGTAAGTGATAGAAACTGCTTTCCTGAACCTGGGACCAGGCGATAAAGGGGCTTGGGTTGGGCAGTATGGCCTCGTCTTTTGGACTATAGGCCTTTGGGGTTTGTGGTGGGCCAATGATAATAAAGGCATGTCTGGCATTAAAACCTTCAAAGCCCATCTCATCGATACCTCTTACACGCATGAAGTAATTTGCTGGTGCCAGCGCCTGCCAGGTGACTTGCGGTGTTTCAATCAGTCGGTTGAAAACTGGCGCATTAAAGCTTGCGTCCTGAGCCAGTTGTGCCCGGTAACTGACTACATTGGGTATGGCTGGCCAGCTGAAACTGACATCTGTCCTGGCGGCGCGTTTGATCAGACCGGACAGGTCTGGGGCTGTTGGTATTTGAGCGGGGATCGAGGGTGGCTCGCCAGTCTTTGCGAGGGTGGCAAAACCGGCACTGACATTGCGGCTGACGCTGGAGCCTGTGACTTCGACCTTGCCCTGTAATACTTCACTGCGCATCACGTTGCCGTCATCGTCGGCACTGACGCGAAATTTTGTGCCACGCACGGCGGCGACGGCAGCAGGGGTCGTGATGCGATAACGACCGCCAGGTTTTTGTGCTGAAACACTGTTTTCAATCTGCCCCTTCAGCACTTGCACAGAGAGGGTGGTCACGCCTGTGTCACGGTTTTGGGTTGTGTTTTCTATCATGATCTCAGAATTGGGTAATACCAGAATACGAGAGCCATCGGCAAATTCGATGGTAATACTGCTGTTTCTACCCGTGCTGATTCCTTGTCCGGCTTGTAACCGGGTGCGGGTGCTGAGTTTCGTGTTGGTACTTGCATTAATCCAATTGATATCACCACGCATGGCGATAACTTTTACTATGGCGCTGTTTTGTTTTAGCCACTCCAGCGGAATTCTAAGACGAGTGCCGGGGGCCAAATGGCGGACATTGCCAATGTTATTGAGTTGTTTAACCTTGGGCCAATAGTCGGTGCTGATTAGATATTCATGAGAAATGCCCGACAAGGTGTCACCAGGGCGGACAGTGTAGACCCATTCTTCAGCCCAGGATTGTGCCACCGATAGACTGAATATCAATGCCAGCAGTGTGCTGCGGATTGTTGCCTTGGATTTTGTTTGCACCATTTTCATGATTATCTCAGGGTTGCTGTTAAATCTGGCCTGTTGTCGAATCGCTGAGTGATTCAAGGCGATAGCCAAATTGGTAAACCGATACCATACGCCAGCCATGTTCGGGGGTTAGGCTCAGTTTACGCCTTAGTTTGCTCATGTGGGAATCCAGGGTGCGAGTGGACACATTTTGGTTAAGCCCCCACACACTTTCAAGGAGATGGCCGCGTGACAGCACTCGGCCATTGTTTTGAAACATAAAGCGGATGAGATCAAACTCTTTGTGGGTCAGCTGAATTGTTTCTTCATTGCGCTGTACGGTGAAATGTGCATTATTTAATGTGTAAGGCGGGTAGTGCAGAGGTTGTTGTTTCTGGAAACCTCTGCTACTACGGCGTTCAAGCACGGCAATCCTTGCCAGTGTTTCGGCCTTGCCGGCTGGTTTGGTCAGATAGTCGTCTGCGCCGTTTTGCAGGGCCGAGACAATATCCTCCTCGGTGTCGCGGCTGGTCATGAAAATCACCGGTATGGAGATGCTGTTTGCGCGCAGTTTTTGCAGCAATTTAATGCCGGTTGTGTCGGGCAGGTTCCAGTCCAGAATCACTAGATCGAAACTTTCACGCGCGATAGCCTGACGGAACGAGTGGCCGTTGCTGTACCAGTGTACGTTGTGGCCAGCCTCTACAAGCCACTGTTTTAATTGCTGGGCCTGAACTGAATCATCTTCGACTATTGCTATGCGCACTTATATTCCTTGTAAAATGTACTTGCACGGGTGGCGGTGCATGTTTTTTATCGGATGCACACGCGTATTTTACCATTGAACGACCATGTCACCGAGCTGAAATTCAAGGATGCATACAGTTGATTGTTGAAAATATCAAAACTATCCAGCAGCCAATTTGATTCCTGTCCATACAGATGCAATGCTTCATTAACACTTGGCCAGCGGAAGCCTGCTTTTCCAAATATTTATTCATGGGATAATATTTGTTGGAAACCCATAAGTGGTTTTATGGGCGTTACGGTGATCGCTTGTTGACAGCACCTGATGGACAGGGATAACTAATGTTATGACTCCTGTATTCAGCGATGTTTTTACTGAAATGGCGGTGTTGCTGTTGGTGACAGCTGCCATTGGCGCCATCGGTGTGCGGCTGCGCCAGCCGTTG
>JAJRUN010000085.1 GCA_024277755.1 Gammaproteobacteria bacterium | reverse complement strand
AGATGGTGACGTTTGTCAGGTTCATGTCGCGAGAGCTGAAGATGCCGCCGCCGCTATGGGCACCAGAGTTGTGGCTAATGGTGGAATTGACTATGTCCAGACTACCAAGGCCCAAGTTGTAAATGCCGGCGCCGTTGCCTCGGCTGCCGGGTGTGTTGACGGACTCGGATGTGTTTTCAACGATGGCGGAGTTGTTGATTGACAACGAGCCAAAGCTGGCAATGCCTGCGCCACCGAACTCTGCATGGTTATTGTAAATTACAGAGTTGGTGATGATAATATTGCCGTTGTTTTGTCCCTGGTTGGCAAAATATATACCGCCACCCAACTGGGTTGATGAATTGTTGGAAAGAGTGGAGCTGCCCAGGCTTAGATAGCCGCCTTGATTGTTGATGCCGCCGCCGCCACCGCCACTGACAGAGCTGGATGTGGGGTCATTGCTATCAGTGGCATCATTTTGATCAATCAGTGTGCGGCGGATTTCGGCGCGGCCCGCATTGGCGATACCGCCGCCAGAAGGGGCCTTGTTATAGGTGATCTCAGAATCACTGATGATAAGGGTGGCGGTGTTGGCAACATAAATGCCGCCACCAACTGTGTTGAAATCAGCTGCAGAGCTAGTGGTGATGCTGTTTTGTGTCACCTCAACATTGGTGAGCGTAACAACGCTGCCAGCCTCTATGAGTATGCCTGCACCTGCAGGGTTGCCAATGATTTTCTCACTGCCACCACTGACTTGCTCAGTCTCAATGGTCAGTTGGCCGCTTTGTATGGAGACGTTCTGAAAGGTGACATTGGCGCCGTTGAGAACATGAAAGACGCGGTCGCCGATGCCACCGCTAAGGCCGCCGGCGCTAATGACGTTTCGCTCGGCATTGTTACTGCCAAAGATTTTCACATCATCGGTGATATCCAGGTCATCCAGTTTGGCAGCGTTTTCATCAATGCTTTTCGGGTCGTTGTCGCCATAGCTAAGATACGGGTTAAAGCCTTCGGATATGATGATTTCATCGACGCCTGTCGCGTTATTGGCATTGGCGGCACGAATGGCGGCACGCAGGCTACAAGGACTTCCGCAAGCGCTTGAACCATTTGTATAGTTGGAGGTGTCATCGCTGTCTGTGTTGACGGTGTAGACCGTGGCATGACTGCTAAACGAAAGGCTTGCGATGGCCAGAAAATTGATCAGGGACCAGCGGCCGCGACTCAAAAATGGCTTTTTTTTACCGTTTGACTGTAGGGTATTCATGTCTGCTGACCTTCGCTCGCTTGTGAGTCGCGCAACGTTAAAGTAATGTTAAAATGTATAACGTTTATCGTTTATGTTATACAAAAATGCTCGGCAATAGTCAAGATCCTACCTGATATACACATACGGGTAAAATATGTCATCGTGAATTTGGTAAGGCTGAAAATTTCAGTTGAATCAATCTGTTATATTTTTCTCAGATGCGAATTTATAAAGTATCTGAAGTGTATTAAATTTTACTTATAGATAGACGCTTCCCATCGCACGCAGTAGTGGCTGAAAAGATGTGGCATCCCATCCTCATGTGCGAAACTGAATGGAGGACGGGGATAGTTGTTTTAACATATAACAAATACCTGTTAACTTGTGCTTTTGGTGATTTGCCCCAGTAATAATCAGGGAGACCTTTGCACGACATAATCACGAGTAAAAATGGCTAATATTCTCCTGCTTTTCGTTAGAAAAATTGTCAATAGCTTGCTATTAACTGCATTTTCTGCCTCAGTCAGAAAAATATTAGCTCATTTTTCTTTCGCGCCTGTATCGTACAAAGGTCTCTCAGGAAGTCTGAATTAAGTTTAGGTCTGTCTCTGTCGTTTGGCGACTGTGGTGACAAAATCACCATTGATCAGTATTTTCTTAAATAATAACAATATAACGATTGGCCGTAATTTGTTTAGCGCACTCAAACCATTCCTGGAAAGTTTTCGTGATTTAGCCCCGATTGTGGCTGTTATCGCCTTTTTCCAACTTGTTGTTTTGCAACAACCGATCCCCAATTTCATTGATATCCTGATTGGCCTGCTGTTTGTGGTGGCTGGTTTGACCCTGTTTATTCGTGGTTTGGAAATGGGCTTGTTCCCGATTGGTGAAGCCATGGCCTATGCCTTTGCCCGGAAGGGCAGTGCCGCCTGGTTGCTGCTGTTTGCCTTTGCACTGGGGTTTGGTACCACCGTGGCCGAGCCTGCCCTGATTGCTGTTGCTGCCGAGGCGGCCTCTGTGGCGGCCAGTGCCGAGGTGATTGCTGATGTTGCAGAGGCCAAACAAGGTTACGCTTTTGGCCTGCGCATGACCGTGGCCTTCTCGGTGGGTGTGGCCTTGATCATTGGGGTGTTGCGTATCCTCAAGGGCTGGCCGCTGCACTATCTGATTATTGGTGGTTACATCGCCGTGGTCATCATGACGTTTTTTGCGCCAGAGGAAATTATTGGTATTGCCTATGACTCAGGTGGTGTAACCACATCCACCATTACTGTGCCACTGGTGACAGCGCTGGGGGTGGGCCTGGCCTCAAGTATAAAGGGCCGAAATCCGATGCTGGATGGGTTTGGCCTGATTGCATTTGCTTCGCTATCGCCGATGTTTTTTGTCATGGTCTACGGGATGACCTTTTGATGGATTGGCTGCAACTTACCTGGGACACCATTTTGGCCACCATTGTCGATGTGCTGCCCATCATCGTTATCCTGTTTGGTTTTCAGCTGTTTGTGATCAGGCGTCCCATCCCTAATCTGCAACGGGTACTGGTGGGCTTTGTTTATGTCTTAATGGGGCTGGCTCTGTTTCTGGTGGGGTTGGAAAAGGCCTTGTTTCCGTTAGGCAAGCTGATGGCAACGCAGCTGACCGATCCCGAGTTTATCGCCCGTGTGAGTGGCCATGTGGCTGAGACGTTGCGTTGGCAAGATTATTACTGGGTCTACATCTTTGCCGCGGCAATTGGTTTTGCCACCACCATTGCCGAGCCATCCTTGATCGCTGTAGCGATGAAGGCCAGTGATGTTTCCGGTGGTGCTATCAGTGTTTGGGGCTTGCGTATTGCGGTGGCGATCGGCGTTGCGTTTGGCATTTCGCTGGGAACATTTCGCATTGTCACCGGCACGCCGCTGCACTATTACATTATTGTCGGTTACAGCATTGTCATTATTCAAACTTTTTTTGCGCCACGGATGATTGTGCCGCTGGCCTATGATTCCGGTGGTGTGACCACCTCAACCGTGACGGTGCCGCTGGTGGCTGCCCTGGGGCTTGGTTTGGCCAGCACCGTGCCGGGCCGCAGTCCCTTGATAGATGGTTTTGGTCTGATAGCCTTTGCCAGTCTGTTTCCCATTATTTCGGTGATGGCTTATGCCCAGATCAGTGAGTGGCGTGCGCGACAAAAACAGAGCACGTTGAGTAATCAAGATGAAACAAACTAGGGTTATGAAGAAATCCTCAGAGGAGACTTTAAATGCACTTTAAATTGATAATTGCCCTGGTCGAGGACGATAAGACCGACAATATAATGAAGGCTGCTCGCGAGGCAGGTGCAACGGGGGCGACGGTGATTAATCATGCCCGCGGTGAAGGTCTGGAACAAAGCAAAACCTTTTTTGGTTTAGCGCTTGAAACCCAGCGTGACATGTTGCTGTTTCTGGTGGAAGAACATATGAGTCGCAAAATTCTGGAAAAGATTTCCACAGCGGGTGAGTTTGAAAATAAACCCGGTTCGGGAATCGCCTTTCAAATTGATGTTGAAGATGCTGTGGGTGTTACTCATCAGATGCAAAAGTTGTCAGAAAAAGTGGAGGAGGAGATATGAGTGATCGCAAAGTGCTTCGTGTCAGAGATGTGATGAAGGCTAATGTGGATATTGTCGATGGCATGGCGACGGTTAAAGAGGCTCTGCTGGAAATGAAACACATCGAAACCAAGGCTCTGATTATTGATAAGCGCCATGCCGATGATGAATACGGCATTGTTTTGTTGTCGGATATTGCGCGGGAAGTAATGGCCAAGGATAAGGCACCTGAACGGGTCAATGTCTACGAGATAATGTCCAAGCCGGTAGTGTGTGTTGATCCGCAAATGGATATTCGTTACTGCGCTCGCATGTTTGATCGTTTTGGTTTGTCGCGGGCGCCAGTGGTAGAAGCGGGCAAAGTGATTGGGTTGGTGAGTTACACCGACATGGTGATGAAAGGCATGTTGGATATTGGCTGAGGAGCCTTTTAGTTTTCTGAAGACAAAAAAAGCGCTGCCGGACTGGCAGCGCTAAGGTGGCGGAGGGAGGCTTAGTTCAAGTCATTATCTGAATCGTCATCTGACTCACTGTCAGCGTCGCAGCTTGAATCGTTGTCGTCATCATCACCGTTTCGGTCAGAGTCATCACCAGAATCACAGTCTGAGTCGCGATCAGACTCATTGTCGGAACCGTTGCTGGAATCGCTGTCAGAGTCATTGTCGGAACCGTTGCTGGAATCGCTGTCAGAGTCATTGTCGGAACCGTTGCTGGAATCGCTGTCAGAGTCATTGTCGGAACTGTTGCCGGAATCACTGTTAGATTCATTGTCGGAATCGTTACCTGAGTCGCTATCAGAATCGTTGCCCGAGTCACCATTGCTGCTGTTATCGCCACAGCCCGATTCGATTTCTATGCTGTTGGAGTCCATGCTTAAAGCGTTGGTGATACCGCCCTTGGCTTCGATCATGGTTCCGACCACCAGGCAGCTTGAATCGCCGTGTTTGATCCAGCTGTTGCTGCTGTCGATGATGATTGAATCGCCTGTTGCGATGCCGCTGACATGCTCAGCCTTTTGTACGGTCAGTGTCAGTTCAGCGTTGTTGACCGCAGTGATTTCACCTTTGATTTCGGCATAGTCATCAATATAGTTTTCTGAGCCTTGATTGCTATTGCTTGAGTAACCTTCGATTTCAACCACCGCCGGGGTGAAGTTGCTATTGTCCCAGCTGCCCTTGATTTCAATCTTTTGCCCCACGCTCAATTGTGTCAGATCACCACGACTGAATGTGGCGTTGCTGACATCCATACTCATGGTGTTAGCGTCGGGCATAAAGCTGGCTTCATGCACGTCTATGCTCAGGGTGCCGCCACCGACACTGATAATCGTGCCTTCGACAACATGGCGAATGCTGACGGCACCATTTTCAATCTGTATATCAGAAGCGGTGACCGTGAGCGTGGCCGCATCGTAGCTGCCAGAGACCCTGATAGATGTGTTGGTGCTTAAGCCACTGGTGTTTGATAAAACCTCCCCCGTCGCGGTGTTGGTTACGGTGGCGGTATTGTGCAGTTTAATGGTCAGGTCGGCACCATCGCCTTGAGGATCAAATATGAACTCGCTGTTGCTAGTGACGGATTTTACTTCGCCGTAGAGGGTGCTGAGCGTTTGGTCAAACAAGACAGGGTCAGCCTGTACGATGACTGGTGCCACTGTATTGCTGGCGGCTTCATAGGTGAACTGTTTCAGGTCAAAGTCCAGTGCCAGGGTGCTTGTCTGGTCGGCGGCAACGTCCAATGTGCCGGTCACCGTCTGACTGAAACTCGGGTTGCCACTTTGGTCAAAGCTGGCGTTGATAAGCGTGCCTGCCTGATCCACCAGCGTAATCTCATTCGCCAATACAACGTCGAATGAAACATAGGTACCTGCGGCAATGTTTTGGGTGTCGACCAGGGCGCCAACATTGACCAGCTGGCTGAGATTATGGGTTTGGCCGCTGGCGTCTTCATATAAAGTCACTGTTTGGCCGCTGTTGTCGGTGGCCGTAATTGATCGCACACTAATCCATACTTCAGAATAATCCAGGGTCAGGTTGTCGGTAATCAACACCGACACCGTGCCGTCAGCACTGCTGCCTGTGAGTGATTCAGTGGTGATGTCGCCACAGGCTGACAGAGTGCCAATCAAGGGGACTACGAGTAAAAGTTTGCTGTTCATTATGAATCTCCTAAGTTGGTTTAACTCCTATCGCCGCATCAGCCGCGATCTTGACCGCTAAATTAGCAGCGTTAACTGAAACGAAACTTAATGTTTATTTT
>JAJRUN010000084.1 GCA_024277755.1 Gammaproteobacteria bacterium | reverse complement strand
GATGCCGATGCGCTCAATCTGTTGGCTTTTAAGCCTGTTCAATACGCTGAATGGGTCGTTACCCCGCATCCTGGTGAGGCTGCTCGATTATTGGGCTGTAGCAGTGCTGAAATCAATCAGCAACGTTTTGATGCAGTAAAGGCTATAGCTGCCAGGTTTTCGGCCGTAACAGTTTTGAAGGGGGCTGGAAGTTTGATTCATAGTGGAAGCGGTCTCACTGCGCTATGCAGTGATGGCAACCCAGGTATGGCGACAGGTGGAATGGGGGATGTCTTGACGGGGGTTATTGCCTCATTCATCGCCCAGGGGTTTGAATTGTTTGACGCAGCTCAAATGGGGGTTGCTCTACATGCGGCCGCTGCCGATAAAGCGGCTATGGGCGGTGAAAGAGGGTTGCTGGCAGGTGATGTGATCACTCAATTCCGTTCGCTGGTTAATTAATTTTGTATGCTGAAGAGAATTAAATATGCGTGTGTTGATTGCTGAAGATGACGCTGATTCATTTGAACTCTTGGCGACCTTGCTGAATAGTTTTGGTTACGAGGTTGTTGGCGTTGATAATGGCGATGACGCATGGAGAGTTTTACAACGTCCTGATAGACCAATGCTGGCGGTGCTTGATTGGTTGATGCCGGGTATGAGTGGCGTTGATATCTGTCGTCAGCTTCGGGCGCAGAAGTGTGATAATCCGACCTATGTCATTTTGTTAACCTCATTAACGAGTGAAGACAATATTGTTGAAGGTCTCGAGGCCGGAGCAGATGATTACATTACCAAGCCGTTCGATTTTTTCGAACTGAATGCACGAATAGGTGTTGGTCAGCGTGTTATCAATTTACAGGTGTCACTTAGCTCTCGTGTTAAAGAGTTGGAGGATGCCTTGGGACACGTTAAAACCTTACAAGGTATTTTGCCCATCTGCATGCATTGCCATAGCATAAGAAATGATGAGGAGTCATGGCAGCAGATTGACACTTATATTTCTCAACACACTGACGTGCAGTTTAGTCATGGGATTTGTGAAAAATGCATGAAAGAGCATCATTCTGATATGTTGGAATGACCACTACTTTTTTTTACGCTGGCGTTTTTTCTCCTGTCGGGCCGTGCGCCAGGCAATCCACAATTTTCGCAGTGGCGTTAACGAAATTCGTTGATCCATGACGCGATAGTTATCGTTCTCAATTTCTTTCAGAGTGGCTTGATAAATTGCTGACATAATAATGCCGCAGCGCTGGCTGTATCGGTCGGATTCAGGTAGCAGGGCAAATGCCTTTTGGTAATAATCATTGGCGCGCTGGGCCTGAAAGGCCATCAGCTGACGTGCATTATCTGTCGATTGATGGTTCAGAATATCTTTCTGCGTCACATTAAATTTCTGTAGTTCATCCTGAGGAATGTAGATACGACCCCGGGCAGCATCTTCAGCGACATCACGCAGGATATTGGTAAGCTGGAAGGCCATCCCCAGGTTGTGGGCGTACTTCAGGGTTTGTCGGTCTTCATAACCAAATATCTCGGCAGCCATCAAACCGACTACCGAGGCAACCCGATAACAGTAAAGGCTCAGGTCTTTGAAACTGGCATAGGTAAATTGCTCAAGATCCATGGCCATGCCATCAATGATCTCAACAAAATACTCTTGCGGCAGATTGAAGTTTTCAGTTGATGTTTGTAATGCCTGGGTGACCGGATGGTTAGGCTTGCCTGAAAACAGGTTGTTGATTTCGTTGCGCCACCATTCTAGTTTGTTGCTCGCCAGGCTGGGGTCTGAGCATTCATCAACCACATCATCCACTTCGCGGCAAAAGGCATACAGAGCGATAATGGCCTGTTTTTGCATGGCTGGCAGAAACAGAAAACTGTAATAAAAGCTGGAGCCACTCTTGGCTGCTTTGTCCTGGCAATATTGGTCTGGTGTCATGTTGCTGTTTGATTGAACTGCGGAAAGGGACTATAGGATACCTAAGTCAGCGCTGGGTTGCGAGTTTTCAATACCCTCTTTGTTGTTGGGACTTAGGCGCTTTTTTTGTCCTGCTCTTCATCAGGAAGAGGGTTGTTGATTTCAGAGCCATCATGCATTCTTTTTTTAGCTTGTGCTGCGGTTGTGCCAAATACTGATACAGCGCGATTATAGCTGTTGAGTACGCCACTGAGTTCTGAGCCAAGTTCGGCAATGAGCTTGATAAATGTGCCGAAGCGTTTGTAGAGATGTATGCCGGTTTCGCGGATTTTTTTGGCATCAGCAGTGAATTCCTGTTGTCGCCAGCCGAATGAAATAGTTTGCAGCAGGTTGAACAGGTCAGTAGGCGTGGCCAGGATTAAGTTGTTTTTCTGGGCTAACTGCAATAAATCATTATCTATCTCAAGTGCTGTTGCCAGATAGTGGTCATTTAAAATCATGAGGATTTGTGCGGCGGGCTGCTCTTCATATTGAGAGGTATAGGCGCGACTGCTCATTTCCATGATGCGTTCACGCAGCTTGCGGGCATGGCTTTCAGAGTGCCAGGCTCTGATGGTTGAATCGGGTGCCTGGCAAATGTTGATATAAGCTTCAAGTGGTGCGCTGGGGTCGATTGAAACCCGGCTGTTGTTGGGCAGTTTGATAAGACAGGGACGACTGTACTGGCTGTTGCCACTTGTATCAGATTCACTCATACGATAGTGGTCGGTCATGAAGGTCAGTTCAAGCAGCTTTTTTAATGTTTGAATGCCCCAGAGACTGCGACTCTCTTCATCCTTTAGACGCTTGGTGATTTCCTTGACATTACCCCGCCCCAGTTGCTGTGGAGCATGGAGAATCTCCAGCTGTTTTTGAATTTGCTGTTGTACCTTGTGTCCTTCGCGAATAATCCGTTTTGCCTGTTTATCGGCACTGCGTAATGAATCTTGCAAGGGGGCGAGGAGGCTTTCGACAAACTTCTCTTTGTCGGATAAGTCTGCCGGTGTTTCAGTATCATCGCTGATCAGCGATGATAGGCCGCTTTCCAGGCCTTCACGCATTTTTTCAACGGTGGAAAATTTTTCTGAGGTATCTGTTTTCTGATTATCGAGTTTGTCGTTAAGGTCTACATATTTTTGTTTCCAGTCATCAACTTTATGTCGCGACATGAGACTGGAAACAACAAACCCCAATGCTGTGGCTATGATGCTTATCAGGATGATGAAAGCGAGGATGGCAGTTTCAGACATTGTTTACACCTTGTCGTTTAGTCTGGCGGGTTGATCTTGCAGCCAGTTGAGTATTTCGCTGGGCTGGTTGATCATGCCGTCGGCACCCCAAGAGTCGGGATTGTCGTGTTCATCTATGTAACCAAATAGTGCTGTTAGTGTCTTCATACCTGCGCGACGTCCTGCCTCGATATCACGTTCGGCATCACCAATATAGAGGCATTCGTGACACTGGGATCCTGCCATGTTACTGGCAAAAAACATGGGTTGAGGATCCGGTTTACGTTTTGATGTGGTGTCACCTGAAACAATGCAGACAGCCCGTTCATGAAGGTTTAATGCTTTGATAAGTGGCTCGGTTAACCAGCTGGGTTTGTTGGTGACAATCCCCCAGTTACGGCCACTGTTTTCAATGCCGTCTAAAACCTCAGCCATGCCTGGAAACAGACGGGTTTTATTGGCAATATTATGACGGTAGATGTCGAGTAAATTTTCGCGAATGTTAGTGTAACTATCATCGCCAGGTGAAACTTCAAAACCCAGGTAGATGAGGGCATCGGCACCATGTGAGACCACAGGTCGAATTAGATCGAATGGAAGTGCTTTGAGGCCGTGTTGATCACGCACACCGTTAAGTGCATCGGCTAGATCCTCTGCGGTGTCGGCCAGAGTTCCATCCAGATCAAATAATACAGTGCGCACCTTTTGATAATCTCCGCTCATATTAGGCTATGACCAAGCTATCGGCGTAACAGGCTGTTTTATTAACTTTTTAATCTGTTTATTAGCCCTGGTTTGTTACTTTTTTAGCATGCAGAAGATAATTGACGTCGATATCCTTGCCCAGCTTGTATTGACGTGTTAGAGGGTTGTAACTCATGCCTTTGATATCGACCAATTCCAGCCCTGCTGCTCGCAGCCATTGGCCGAGTTCTGATGGTCGGATGAACTTGGCATAGTCGTGGGTGCCCTTGGGCAGCATGTTAAGCAGATATTCAGCGCCGACAATGGCCAGGGCATAGGCCTTGGGGTTGCGGTTGATGGTGGAAAAAAACAGATCAGCCCCGGGTTGAGCCAGGTCGGCACAGGCCTGGATGACTGAGCTGGGATCGGGCACATGTTCGAGCATTTCCATGCAGGTGACTATCTCAAACTCTGCCGGATGTTCTGCTGCCAGCGCCTCAGCGGTGGTGTGTTGATAGTCAAGCTGCACATTAGCTTCCAGTGCATGTAGTCTGGCGACGGTGAGGGGGGCCTTGCCAGCATCAATACCTGTGACAAGCGCACCGCGTTTGGCCATGCTTTCAGATAAAATGCCACCGCCACAGCCAATGTCGGCCACCTTTTTACCTGCCAGTGCGGCACGCTGGTCGATATAATTTAAACGCAGTGGGTTGATCTCGTGCAGGGGTTTGAATTCACTGTTCTGATCCCACCAGCGTGAGGCCAGTTGCTCAAATTTGTTGACTTCAGCGGGGTCGATGTTTGCGGCTGTGCTCATTACTGTTCCTTCTCAATCGTGCTGCTTTTGATCAGTGGCCATGATTTTTTTGCCCCATTCGATGGCTTTCTGGCGAATGATGGCCTCGTTCATGGTGGTGAGTGTAGCATCCTTGACTACGTGTTTTCCGGCCACCCAGACATCACTGACCTTGTCGCGACCAGTGGCGTAGACCAATTGTGAGATGGGGTTGTAGAGCGGTTGGCTGTTGATGCCGCCGAGATTGACGATGGTGAAATCGGCGGCCTTGCCCGGTTCCAGCGAGCCGGTTTCGGCATCAATGCCCAGTGCCCTGGCGCCATTGATGGTGGCCATACTCAGGGCTGTCGCTGCCGGTACGGCGCTGGCATCAGCGGCCACGGCCTTGGCCAGCAGGGCAGCGCTGCGCATCTCGCCAAACATATCCAGATCGTTGTTGCTGGCCGCGCCGTCGGTGCCCAGGGCGACGTTTACGCCTGCTTTAAGCAGTTTGGCCACCGGGCAAAAACCACTGGCAAGCTTGAGGTTGGATTCCGGGCAATGCACAACATGACTGCCGCTCTTGGCCAGACGTGTGATTTCATCATCGCTGAGCTGGGTCGTGTGTACGGCCAATAATCGTGGTGTTAACAGACCTTGTTGTTCCAGGCGTTGCAGTGGCCTGAGTTGGTGTTGCTCAATACTGCTGCTGATCTCGCCGGCGGTTTCATGAACATGCATGTGGATAGGCAGGTCTAATTCTTCGGCCAGCATCTGTATTTTTGCCAATGGTTTATTTGAGACAGTGTAGGGTGCGTGTGGCGCAAAGGCCGTTTTGATCAGTGGGTGGTTACGATACTCATCGTGCAGTTTAAGCCCCTTGTGGATGTATTCTTCAGCATTCGCTGCCCAAACCGTTGGGAAATCGATGAGTATCATTCCCACAGTGGCGCGCATATTGGCTTCAGCGGCAACCCGTGCCGTTTCGTCAGGAAAGAAATACATATCGTTGAAACAGGTAGTGCCGCCGCGCAACATTTCAGCCACCGCCAGGCGTGTGCCATCGTGAACAAATTCCGGACTGACCCAGATGGCTTCAGCAGGCCAGATATGCTCGTTCAGCCATTCCATTAATGGCAGGTCATCGGCCAGCCCGCGAAACAGTGACATGGCGGTATGGGTGTGGCTGTTGATCAGACCAGGGATCAGGGCATGTTGATCAAGCTGATGAAAAACATCGGGCTGATATTTTTTCAGGGCTTCATCGTGGGGCAGTAAATCGACAATCTTGCCATTGTGCACAGCGATGCAATAATTATCGTGCCAGATATTTTCCGGGACGACAGGGATAATCCAGCGTGCCTGAATCAGCGTGTCAATTTGACGTGTTGCTTGTTGCATTGGTTTCCAGTCCGGGTTTGAAGAAGCTGAGAGTATAACCCTATGTGTGGCTGGTGTTGAGTTGGTGAGCTTAACGATTCCAATGCACAGCGTAGATAGACACGTGGCGATTGCGCTGGCGACCATCACGGGTCCAGTTATGATCGACCGGTTTATGTTCGCCCATGCCTGCAAGGTTAATCAGGTTTGGATCGACACCTTTTATAGTGAGATAGTTGCGCACAATCCTCGCGCGGCGGTCAGACAGTTTGTCATTGTAGTTAATGCTGCCAACCTTGTCGGTGTGGCCATCAACCAAAATGCGCCTGATATTGGTGTGTCTCTGCAGGTATTCACTGGCAGCGTCCAGTGCTTGCTGCCCCTTGCGCGTCAGAGTGGCTTTGTCACTATCAAAATAGACCGGGTTGAGCGAAACATACTAGAAACTCCCCTGCAGCAGTTGATTATCAGGGACCTGCAAGGATTGCTGAGGCGAGGCGGGGGCACCATCCCACAGGCCAGGCGTCGTCGCAATGGCTGTCTGTGAGGCAATCAGCATCGCAGTGCTGATAATGAATCGTTTGAAGTATTTGTTGTGCATGACATCCACCGGCGTTTTTGTTCCTTTTATGGATTATCGGCTGAAACCGTATGACAGTTTAGCCGATGTTTTGGTCTGGCTTGTGTGGTTGGAATCACATCTGTTTTTTGTCGGAGTTATTAGCCATCCTGGGATTCTTAATTGACCGGGGTAAGGTTTTTTTTACTCCGTTAGCCAGGTAGGGTGCACACCGTGCATCAATAACGATAAATAAAACTCGGTGTAATGACATTGCCGCATTTCACTACGCCGAACTGAAAACCAAACCCCGTTACGTGATGGGCTGGGTGGTAACGAATACGAAATGGTACGCGATGCGTTTATGCCCGCAGTCTGGGTGCACCCTACATATAAAAAAACAAGGGTGCATTTTTTGCATCAATAAAGATAAAGACCCGCTGAACAGGGTTGCACAATAAGGCGCCAACTGTAAGCTGTAAGGAAGAGTGTAGAGTAATGAAAAGTCTGAATAAAAAAATAAAACACGCCATGCTCGCACTCGGTGTTTGCGGCCTGACATTCTCGACGGCCGCGATTGCTGGTTTTTGTCCCTCGCCTGGCCTTATCAGCAATGACTTCGCAAACAACAATTACCTGAATAAGGTTGGCGGTGTCACCCTCAATAAAACACTGACCCTATTAAATGGCTTTGAAAACATAAATGGCGCGACCTAGTCAGCCAGGTAGGGTGTACCGCAGATTGCGAGCATAAATGCATCGCGCACCAGTTTTCTGAAAAAATTACGGTGCGGTGGTAATGCCTCTTGATAGTGAGCAAACCACTACACTGTGATGGGCTTGTTGGTAACGAACATGAAGTAGTGTACGGCGTGGCACACCCTTTTCATTTTTGTGTGACATAAACTCAGTCCGTTCGTTTGAACAGCGGCAGGGTGTCTAGGTCGACAGCACTGACGGGGTCTAGATGGATAACAAGGTCGGCGGTCGGGATTGCCTGAATGATGTTTTCTTCCACCTGATCGGCTATGTCATGGGCTTCGATCAGCGGCAAATTATCATCCAGCTCTAGGTGCATTTGAATAAATTCCGTTCTGCCTGACAGGCGAGTGCGCAGGTCGTGCATACCTCGGACTTGCGGGTGGGCTTTGGCGATCTTGATAATCTGTTTGCGCTTTTCTTCTGTGATTTCGTGGTCAAGCAGGTCATGAAAGGCTTCGTTGCCGATTTCCCATGAACTGTACAGAATGTAGCCAGCGATGGCCAGTGCAAACAACGGGTCGATACCGGGCCAGCCAAATTGTGATAGCAGCAAGGCGACGATGATTGCGCTGTTGGTGAGCAAGTCGGTTTTGTAGTGCAGGGCGTCGGCGCGGATGGCGGCGGAGTTGGTCTTGTTGATAACGTGGCGTTGTATGGCCAGCAGGATCAAGGTGGCAATGACAGAAAAGATCATGACCCCCAGGCCAACATCAATAGACTCTATCGGATGCGGTTTGATCAGCCGGTCGATGGATTCCAGAATCAGAAACAGACCTGAACCGGCAATAAAGGTGGCCTGGGCCATGGCTGCCAGTGATTCAGCTTTTCCATGACCAAAGCGGTGTTCTTTATCGGGGGGGGCTAAGGCATAGCTGACTGCTAGCAGGTTGATGATTGAGGCGCCGGCATCCATGAGTGAGTCCACCAGTGACGCCAGTATGCTGACCGAGTCGGTTTGCCAGTAGGCAATCAGTTTGGCGACAATGAGTATGGCCGCCGTGGCGACCGAGGCGCGGGTGGCCAGTTTGAGCAGACGTTCGCTTTGGGCTTTGTCGATAGGGTCTGACATCAGGGGGCAGGTGGATTGCTTATTGAAGTGGTGAGTGATTATAAAGTAGTCAGGTCTGGGCTTCTAGGTTGAAATACGCCAAGCAACAAAAATCCCGGATGGTGTTCATCTTGCCATCCGGGTTTCATTGCCGTGGTGCTGTTTATGCGGGACGAATACGATGGATGTTTTTCACTCGTGCTTCGTAGGCTTCGCGAGCGATACGGCAGTCTTCGAGGAAGTAGGGCAGTTCACTTATCAGCAGTGCCTGCGGTCCATCCACCAGTGCCTTGGCCGGATTGGGGTGAAAATCAACCAGTACCATGTTGGCGCCGGCGACGATGCCCTGGGCGGTGACGTGGAAGACGTCCATCAAACCATCTGGTGAAGATTCACGGCTGCCGACCGAGTGTGACGGGTCGATGCAGACT
Organism: Gammaproteobacteria bacterium; assembly: GCA_024277755.1. Lineage (GTDB taxonomy): Bacteria > Pseudomonadota > Gammaproteobacteria > Tenderiales > Tenderiaceae > Tenderia. Next base: position 4,413 of record JAJRUN010000084.1, on the reverse strand, counting down.
GGCATGCGGGTCAGGCGTTTGACGACCGGGACGTGCGAGAAATCGACGAAGTTGCGGTGCGGATCGCCCATGTTGGTTTTCATGCCGCGCAGGGCGAAGATGACCTTGCGGTTGCCTTCGGAGGCCATGTATTCGGCGGCGTTGAGTGATTCTTCCAGGGTGATGCCGAAACCACGTTTCAGCAGTACCGGCATCTCTTTTTGGCGGCCAACTGCTTTTAACAGTTCAAAATTCTGGGTGTTGCGGGTGCCGATTTGCAGCATAACGCCAGTGGGGTGGCCGGTCTGCTCCAGGGTTTCCTGAATTTCGGCAACATGCTGTTCGCAGGTGACTTCCATGGCGATGACTTTGATGCCGTATTTACCTGCCAGTTCGAAAACATAAGGCAGACATTCTTTGCCGTGACCCTGGAAGGCGTAAGGGCTGGTGCGCGGTTTGTAGGCCCCCATGCGGGTGACCACCTGGCCGTGTTCCTGTAGCACTTTCATCATTTGCCCAACGTGGGTGGGATTGTCGACGGCACAAAGACCGGCAAAGATATGCAGGTTGTCCTGGCTGAAGGTGACGCCGTTGTATTCAAAGTGAGTGGAGCGGTTGTCGTCTTTGTGGCGACCGAGGATGCGGTAGTCCTGTGAGATGCGTACGACGCGCTCAACACCGGCCAGGGCGCTTATCTCTTCGCTGTCGAGGGTTTTTGTGTCGCCGACAAGATAGAGTTCGGTTAATACCTGGTGCACACCTGATTCTTCATGCACGCGTACCTGGATGCCGGGCTGGTTGGTCAGATAATCCATGACGGCGGTGTAGTCGGCACCGGATTTATCTATGCCTGGTTCGAGTATGACGATCATCGTTATTCTTCCCGTTGTTTTTATATTTGTGTATGAGATCCATTATTTCACAAATCACGCTTAGCGTCTGTGGCTGATAGTGGTCTTAATCGCGATAGCGCAGGTTGAGGTCGGTATAGGCATCAATGCGACGGTCACGCAGGTAGGGCCAGATGCGGCGAATCTGTTCACTGCGACCCATGTCAATGTCGGCATAAAGAATCCCTGCCTGATCTTCGCTGGCCTCGGCTAGCAGTTCCCCGTGTGATCCAGCGACAAAGCTGCTGCCCCAGAACTGTATGCCCCGACTCTGGTGGCTGGGGTCAGGCTCATGGCCGGTGCGGTTGCATGACAATACTGGTATGCCATTGGCGATGGCGTGGCTGCGTTGAATGGTGGTCCAGGCATCACGCTGGCGTTGTTGCTCGGCCTGATCATCGCGCGGGTCCCAGCCGATGGCGGTGGGGTAGAGCAATAATTCGGCACCGGCCAGTGCCATCAAACGAGCGGCCTCTGGGTACCATTGATCCCAGCAGATCAGTACCCCCAGACAACCCACGGAGGTGTCGATGGGATTAAAACCGAGATCGCCGGGGGTGAAATAAAACTTTTCATGAAAGCCTGGATCGTCGGGGATATGCATTTTGCGATATCTGCCTGCAATCGAGCCGTCCTGTTCAAAAACAACAGCGGTGTTGTGATAAAGCCCGGTGGCACGTTTTTCAAACAGCGATGCAACAATGACCACACCATTTTCTCTGGCGCAGGCGGCCAGCGTGTCTGTGCTGGGGCCGGGAATGGTTTCGGCCAGGTCAAAGTTGCTGGTGTCTTCTGTCTGGCAGAAATAGTGGCTGTTGTGCAGCTCTTGTAACAAAACCAGTTTGGCACCATTGGCCGCTGCTTGTTTGATGGCGTCGAGGTTGGCGTCAAGGTTTGCTGCCTGGTCATTCATGCAACTGCGTTGCACTAGCGCGATTTTCAAGGTTTTGTTGCTCATGTTAAGCCAGTACTCCTTTGGGTAACTGCATGGTGACACAGTGCAGGCTGCCATATTGTTCGATTAAGGGCTTGCAGTTGATGGCGATGATTTCCCGGTCTGGAAAACAGTTTGCCAGTTGTTGCAGGGCAAGGCCGTCATGTTCATCTTCATAGCCAGGCATCAGCACTGCGTTATTGATGATCAGGAAATTGGCATAGGTGGCAGGCAGGCGCACCCCGTCTTCGTTATAGATGGGCTGGGGCATAGGCAGAGGAACCAATTTGTAGGGTTTGCCATTGGCCTGCCTGAACGTGGCGAGTTCCGCTGCCATGGCTTGCAGTGCGGGGTAATGTTCGTCTGTCGGGTCATCGCAGCTGACGTGGCAGATGGTGTCAGGGCAACAGAAACGCGCCAGGGTATCAATATGGCTGTCTGTGTCATCGCCAGCCAGGTGGCCATGTTCCAGCCACAAAAAACGCTCGACTCCCAGCAGTTGGCTGAGTTGTGTCTCTAGCTGTGACTTGTTGAGTGATGGGTTGCGCTGTGGCGATAACAGGCAGCGGCGGGTGGTCAGCAGGGTGCCGAGGCCATCGCTTTCTATACTGCCGCCTTCCAGGATTAAGTCGATGCTTTCAAACGGGCTGTCGGCAAAGGCACCCTGGCTGCATAGCTGGCGGTTGATGGCGTTATCGAGTTTGGCTTCATACTTGTTGCCCCAGCCATTGAAGCCGAAGTCCAGCAAAACAGGCTGTTGCTGTTTGATAATCGTGATGGGGCCATGATCGCGTGTCCAACTGTCGTTCGATTTAATTTTGTAAAAACGTATTCGCGTAAGATCGGTGCCGCGTTCCTTTAACAGCTTGCTGACATGCTTCTGATGGCTGTCGTCCCAGCAGCAAATCAGCACTCGTTGGTGCAATGAGCTGTGGTAGGCAATATCACAAAACACAGGTTCAACATTCTCCAAAAAGGCTTGCCAATCGCTATGCATGTGCGGCCAGGTGAGCATGATGGCACTTTGTGGTGCCCATTCTGCGGGGAGCTGTGTTGTATTTTTTCTGTTCATAAACGCAAAAATCCAGTCTGCGCCAGATCCTTAGTCGATCGTCGCTAGACTGGAATTTTACTTGTGCTTGTTGTCTGTGGCTACTGAATGATTTGTATGTTTAGGACTGGATTAGTCTTCCGCAGAAAAGAAATTACAGCGGTTTCTGCCGGAAGATTTTGCCTGGTAGAGGGCCGTATCGGCGCGGGAAAACATTTCACTGCGGCTGTCGTCTTTGCTGTTCATGCAGGTGACGCCGATACTGACGGTGGCAGATACGTGGGTGCCATCGCAGATAATGCAGGTTTCTTCAATCTTCTGGCGCAGACGTTCGGCGAGCAAAGTGGCGCCATCGCGGCCGGTATTGCTGAGCAGGATGAGAAATTCTTCACCGCCATAGCGGAATACCATATCTGAGGTTCGAATCGCGGCCTGGGCTGCCTCGGCAACGGCCTTGATAACACAGTCACCCATGGCGTGTCCGTAGGTGTCGTTGACCTTTTTGAAGTGATCAATGTCCATGGCCAGTAGCGACAGATCTGAACCGTGACGGGTTGAAAGGTTGACTTCCCTGTCAATGATTTCATCCATACTTACTCGGTTGTTGACCCCGGTGAGAGGATCTTTATGTGCGGCTTCAATTGCTTTTTGATAAAGCAGGGCGTTGCGTAGTGGATAGACCAGGCCACACAACAGGGACTCAATAAGGGTAGTTTCGGGCTTGCTGAACTTGTTGTCGCGACTGATGACCAGTTCGCCCAGTGATTCGCCAGCGACGACCAGACGATAGGTGCAGGAATGCTCGGCAGCTTTGCCAATAATATGACTAATGGTCTGTTCCCGATGGTTGTAGCTAATGCATTGATAGTTAACCAGCTTGATTATTTCGTGGGCGAAGATATCAATGAGCTTGTCGATTTCCAGCGTGGTTTGTAGGATGCCGGACAGCTTTAGCGCCTTTTGCAACTCGTCTTTATTATCTTCCTTGTCGGCCATGGTGGCTGCCAAGGCAAGGTTGCCGAGTCGGTCGTAGCGTGGTTGTTCAACTTCTTGTACCAATGCATTCATAAAAGTTCTCCTGACTGCCTTTACCTATGCGATATGCATGCCAACTTTTTTATTGGTGCTGAATCTTATTAAAATCAACTGGTTAAAGGTTCGGGCAATGCTGTTTAGTATGTTTATGTCAAGTCTTTGACAATCAAAAGCTGCTGGCTTTGCCTGTCTACAACCTTTGTCTGCCGTTTTTATGACTTTGATTGAAACATAAAAACACACAGTATTTCATAATGATATCGAGATAAATTATAGTGATGAACTATGAATATGCAACAACTTGCAATGAATTTTGTGGGAAAGGGATTGCCGCCAATATAAAAGGTAAAGCTAGTCCCGTTTTGGGCGATGACCATATATATAGAGACCTTTGCACGATACAATCACGAGTAAAAATGGCTAATATTCTCCTGCTTTTCGTTAGAAAACTTGTCAATAGCTCGCTATTAACTGCATTTTCTGCCTCAATCAGAAAAATATTAGCTCATTTTTCTTTCGCGCCT
>JAJRUN010000083.1 GCA_024277755.1 Gammaproteobacteria bacterium | reverse complement strand
GACAGCGCCCCTCATATCAAAGGGGCGAAAGAGAGCAGTTGTGGTTGCGCTGGCGCCTACACTGCCTTCGCTGCTATCGAGCTTTATGCCGAGGCCTTTGAATCAGTCGGTGCCCTGGGCAAACTGGACGGCTTTGCCAGCCGCTTTGGCGCCCAGTTTTACGATTTACCAATCAATCAACAAACGCTGTCGCTGGTACGTCTGAAATGGGCCGTACCCAAAGAATTTGCCTTTGCTGACGATGTCGTTGTGCCCTTGCGTGCCGGTGGCGAACTAGCCTGGCAACTGGTTCACAGCACTGAAACACAAACATAACCATACAATCAAAAGCAGAGTTTAAAGATGCACGCTTCACTTCCTAGAATCACCGATCGTTTTCGCGGCTTCCTACCCATCGTGGTCGACATTGAGACTGCCGGATTTAATTCCGAAACCGATGCAGTACTGGAAATTGCCGCCGTCATCGTGCGCATGGATGAAGAAGGCCGGCTCTATCGCGGCAAGACCCACGCCTGTCATGTGGTGCCCTTTCCAGGTGCCAACCTGGAACCCGCCTCACTCGCCTTTACCGGCATAGACCCACACCACCCGTTCCGTGAAGCACTGGAAGAAAAACCGGCATTGGAAATGATTTTTGAACCCATTCGCCAAGAGGTAAAGGCCCACGACTGCACCCGTGCCATCATGGTAGCCCACAACCCGCTCTTCGATCTGGGCTTTATCAAGGCAGCGGTGAAACGCACCAAGGTTAAAAACCCTTTTCATGATTTCAGCACCTTTGACACGGTCACCTTGTCGGCACTGGCTTACGGTCAGACGGTGCTGGCACGGGCCGCTCAATCCGCGAATATGGACTGGGATAACGAGCAGGCCCACTCAGCCATTTATGATGCCGAAAAGACCGCCGACCTGTTCTGCAAAATCGTCAACACCTGGCATGATCTTCAGCCCGACTGATTTAACAGTCGGTTAACAGGCAAGACTACATCAACCCTGAAACCGCCCAAGGCATCCGACTCAGTAAACACCAGGCTGCCCTGATAGTGCTCAACAATATCGCGAACAATTGCCAGACCAAGACCATGGCCGGCCGTGCTCTCATCCAATCGTTGACCACGCTGATCAAGCTGTTGTCTCAATTCAGGCGCACAGCCCGGGCCGTCATCCTCCACCGACACCACCAGCCCCGGCTTATCATAAACCGTTAACAGGACACACTGATTCGCCCACTTACAGGCGTTATCCAGCAAATTGCCAAACAGCTCCATCATATCCTCACGGTCACCGGCAAAAAATTTATCGGCGGAAATATCCAGTTCAATCTGCAAGCCTCTGTCGGCATAAATCTGCCTGAGTACCTGCGCCAGACCCTCTAGCTCTTTGGCTGCATCAAAACTCAAGCCCGGGGTTGAAACACCGGCCAGACGCGCCCGTTTAAGCTGGCGATCAATAATCTGTCTAATCTGAATAGTTTGGTCTTTGAGCTGTCCTTGCAGCTGCGGCTGCTGCTTTAAAACATCCGTCTCTTCCAGCTGCATCATCACCGTCAGCGGTGTCTTCAGGGCATGGGCCAGATTACCCAGCGCCGAGCGCGAGCGCTCCAGCCGCTGTCGCATCAGCTGCAACAAATGATTAAATTCTTTTACCAGTGGTTGAACCTCGTCGGGCACATCTTCGCGCAGTTCAGCAACCTCACCCACCTCCAGGCGTTTCATATCATCGATGACAAAACCAAGTGGCCGCAGACTGCGCTTGGCGATACCCGCTTGAAGCAGAATCACCAGAATCATCACAACCAAACTAATCAAGGCATAATATTGTTCAAATTGATCTAACTGGTGTTGCAAAGGAGTCATATCCTCAGCCACAACTATCCTCAGCGCATTACCCTGTTTGTAGTATTCACGCACAATCACCAATAACCGTTGCGACTCTGGGCCTGCCAGATATTGCGGCTCATCGGTTACCACATACGCCGGGAATTCCTGATCCCATAACGAACGCGAACGCTGTAATTGTTCAGCACTCTGCAAGAGAAAATAGTGGCCGGAAAAGGGGACATAATAAATCGGATTATAGTGATTGGCATCGAATTTCATTACGCCATCTGCTGGAAAATCAATATTAGCAAGAAAGCTCTCCGCATCATGTTCCAACCGTGAGACGACGTAGCTTTCTGCCAACGACCTGGCTGCCGTATTAACCACCCACCACTGTAATGCAAACAACACAATCAAACTCAAACCCAAGCCCAGACTAAGACGGGCAAGCAGTGACCTCAAGCCTCATCACCCTTAAAGATATAACCCTGGCCACGTTTAGTCTGGATCAGCGCCTTACCCAGTTTTTGGCGCAGGCGATTAATATAAACCTCGATGACGTTACTATCCTTGTCAGAATCATAATCGTAGACGTGTTCAGTCAACACCGACTTCGACAAGATACGCCCCGGATGCAGCATAAAATAACGCAACAACCTAAACTCAGTGCCGGTCAATTCAAACCTCTCACCGCTGGCTGTAGTCACCGTCTGCCGTTCTTCATCCAGACTCAACTGCGCAACCTTCAGTTCCTCTCCAGCGGTTTGATCATTGTTACGCCGGATCACCGCCTGTATGCGCATCAACAACTCTTCCGTGTGAAAAGGTTTGGCCAGATAATCATCTGCGCCAGCCTTGAAGCCATCGACCTTTTCATGCCAGGCATCACGTGCCGTCAAAATCACCACCGGGACTTTATTATTCCGCGAACGCCAGCTCTGCAACACCTCTAAACCAGGGCGTTGCGGCAGACCCAAATCAAGCACCACCAAATCATAGGCCTCTTCATCGCCCATAAACTCAGCATCCAGTCCATTATCAACCAGATCAACCGCAAAGCCTGCCTTGGTTAAATCCTGCTTTAGCTGTTGCCCCAAATCAACATCATCCTCGACCAATAGCAGTCTCATTCATGCTCCTCGTCATCGCCGGTTTCTTCCCACAACAACTGCCCATCCCTGGCGTCATAATAATATTCATGCACCCTGCCAGCATCATCGACCATTTCAATCTCATAGACATATTGGCCACGCTCGTGCTCCAGCTCAATTTTAAACACACGACCACTGTGTCGATTGCGCACGTCAGCGAACAGTTTTTCCAGTGAAACAATCTCACCGGCTTCTCGAAGACGCTTTGCAGCCTCATGATCATCCGTATCAGCCATCGCCACTGCGGGCAACAATAGACACAGCAAAAACAGACACTGTTTATTCATTGCTTAATCATCCCACCGGCCATAACCGGGAATCTTTATCTCACGCTCGTTGTAAGAACCTTGCTCGGCACGCTGATGGCAGTCATTACAGTTGGTCAGCCCTTGCAAACTATCCTTGAATAATCGGCGTGGAATTTCGTCATGCTCATGGGCCATGAAACCCAGTTTGCTAATCTTCATCACAGTCCCCTTACGCGGCAATGAACGCATCACCTTGCGAGATAAATAAGAGCCACTTTTATCAGCGCTATTTTTCTCAAGATAGGCCAATAAGACCAGTCTATCCGCCTCATCAAACTCAGCATTTTCACCAAAGTGATCGGCTAGATTGTCCATCAGCTTACGCCAGGAACGCGCCGGCAACAAACCCGGCTGATAAGCGAAATGACAAGCACCACACTCATCCTGATACTGCTGATTGCTTACCGCCTCAACCCTGTATTTACCCCCCGCCTGCACCCATGAAGCACCACTCAAAAATGCAACAGCCACCGCATAAGTCAAAATCTGTTGAAATCGCATCAGACACCTCCAGTTACTCACATTTCAAATTTGTGACACCAGCTTAATCGTTCAAACTAAAATCAACCTTAATAAACCTACCCTTGAACGAAAAAAGGCCACCCTCCAGAAGAGAGCGGCCTTTCACATCCAAACCACACTAAAAACTAGGCCAGCGCAGCCTTGACCATAGTTTCAAGCTCACCATTTTCATACATTGCCATGACGATATCGCAACCACCGGCCAGCTCACCATTAATATAGAGCTGGGGAAAGGTTGGCCAATCAGCATATTTAGGCAGGTTGGCACGAATTTCAGGCTGTTCAAGAACATTGTAGGAATCATATTTGGCACCCACCTGCTTCAGCGCCTCAACCACCCGGGCAGAAAAACCACACATAGGGAACTGCGGCGTACCCTTCATGTACAGCACCACAGGGGCACCCTCTACCTGCTGTTTAATTGTTTCCATAATATCCATAACTACTCCTCAAATTCTTCTCGGGCACAAAAACCAAGTATTTTACTCGGAAATACAGAATATTGAAATACTAATACAGTGAGACCTTTGCACGATACAGGCGCGAAAGAAAAATGAGCTAATATTTTTCTGATTGAGGCAGAAAATGCAGTTAATAGCGAGCTATTGACAAGTTTTCTAACGAAAAGCAGGAGAATATTAGCCATTTTT
>JAJRUN010000082.1 GCA_024277755.1 Gammaproteobacteria bacterium | reverse complement strand
CCTGTGTTTGACAACCTGCTGGAACGTCAGTTTGATGTGGCACAAACCGACCGGGTCTATGCCTCTGATGTGACGTACATCTGGACACAAGAAGGCTGGTTTACCTGGCCGTGGTGATCGACCTGTGTTCACGTCAAGTCGTTGGCTGGAGCATGAGTTCGCGAATGAAGGCCAGGCTGGTTTGTGATGCACTGAAAATGGCCATCTGGCGACGCAGGCCCCAGGCCGGTTTGATTCATCATTCGGATCGGGGTTCGCAGTATGCCAGCAAAGCCTTCCGGCGGTTGCTCAAGGCTCATGGGTTTAAAGGCAGCATGAGCCGCACCGACAGTAGGCGCTTTAGGCGAGGGCGATTGTTGGGATAACGCGGTCGTTGAGAGCTTTTTTGGCAGCCTGAAGCAGGAACAGGTGCAATGGCAACACTACCAGACTCGCCATGAAGCGCAGCAGGACATACTGGGATACATCACTATGTTCTATAACACTCAGAGACTTCATTCCTATTTGGATTACATGAGCCCCTGCGACTATGAACAAAAATTATTGGAAATGAAAAAAGCGGCTTAACTAGGTTGTCAAAAAAAGGTTGACCACGTCACCATAAAGGGGGTGTAAAAGCTCATCTGACTTTCCTTAGATGGTCATAAATAAGTAATAACCGATACCTGCCATGAAAACCAACAGTATCACTTTGGCAATGATTAGTTTTTTGATGAAGGCCTTACCTTCGGCTTTTTTTATATCCTCCTCGGTTGCCGGGTGTTGATCATTGCTCATATGTATTGCTCCTGGAAGCTTTTTTTAGAACGATTCAGACATGATTTTTTGGGAAAAAATTATGCCGTGGTTTTACGCGGAATATTTGTTATGGCCTCAAGTTATTTTTCCTTCAGTTTTTTTCTATTGATCTTAATCAGCATGATTTTGCCATACCCAGATTAATATCCGGGTACGGCAACGAATCAATCAAGTCTTTTTTTAATCATCATCTCTCATGCAGATAGCACCAGACAGTTTCATATCAATGGCGGCTAAGCAATTGATTGTGCCATGAATGTGGATTTCGCCACGCTCCACATTTTTGAATACACCTCGGCCAGTGCCAGAAATTGGTACTGATGTTTCTTGAAAGGTGCCAACGGCTGAGCCAGGGGGGAAGCCATCTGGGCAAGCTTGGAAATTAGCGAAGCCGGTTGTGTTTAGGCTGATTTGTGAGTGAATGATATCGCCGGTTAGGGGGAAGATAACTTTATCATTGCATACAAGGGTATGAATAAAATTAATTGAACCGTCATTTCCTACTGCGCCTTGTCCCATGATTCCGCATTTCATTTTATCGTCACCAATTTTGATGCGTGCTGTCCCCAGGGTTGTGCCAGGCTGTATGGCGTTATTGAAAATCTTGCCTTTGATGCGGACTAATTCTTCGTCGTCATTGCAGCTAACGGCTTGCGCGACTAGAGGTTGTAGTGTGGCGGCACAAATCAGACCTGCAGTGAAGAGAGTTTTACGAATTGTTTTCATTATTAGAACGCTCCTTGTTGTGGTTGAACAAGCAGTGTACATAGGCGGGTCAGGCAATGCTAACGTGCACGGTATATCGATAATTTAGATTGATCAGGAAGAAGCGGTGCTGTGAACAGAAAAAGGGGCCGGTTGTTTAGCGCCGGGTGATGGCGGGGTTAAATGGGGAGGGTCGGTAGGGACTGAAAAAGGCTTATGAATATCTATTCATAGACCTGGTCATTACTTTCAAGCCCCCACCAAACGAGCTACTTACTGGGCTGGTTTCCTTTTACGGAAATAGCCAAGGCTTAGCAACCCTAATGTTAATAGTGCCAAAGGGGCAGGTTCTGGAACAGTGTTGTCAAATATTTCGACCTTGGTTCCTTGAATGCCTACAGTGAAGCCGTTCCAGTATTCGTTACTCAGGCTGTTCCAGCTAACGGTATTAAAGGCGCCTGTGAACTGGATTGTGCCATGGGGTTCGCCGGTTCCAAGCAGTTGATATTCAAAAATACCACCGCCCAGGTCAACGACATTTTTATACGAAGTACCACACCCCCAGTAGCCGCAGTCGTTGCCGTCACTCGCATTACCAAAACTCAAAATTTCGAAGTCTTGATCAAAGCTATAACCATTGCCGTTAAGGCTTACATAAGAGAAAACCGGATTGGCAATTGCTTCAGAAAAGGTAAGGGTTTGGCTGCCTGCGTACCGCAAGCCAACGATGTCCGTTCCGGTGGGGATGTTATCTACTGCGGCGCTGGTGTAGGGTGAGGTGGAAGGATTGCGCCCACTGTGGATATTCTGCCAGTAGTCGATGCCACCATTGCTTTGGAAAAAACCAACGCCTTGCGGGTTGGTGTAGGTAACGTCAACGGTTGATGTGCTTGTTGTAATGGTGCCTTTGCCCTCAAATCCGGCTTGAGTGCTACTGCTTGTAGTCCAGTCTGTCCAGTAAATTGGGGCTGCGCTGGCGCTAAAGCTGAGGCCGCATAGAAGGGCGATTGCCAGGGATGAAGCAATTTTTTTAGATATGCTTTGTTCCTTTGTCATTTTTGTAGGCTCCTTGTTGTTATTTTCTAATAATTATACATGCAAGGTGTATTCCAAAACTCTAATATTTAATATAAACAAGTGGTTATGCTTTGTCAGGCAAGACTGCCGAAAAATAAAAACTAAAACCGTAAAGAAAGCCGACATAAATCTTTGTTGTCGTAAAAGTGATGGTATGGCTAATTTTGGTGGCTACTGCTAAGCCGTGGTGCCAGTGTTGAGCGATGAATGATGCCTTGCAGCTTATTGTTCTGATCGACGACTGGAAGATGTTCGATGTTATAGCGTTCGAACATTGGCCATACATCGGCAGCGCTTTTATCCTGTTGAGCGCAGTAGGTGGTTGTACTCATGATCTGGCCGATGACCTCGGGTTTGTCCGAGGTCAGCGTGGTGCTGGGCTTGATTAATGCGGCCACTCGTTGCTGTTCTGTGTTTAGATCAAAGATCTGGGCGTGTTTGATAAAATCACTTAGTGTCAGGATGCCTTTAATGTGACGGGCGCGGTCAGTCACCACAATTGCCTGTTGGTCATCGTGGCTGAGTTGTGCCCAGGCTTCCTGTAGGCTGTCGCCATATTCACGGCTAATGGCCTGTTCCATCACCTCGCCACAGCTTAATGTTCCCAGCTTGCGCGAATAACGCTGTTGCTCGGCCAGCTCATAAAGTTGTGCCAGTTGTTCTGCATCCATGTCGATGTAGCTGTCGAGAGAGTGAATGGCTGCTTGCAGATCCTGAGTCTTGAAGCGTGGCGTTGTTTTTGTTTGCCGGCGTTGTTGCCAGCCGCTTGGAATTTCAACGCGTGTATAGCGACCTTTTTCGGCGCGCAACTTATTGAGAGCATAAGCCACCAGCGCCAGAATCAGCAGATTGATCGCCAGTGGCGTGAGCATGAACTGATAACCGATTGCGCTGACCTCAGTTCCCCCCAGCAGAGCGAGCAGGGCGGTGGCACCGCCAGGGGGATGGATGCAGCGCAGGTAGTGCATGGCAAAGATCACCAGGCCGATGGCTAATGGCACTGAGATCATCAGGTTTGAAGTCAGTTTGCCACAACTGATGGCAATAAAGGCCGCAACAAAGTGACCAGCCAATAATGGCCAGGGTCGGCCCATGGGGCTGTTAGGTGTCGCAAATAAGATTACCGCAGTTGCTCCCATCGAGGCCATGATAAAGGGGATGTTGATGCCTGATAGGCTTTGCTTGCTTACCCAGACGACGATTGCCAGAGCAATGGACGCAGAGATGGCGGAAGTCAGCATTTCTACAATACTGACCCGAGAGGTGAATTTTAAACGTTCGAGAACTTTGGTTAGCTGATTCATCAATACCAAGCAGGTTTATAATAACTGTTTTGGGCTGTCTGCGAGATAGCCTTCATCCTTATATTAAAGGTCCGGGCCACTGGCAGGCTGTTTTTGCATCGCGGCCAGGATCTATGTTGTAACGCTCCTGAATAAATGCCCGGTTGCTCTTATTCATTGTTTGCCGTAAAGCGTCGTCTCACAGACAGGTCATAAGCTTGGAATACTATCTTAAATTTGCTGGTGTTTGTTCAGAGATCCCTCTAATAGGGTGGTTAGACGCATAGACAGGAATTCAGTGATTGTCTGTATTTAGGCTGTTTTGGGTTTGCACTTTAATGGGGCGGTGGTGCATCACAATTGTGCCAGTATGGTTGGGCGTGTTGTTTTTGTGGGCTGTAATTTTTGTATTTTTTTATGTAAAACAATTGGTTATGTTTGTGCCCCGTTTTCTGGCACAGCCTTTGCTCTAGCTCTATCAATAGTGAAGGTTTCTTGATTTGGAGCAGTTTATGAAAGAAAAGTTGGTATTGGTCGGTAACGGCATGGCGGGTGTGCGCACCATTGAAGAGTTGCTGAAGATTGCGCCGGATATGTATGACATCACTGTGTTTGGCGCTGAGCCTTACGGTAACTACAACCGCATTTTACTGTCGCCGGTGTTGGCGGGTGACAAAACGATTGATGACATCATGCTCAACACCCTTGACTGGTATGAAGAAAATAATATCAAGCTGCATGTAGGCAAGACCGTTGTTGACGTAGATCGCAAGGGCCGCAAGGTAATTGCTGATGATGGCACTGAAGAGACGTATGATCGCTTGTTATTAGCGACGGGTTCCAACCCTTTTATTATTCCTGTGCCGGGGCATGGGCTGCCGGGTGTGATTGGTTTTCGTGATATCAAAGACGTCGATACCATGCTGGGTACTGCCAAAACCAAAACCCACGCGGTGGTGATTGGTGGCGGTTTGCTGGGGCTTGAGGCGGCCAATGGCCTGAAGATCCAGGGCATGGATGTGACGGTGGTGCATTTGACTGACACCTTGATGGAGCGGCAGATGGATGATGTCTCTGGCCGCATGTTGCAGCAGTCATTGGAAGAGAAGGGGCTGCAATTCCTGATGGCGACTCAGACCGAGGCGATTCTTGGGGATGACTGTGTTAAAGCGGTGCGTTTTAAGGATGGCCTGGAAATTTCTGCCGACATCGTGGTGATGGCGGCGGGTATTCGCCCCAATATCGAATTGGCTGAAAAGATCGGCCTGCACTGCGAGCGCGGCATTGTGGTGAACGATACCATGCAGACCTTTGACCCAAAGATCTATTCTGTTGGTGAGTGTGTGCAGCATCGTGGTGAAACCTATGGTCTGGTGGCGCCGTTGTTTGAACAGGGCAAGGTCTGTGCTAACCATTTGGCAAAATTCGGTATTGGTCGTTATGAAGGGTCGGTGACGTCTACCAAGTTGAAGGTGACTGGCATTGATCTGTTTTCGGCCGGTGATTTTACCGGAGATGACACTACCGAAGACATCATCATGAAAGATGTTGCCAATGGTGTGTATAAAAAAGTCGTACTGAAAGACAATAAAATCCACGGCGCGGTGATGTATGGTGACACGGTGGATGGTGCCTGGTATTTCCAGATGCTGCGTGACGGCACAGATGTTTCGGATATTCGTGATCACCTGATGTTTGGGCAGGCCCATTTGGGTGATGCGGGCCATGGTGGTGAGAATGCCGCCTCGGCCATGAGTGATGACATGGAAGTGTGTGGTTGTAACGGCGTTTGTAAGGGCGATATCGTCAATGCCATTACTGATAAAGGTCTGTTTACCCTGGAAGAGGTGAAGGCGCACACCAAGGCTGCGGCCTCGTGTGGTTCTTGTACCGGTCTTGTGGAGCAGATTCTGGCTTCAACCGTGGGTGATTATTCCGACACGCCGAAGAAAAAGGCCATGTGTGGTTGCACAGAACACACCCACGATGAAGTGCGTCATGCCATCAAACACAATGAGCTGACCTCGATTCCTGCGGTACACGAATTCCTGGAATGGAAGACGCCAGATGGTTGTGCTTCATGTCGTCCGGCACTGAACTTTTATGTGTTGGCGGCCTGGCCGAATGAGTCGGTGGATGATCCGCAGTCGCGCTTCATCAATGAGCGTGTTCACGCCAATATTCAGAAAGATGGTACTTATTCAGTGGTGCCGCGTATGTGGGGCGGGGTGACAACACCGAATGAGTTGCGTGCCATTGCCGATGCCGCAGAAAAATTCGATGCCAAGATGGTTAAGGTGACGGGTGGTCAGCGTATCGATTTGTTCGGTATTAAGAAAGAAGACTTACCAGAGATTTGGAGTGATCTGAATAAGGCCGGTATGGTCTCGGGTCATGCCTATGGCAAATCTTTGCGTACGGTGAAAACCTGTGTCGGTGAAGAGTGGTGCCGCTTTGGTACGCAGGATTCCACCGGTTTGGGGATCAAGATCGAAGAGATGACCTGGGGTTCGCAAACACCGCACAAGTTCAAGATTGCTGTGTCAGGTTGTCCGCGTAACTGTGCCGAAGCCACTATTAAAGACTTTGGTGTGGTCTGTGTTGATTCCGGTTATGAGCTGCATGTGGGGGGGAATGGCGGAATTCATGTCAAGGCGACTGATCTGCTGGCGCGTGTGGCAACTGAAGAAGAGGCCATGGAATACTGTGGTGCCTTTATGCAGATCTACAGAGAAGAGGCGCACTACCTTGAGCGTACTGCACCATGGATCGAGCGTGTTGGTCTGAGCTATGTAAAAGAAAAAGTAGTTGAAGACGAGGTTGGACGCAAAGTCTTGAATCAACGTTTTCTTGATTCACAGGATGTATTCAAGTTTGATCCGTGGGCCAGGGAAGTTGCGGATGCGGAAACACGCAAGGTCTATATTCCGATCAAGAAAATTGGCTAACAAGATTTTTCATTCCGGTCTTTGCCGTAATGACGTTGCAGATTAAAGAGGTTGATGTAGATGAGTAACTGGATAGAAATTGGTGCTGTGGAAGAGATTCCAAAACTGGGTTCACGCGTGGTCGAAACGGCCAAGGGTGATATCGCAGTGTTTCGCGCAGCTGATGATCATGTCTTTGCTTTGCGCGATTCGTGCCCGCATAAACAGGGGCCATTGTCGCAGGGTATTGTGCATGGTCATACCGTCACTTGCCCTTTGCATAACTGGAAAATTGACCTGGCCAGTGGTGAAGCTCAGGAACCGGATGAAGGATGCACTGGTAAGTATGAGACCAAGGTTGAGGCCGGGGTGGTTTATTTGGCGTTGTAGAAAATGATTGAAACAACTCAAACAACCTGTCCTTACTGTGGCGTTGGCTGTGGAGTGCTGGCGACTGTCACCGATGATGGTGTTGATATTGGCGGTGATACGCAGCATCCCTCTAATTATGGCCGGCTCTGTTCCAAAGGGTCAGCTCTGGGCCAGACGCTTGATCTTGATCAACGCCTGCTTTATCCCAAGGTGGATGGCCTGCGTAGTGATTGGGAAACGGCTTTAAGCAAGGTGGCTGATGGTTTTAGTCGCATCGTTAAAGCGCATGGTCCTGATTCAGTGGCCATGTATGTTTCCGGTCAGTTGCTGACGGAAGATTATTATGTTGCCAATAAACTGATGAAGGGCTACATCGGTACGGCCAATATCGATACCAATTCGCGTCTGTGCATGTCATCGTCGGTGGCGGGGCATAAGCGCGCTTTTGGTTCGGATACCGTGCCTTGTTGTTATGAAGATCTGGAACGGGCCAAGCTGATTGTGCTAGCGGGTTCGAATGCCGCCTGGTGTCATCCAGTTTTGTATCAACGTATTGTTCAGGCCAAGAAAGATCATTCTGATTTGCAGGTGATCGTCATTGATCCCCGTAAGACGGCTACCTGCGACATTGCCGATATGCACCTGTCACTCAGGCCGGGAACGGATGCCATTTTGTTTAACGGCTTGTTGGCACACCTGGATGAAGCAGGCGAAACCAATGAGCTGTTTGTCAGCAATTATACCGAGGGTCATGCCGAGGCTCTGGCGCAGGCAAAAACCAGTGCGCCGACGGTGGAAAGTGTGGCCGGGCAATGTGGCTTGCCACTGGCGGACGTGATGGAATTTTTCCGCTTGTTTGTTCGTACCGAGCGGGTAATTACGGTTTATTCACAGGGTGTTAATCAGTCATCCAGCGGCACGGACAAGGTGAATGCCATCATTAATTGTCATTTACTCAGTGGCCGTATTGGTCGTACCGGTATGGGACCGTTTTCGTTTACAGGTCAGCCTAATGCCATGGGAGGCCGTGAGGTGGGTGGGCTGGCGAACATGCTGGCGGCACACATGGATATTGATAATGCCGATCACCGCAAGCTGGTGCAGGGTTTTTGGCAATCGCCTGTGATTGCCGATCATCAAGGCCTGAAGGCGGTTGATCTGTTTAATGCGATTGATGAGGGCAAGGTAAAGGCGGTATGGATTTTGGCTACCAATCCGGTGGTAAGTCTGCCGGATGCAGATCGTGTTAAAGCTGCGTTGCAGAAATGCGAGCTGGTAGTAGTGTCGGATGTTATGGCTGAAACGGATACCACTGTGCTGGCGGACGTATTGCTGCCTGCATTGGCCTGGGGCGAGAAGGATGGCACGGTCACCAATTCCGAACGGCGTATCTCGCGTCAAAAGGCATTTTTGCCAGCACCGGGTGAGGCCAAAGCTGATTGGTGGATTGTGGCTGAAGTGGCAAAACGGATGGGCTATTCGGATGGCTTTTCTTATGATTCATCTGCCGATGTGTTTCGTGAACATGCGGCCTTGTCCGGCCATAAAAATAATGGCCAGCGTGATTTTGATATCGCTGAGCTGAGCAGTGTCAGCAATGCTGATTATGATGGGTTTAAACCAATTCAATGGCCGGTAGTTAATGGTAAGGGCATGCCACGGATGTTTAGCGATGGCCGTTATTTTACTGCCAGTGGCAAGGCACAATTGCTGCCAATAAAGCCGCGTTTGCCGCAGAATTCAACAACAGATGATTTTCCTTTTACCCTCAATACCGGCCGGGTGCGCGATCAATGGCATACCATGACCCGTACCGGCAAGGCGGCGCGGTTGAGCGAGCACAGCCCGGAATCTTATATCGAAATACATCCTGATGATGCCAAGGATGCCAATCTAAAAGAAGGCGTGCTGGCACGGGTGTTTAGCCAGTGGGGTGAGGTGATTGTGCGTGTTCGCGTGAGTGAAGACCAGCAGCGCGGCAGTGTTTTTATTCCCATGCACTGGAATGATCAGTTTGCCAGTCATGCGCGTGTCTCAGCCATTGTGAATCCGGTGGTTGATCCCGTTTCTGGTCAGCCGGAACTTAAGCAGACACCTGTGCGTGTTGCGCTGTATCAACCTGCCTGGCATGGTTTTTTGTTAACCCGGCGGCGTCTTGATATGGCCGGTGTCAGTTATTGGTCACGAGCCACAGGCGATGGTTTTTATCGTTATGAGTTTGCCGGTGAGCAGACCGAATTGGATTGGCCTGCCTGGGCCAGGGGTATGTTGTGTGCGTCAGGCAGTGATGTCAACTGGGTTGAGTATCTTGATGCCCGGGCACATCGTTATCGAGGGGTGCGCATGGTTGAAAGCAGGGTGGAGAGTTGTATCTTTATCGCCCCAAACCATGAGCTACCGTCGCGTAGCTGGTTGGCGGGCTTGTTTGCTAAAGACGCCCTGGTTGCAGATGAACGCAAAGGTTTGCTGCTCGGCAAACCACCGGCAGGTCAGCAGGATGTGGGACGGATTGTCTGTGCTTGTTTCTCGGTGGGTATCAACACTCTTTCGGCGGCAATCAAAGACCAGAACCTGCAAACAGCAGAAGAGATTGGACTGGCACTAAAGGCCGGAACCAATTGTGGTTCATGTGTGCCTGAGTTGAAAATGCTGTTATCTGCACGGCTATAAAAAAATTTATACAGTACGCTTCCTATTGACAGGAAAATGAAAATAAACCAACGGAAGCGGCTGTGTGTAAATCCCCGCCAAAAGCTTTTTTATTTCTGTTTTTTTGCCTTTAACCCTTAATTGCCGGCTTGGCATTTGCCTGGCTAATGATGTTGTCAGTTGTGTCGATGTAGAAATTGTTGATTGTAAAACATTAATCGCCTTTGTTTTCGTGGTAAATATAGGTAAGTTACTGATTATTTTAAGATAAAGGCTTGTGTCATCCGGTGATGTTTGAGTGGTCTGGTAACATTTCGAATGGCAGCATGACAATCGGGGTGATGTGTGGGGGAACCATCAGATAAAAGTTCAGCCTTGGAAAAGCTGGCAAAGCTGCAACAGCTGTTTTATGAGCAGCTGCCGGACAGGCTATGTCAACTTGAAGGGCAATGGTTATTATTGCGTCAAGGTGATACCGGATACATAGCAATCTCGGATTTTCACCGTATGGCACATAGTTTGGCCGGCACAGCAGGCACCTTTGGGGCAATCATGGTTGGCGCTGCTGCCCGTGAGCTGGAAGTTGAACTGAAACCTTTACTTGGCTTGGGTGATGGGCTGCCTGCTGGGATTGATGCGGCATTGATTAATGTTATTGATAAGGCATTAGTTAAGGTGTGTAAGGCTGTGCAGCAGTGGCATCCTGGCAAAAATTTTTATCTTGCGCCTGAAATTGAGCCAAAACCTGATATCGAGACCAGTGATCTGGTTTATTTGCTGGAAGATGATGTGTTGCAAGCTGACAGGATCAGGGCTTGCCTCGAACATAATGATTTTCAATTATGTTGTTTTACGCGCCTGGCCGATTTTGAAGCCGCGTGTGAAGAGCAGTTGCCTGGCGCAATTGTTATGGACATGGTGCTGACAGAGGGTGACATTGCCGGAGCTGAAGCGATTGAAGCCCTGAAACTGCGTTTTCCTGTTTGTCCGCCAGTAATCTTTATCTCTGTGCGCTCTGATATTGAGGCTCGTCTTGCCGCAGCCCGTGCCGGGGCTGTTCGTTATTTCAGTAAACCACTTGATCTAGTGGCATTAACTCAAACGCTTAATGGCCTGACGCGACAAATACAAACCAGCCCATATCACATTCTTGTGATTGATGATGATGAGCAACTGCTGGAATATTACGCCACCATCCTTCAGCAGGCGGGCATGGATGTCAGAACCTTAAACAAGCCTCTGGAGGGGCTTACCGTATTGGAGGAATATCAGCCCGATTTGGTATTAATGGATGTTTACATGCCCGGTTGTAGCGGTCCTGAGCTGGCGCAGGTGATACGTCAGGATGATAACTGGGCTCAGATGCCGATTATGTTTTTGTCCACAGAGTCTGATCTGAGCCGACAGTTGAACGCCATGAATCTTGGTGGAGATGACTTTTTGACGAAGCCGGTTGCCCCTGGCCATCTTGTTTCTGCTGTTACTGCCAGGGCTAGACGCGCGCGCTGGATGACCCGTCTCAACCGTGATCTTAAGCGCAGCCTGCGTAAAACTGAATATAGCAATATTATTCTTGGTCAACATGCCATTGTCAGTATTGCTGATGTTGCAGGCAATATTACCTACGCCAATGATAAATTTTGTGAGATCAGTGGTTATAGCCGTGCAGAATTACTGGGCCAAAACCACCGTGTTCTTAAGTCAAAACATCACCCGGAATCATTTTATAAAGATTTGTGGCACACCATTAGCAGTGGCCTTGCCTGGCACGGGGTAATTTGTAACTACAATAAGGATGGTGATGAATATTGGGTTGAATCAACTATTGTCCCAATTCTGGATGAGCAAGGAAAACCCTATCAGTATGTGTCTGCTCGAACTGATATTACCGCGTTGCGGGCAAGTGAAGAGCGACTAAAGCGCAGTCAGACCTTTGCCAATATTGGTACCTGGGACTGGAATATTAAAACTGGCGAACTGTATTGGTCTGAGCGTATTGCGCCATTGTTTGGCTATCGTGATTCGATACCCGAAACAACGTATGAAAACTTTATTGCTGCGATTCACCCGGATGACAGACAAAAGGTCATTGATGCCGTAACAGCTTGTATTGATCTGGGGGTAGATTACGAAATTGAGCACAGAGTGGTTTGGGATAACGGCGAAGTACATTGGCTGCTTGAACGAGGGGATGTGGTTCGCAGTCCTGATGGACAGGCCTTGCATATGCTGGGAGTGGTTCAGAATGTTACCCAGGTTAAAAATGCACAGTTTGATCTGCAAAGAAACCGGGCTGCTATGGATGGTTCAGTTGATGGTATCGCCATTCTAAATAGTGAAGGTGAGTATGTTTATCTTAACCCGGCCTACGCACATATTTATGGTTTTGGTGTGCCCGATGAATTGATAGGCAGGCAATGGCAGAGCTTGTATCCTGAAATAGAGCTACAAAAATTTAATCAAGAGATCATGCCTTATTTTGAAATGGAAGGATTCTGGCGTGGTGAGACTGTTGGTGTGAAACAGGATGGGACTCAATTTCCGCAAAGCTTGTCGTTGTCCGCTTTGGCTGATGGTGGGCTTGTTTATGTTGTGCGTGATATTAGCTCAGACAAGCAGGTGCGTCAGGCACTGGTGCAGGCCAAGGAAGATGCTGAGAATGCCAATCGAAGTAAATCACAGTTTTTATCCAGGATGAGCCACGAGTTGCGTACGCCAATGAATGCCATTATTGGTTTTGGCCAGTTATTACAGATGACGCCTGGCGAAAGCTTAACCGACATGCAAATGGATAATGTCAACGAGATACTCAAGGCAAGCAATCACTTACTTGAGCTTATCAACGAGGTGTTGGACCTGAGCAAGGTAGAGGCCGGAGGCATAACGATTTCAATCGAACCTGTTTTCGTGCCCGAGTTACTTAATGATTGCCTGGCCCTAACAAAGCAAATGGCACATAAACGCGGCATTGACATATGTTTTTTCTGTAATGGAAAGCGCCAAACACTTGAATATTGTTCAAATGGCTTGGCTGTCATGGCAGATAGAACCAAGCTTAAGCAAGTGTTGCTTAACCTGTTTAGTAATGCGGTGAAGTACAACAGCAAAAATGGCCGTATGCAAATATATTGTAATGTTGTCGATGATGACAAAATACGCTTAGGTGTTTCTGATACAGGGCCAGGGATTCCAATTGAACTGCAACCGCAATTATTTACAGTATTTAACCGGCTTGGTGCTGAGCAAAGCAATATCGAGGGTACAGGTATTGGTTTGGTGATTACCAAAAATATCGTTGAAATGATGGGCGGAGAAATAGGGTTTAATAGTGTTGTTGGTGAAGGTAGTAATTTTTGGGTTGAAATACCACGGGCAAAACTGGCAACGTATCAGTCTGAAGTGCAGGAATCAGATGATGGCAAGCAGCAGGATATACGCCAATCATTGATTATGAATGTGGTGAAAGATAAACACACCGTACTCTATATTGAAGACAATCCAGCCAATATGCGGCTGGTAGCACAGATACTGGCCTTGAAGCCAAATATTCGATTATTAAGCGCGCCAGAGGCGATTCTGGGATTGGCGCTGGCGAAACAGCATCAGCCTGACTTGATTCTTATGGATATTAATTTGCCGGGAATGAGCGGTATAGATGCACTTAAATTATTGCGTCAGGATGCGGCCACCCGAAAAACCCCTGTGATCGCCGTGAGTGCTAACGCCATGCCAAAAGACATAGAAAAAGGTTTTAAAGAGGGGTTTGATGATTACATAACCAAGCCCATTGACGTGGACAGACTGTTGCAGGTGATAGACGGGTTTTAGATTCAATATCGATAATATAGAGAATAAATTCAGTGACAATAAATACCGATGAGAAACAGGCCAGTATTCTGCTGGTTGATGATGAAGCAACCAATATCAAGTTATTGGTTCGGCTGCTACAAAATGTTGGTTATAGCAATATTGTATCAACCCAGGATTCACGCCAGGTATTAGCCTTATTTGAACAGCATCATAGTGATCTGGTATTGCTTGATCTGAATATGCCTTATATGGATGGCTATGAAGTGATGGCACAATTGAAGGCGGCTGCCAGAGATGATATGCCCACTATTTTGATGCTGACAGCCCAGCATGCGCAGGAATATAAGATTCAAGCACTGGATAACGGCGCCATAGACTATGTCACCAAACCTTTTGATAGTAACGAGCTGTTATCGAGGGTGAATAATTTATTAAAAGTGCATATGGCACAAAAGCTGGTTCGCTATCGTAATGAAGTTCTTGAACAGATGGTTCAGGAGCGTACTAAAGAGTTGCATGATACACGCCTGCAAGTTGTCAGACGGCTTGGCAGGGCAGCAGAGTATCGCGATAACGAAACCGGCCTGCATATCATTCGCATGAGTAAAGTGTCGGCGTTGTTGGGAAAGGCTGCTGGCATGAATAACTATGACTGTGACTTGTTGTTGAATGCAGCGCCAATGCACGATATTGGCAAGATTGGTATTGCCGATAATATTTTGCTTAAACCAGGTAAATTTGAACCTGACGAATGGAAAATCATGCAAACGCACTCCCAGATTGGTGCGGACATACTGTCAGGTGATGACGATTCTGATTTAATGAAAATGGCATATCAAATTGCCTTGACTCACCACGAAAAATGGAATGGTAAAGGCTATCCAAATGGTCTGTCTGGTGAGGATATTCCTTTGGTTGGCCGTGTGTGTGCCTTGGCTGATGTGTTTGATGCGCTAACTTCGGTTAGGCCATACAAAAAGGCTTGGTCAGTTGAGGATTCAGTAAATCTTATAAAAGAAGAGCGCGGTGAACATTTTGAGCCACAATTGGTAGATTATTTTCTTGAATTATTGCCTGAAATTGTAACCATCAAGGAAAAATATGCCGAGCCAGAGTAAAAAATAGTTTTATGCAAATGAAACTGAATAAAATACTGTCTGGATTAAGCTTGTTTATGGGCCTGTTTGGCCACACCTGTGTTGCTGATGAATATCTCGTGGCAGTGCGTGCTAAGAGTGGTGTTGCTGATGCGATCCAGCAATGGCAGCCAACGGTGGATTATCTTACTGATAGGGTTTCCGCCCACACCTTTACGCTTAAACCTGTTGTCAGCCTAAAGGAGATAAACATGTTGGCGGCAAAGGGCGAGTTTGATTTTGTGATTACCAATCCAGCTTCATATATTGAATTGAAACAGCAATATGGAGCTTCAGCGCTAGTCGCATTGAATAACCGGCGTGCAGATACGGCACAGAGATATTTTGGCTCAGTTATTTTCACTCATGCAAAAAACGATGACATTATCAGTCTTACAGACTTAAAGGACAAACGTGTAATGGCGGTTTCTGACGTCGCCTTTGGTGGCTGGCGTGTGGCCTGGGCTGAAATGCTTGAAAATGGGATTAATCCCCAGCATGATTTTTCTGAATTACTGTTTGCGGATGGATTGCAGGACGAGGTGGTCTATGCGGTTCGAGACGGACTTGCTGATGTTGGCGTTGTTCGAACGGATCAGTTAGAGCGAATGGAATCAGCAGGAAAAATTGATCTACGTTATTTTCGTATCCTTAACAATAAGGACATAGATGGTTTTCCATTTTTTTTGAGCACGCCTTTGTATCCAGAATGGACTTTTGTGTCGTTAAAATCGACAGTAACAACAGGAGAGATTAAGCAAGCCTTACTTGACCTGCCTGAAGCTGGTGTTGTGGCGCATGCGGGAAAATATGTCGGCTGGATAGAGCCACTTGACTATACTGCGGTAGAAGAGTTACTGCGAAAGCTTGAGGTAGGATCGTTTGAAAACTAATGATAAAACAGCCCGTCAGGGTGTCTTATGAGATTACCTCTAGCATACAAATTTAGTCTGATATCAATTCTGCTGGTGCTGGGCAGTGTTGGTGTTATTGGTAGTTTGTTTTATGTAAAAACATCTGAAATATTGGTCAAAAATGCATTGTCTGATATCGCTGAAAAGATCAAAGATGAAGGTGATCAGCTTCATGCACATATTATATCTCAAAATGAAGATGTCACTTTTCTAGCAAGTGTTTCCCCCATTCAAGGCATATTGCGAGCAACCAATAATGATGGTTTTGACGCTAGTCATAATGTTGATGGCAAATATTGGCAGCACGAGTTAGAGGAGGTTTATATCGCTCAGCTCAATAGTAAACCCAACTATCTTAGCATTCGTTTTATAAATACTCAGGGACATGAAATTGTCCATGTTGGTCGTAACGATGGGCAGGTGACTGTTTTTGACTTGCAGGATAAATCGCAGCGAAAATATGTGCAGGAAGCATTAATGCTTCCGCTTGGGTCTATCTATCTTTCCGATATTAATCTTAACCGTGAACACGGCAAGGTCGTTGTGCCACACCAAGAGGTACTCCGCAGTGCCACTCCTATATATGATGAATTAACAGGAAATCTGGCTGGGCTTGTTGCGCTTACCGCTGAGGTTGGCAATGAATTACGCAAGATACAACAACAAATTCATGGTAATGGTCGTGATGTTTACATCACCAATGATCATGGTGGCTATCTGTTACACCCGGATAGCACTAAAACCTATGGCTTTGATCTGGGCAAGAAATACAGGGTTCAGGAAGATATACCGCTTATGGCGCGTTTGTTTCTGCCTGACAACAAGGAACAAAATTTAACGCTATTTCCAGAACAAACAGGTGGTAAGTTAGTTGCCGGCTTTACAAAAATTAATTTTGATCCAACCCGCTCAGAGCGATTTATCGCCGTAGTCATCAGCCAACCTTACAGTGCTATTGTTGCCGAGAACACATCCTTTTTGAATGAAATTATCGGCTGGGCAGTTCTTCTCACAGTGTTTGCCGCCCTTATTGGTGTATTGCTATCCATTCGCATGAGCCGACCAATCAAGCTGATAACCCAGGCTGTTGATGACTTTTCTCATCAACGACAATCGCAAACAATTCTGCCAGTCAACCAGCATGATGAAATCGGTATTTTAGCGCGTGCCTTCGATAGCATGACTCAGCAGGTTGAAGAATCGCGCACAAATCTTGCTCAGTTGAATGAAAATCTTGAGTCCTTGGTGAGTGAGCGGACAGCATCACTTGAAAAGAGTGAACTTTATCAACGTACAGTGTTGGAAACGATTGCAGATGCGGTCATTACAATTAACGAAAAGGGTGAAATTAGAAGCTTTAATCCAGCCGCTGAGTTGATCTTTGGCTATCAGGAAAAAGAAATTATAGGCGAGAATGTTTCTATACTGTTGCCTGAAAGTGAACGGTTTTCACATCATCAATATACGAACAATTCAACATTGACATCCCCACGTATTATAAATCTCAGTCGTGACCTTGTGGGTTGTAGAAAAGATGGCAGCCAGTTTCCTCTTGAACTTAATGTGGCCCCTATTAGGCGTGGTGGCAAGCGTGGATTTGTAGGTGTATTACGTGATATCACGGAGCGCAAACGTATAGATAAAATGAAGAATGAGTTTGTGTCAACGGTGAGTCATGAGCTTAGAACACCTTTGACATCTATACGTGGCTCACTTGGCCTGGTGACTGGCGGGGCTATGGGGGAGTTGTCAGCGCCCGTCAGCGAGATGCTTAATATCGCCAGTAATAATACCGAGCGTTTATTGTTGCTGATTAACGATATTCTTGATATTCAAAAGATAGAATCAGGTCAAATGGCATTTAAGTTTCATAGCATGGATGTGACAGCATTTCTTGAACGGGTTGTTGAAGATAACCGTAGCTATGGTGAGCAGTTTGGGGTTTGTTTTGTACTTAAAAGCCTGGTTGACGATGCTTGTGTGTTTGCAGATAGAGACCGCTTGATGCAGGTGATGGCTAACTTGTTATCGAATGCGGCTAAATTTTCACCCCGGAACGATACGGTTGAAATCAATGTTGCCATGCATGGTGAGCGTGTAAGAATCTCAGTGACGGATAATGGTCCAGGTATACCCACTGATTTTCATGACAAAATTTTTGAGAAGTTTACCCAGTCTGATTCATCCGACACTCGACAAAAGGGTGGTACGGGTTTGGGCTTAAGTATCTCCAAAATTATCGTCGAAAAACATGGCGGACAGATAGATTTCGTTAGCCGTGAAGGCATAGGGACAACATTCTTTATTGAATTGCCCGGGATGTCAAAATCCACCAATCAAAATAATGAATCCCTGCCCCGTAAATTGGCACTGGGACATCATGCCAGTGTTTTGATAGTCGAGGATGATCCGGATGTAGCAGCATTGATGCAACGCATGATGGCCGAAACAGGCCACAATTGTGATATTGCCTATGATGTGGATCAGGCACGTAAAATGCTGAAACAGACACCGAACCAGTATCGTGCCATAACGCTGGATTTGCAATTGCCAGGCGAGGGGGGGGGGAGTTTCCTCAAAGAGCTGCGTCAAGATGCAGAGCTGCACAATATTCCGGTGGTAGTGGTTTCAGCTGTCGCGGATGAAACCAGGAAGGCGCTAAATGGCGGTGCGATGGGGGTAGTTGACTGGCTATCCAAACCTATCGATCAACAACGCCTGGTTGATGCTGTTCGGCAAGCGGCAGGGACAAATAGAATGCCTCGTGTATTGCATGTGGAAGATGATCCTGATGTTCACTCTATCGTTAAAACAATGCTTCAGGACCATTGTGAACTGACATGGACAACGTCTGTCTCAGCCTCAAAAAATGCCATGAATAATGAGGATTTTGATTTGGTCTTGCTCGATATTGGCCTGCCTGATGGCTCAGGTTTGGATCTGCTTGAAACAATTGAACTTCGCATAAAGCCGCCACGGGTAATTATTTTCTCTGCTCAGGATGTTACTGAGGAGTATGAAAACAAGGTCAGTGCCGTATTGGTTAAATCAAATACAAATAACCGAAAACTGGCTGAGGTGATTCTTAGTGTTATGGGGAGTGATTGATCATTCGGTTTTTGTGCTGAGTTAAAGCGCAGGTTTCAATTTTCTATCGATAGTTTCTCTCTGAGCCGGTATGCAGCTCTAGTTGGTGTCGTTGTCTCTCTGATTTACCCGATAGCAATAAAATATTTGTATTCCCGTGCAGTCTGTGGTGTTAAATTGTTGTGATAGGTATTTAAAGGTATGTCAGTTCAATGAGTCTTATCAATATAGAGTCACTACAAAAACCAATTCCACAAAACAGGTTCTCTTTGTTTGAACTGGGTTTCCGGCCGTTTTTTTTGGCAGCGGGGATGATAGCGGTTGCGCTGATGTTGTGGTGGCAGGGGATACTGCTCAGCATGATTGATGCTGACATCTATTATGGTGGCATTATTTGGCACAGTCATGAAATGCTGTTTGGTTTTGCCGTGGCCGTTATGGCAGGTTTTTTGCTCACTGCTGTGCGTAATTGGACCAAGCAACAAACTCTCAAAGGGCCATGGCTGGCAGCGCTGGTAATGCTGTGGCTGACCGGGCGCTTACTGCCACTGATTTCAACTGTGGTGCCGCCATGGTTGATAGCCATTATCGATAGCGCTTTTCTGCCGCTGTTGGCCTTGTTTCTAGCTATTCCTATTCTGCGTGCCAAGAAACGCCCGCAGTTGATTTTTGTCGCCATGTTGCTGCTGATGCTGGTGGCAAATATCATGGTGCATCTTGAGCTGCTTGGTGTTGTTGCTGGCATTGCAGAGGCAGGCATAACCTTGGCAATGAATACAGTGCTACTGATGATTGTCATCATGGCTGGCCGAGTTTTACCCATGTTCACCAAAAATGGTGCGCCTGGTGCTGAGCCACGAAAATGGCCGTGGTTAGAGAAGCTCGCTATCGTTTCAATGCTGCTACTGTTAATTGCTGATCTGATTTATCCCCAGGCATGGTTGCTTACTGGCCTGGCTGGTTTTTCTGCATTAGTACACCTTGCAAGGTTGTGGGGATGGTATTCGCGTCTAGTGTGGTCTGTGCCACTGCTATGGGTGTTGCATCTTGGCTATGCCTGGCTGGTGTTAGGGTTTGCCTTAAAAGCTATGCCAGCAACAGGGGGGCTTGAACCTGTGTTTGCGACACATGCAATGGCTGCTGCAATTGCTGTTTTGTGCCTGGGCATGATGTCGCGTGTTGCACTGGGGCACACAGGCAGAACATTGATGCCGCTGGCGTCGATAGCATGGGCATTTGCATTTATTAATTTGGCGATGTTTGCCCGGGTGGTGATACCGATGATCGCGCCTGGCTGGAACACACTGACCATGCTTGTTTCAGCTGGATTATGGGCGATTGCCTTTGCACTGTTTGTCCGCGCGTATTTGCCTATTCTAATTAATGCACGAGTCGATGGTCAGCCTGGTTGAGTACAGGGTTTAAACACTTTAGCTGATTGCAAGAGCGGTTTTATTAGATGCTTCAAACTATTCTTTTTTTGCCTTAAAAGCTTCAGGTGTAATCTCAAGGCGACTATTGCTGGCACTTGTTTTAAACAGTGAAATCTGCCTGAATATTCGCTGTTGGCAGCCGCTAATAAAGTAATGGCTGCAATAAATACAGGTATATAACGTGCTGAAACGCATGATCTTTCTGTTCATCCCATTTCTATTGCCGGTGTTGGCTATCTATAGCCTGCCCAGTTTTCTGCAAGTGCCTGCCGCATACCAGCAGCTAATCGAATTATTTCCATACCTTGCTTTGGGGGTCGGTGTCTTGCTGGCATTGCGTTTTAACCGTAGCCGCGTGTTTTTTTCTCTGTTGTTGATCCTTGGACTTTATCTGGTTTTGGGGTTGCGACCTGAGGTCAATGAGTTCACTGATCGTTGGCTAATCCTTGCAGTCAGCCTGCTGCTGCCGATTGATCTATTGTTGCTGAGTTTCTTCAAAGAGCGCGGCATCTTTACCATTCACGGTAGTGTCAGATTCGCTTTTTTGGCCATTCAGATAGTGCTGGTGTGGTGGTTGATCAAAGAAGCAAACCTTAGCTGGCTGAATTGGTTGGAAAATAATTGGCTGGGGATCGCCTGGTTGGTTGGGATTCAGCAAGGTATATCGCAGTCAGCCTGGTTAGCTTTCACGCTGGTGGTGATTTGGCAGTCGGTTCGTTTGATTAGAAAGCCGTGCCTGATTGAGAGCAGTGTGCTGGCGACTTTGCTGGTCGTTATGGTGGCTATTGGCCAGGGTGTTGGCGCCAGCCCCAGTGCTAATTTCAGTGCGATATTGTTTGGCTTTGTTGCCGTGTTGCTGGTGGTCACCTTAGTGCAGGAATCCTATGGCATGGCCTATATGGATGAACTGACTGGCTTGCCAGGACGGCGGGCAATGATGGCCAGCTTGATGAGCCTGGGAAATAAATACAGCATCGCCATGCTTGATATTGATCACTTTAAAAAATTTAACGATACACATGGTCATGACGTGGGTGATCAGGTGTTGCGAATGGTCGCGGCCAGGATTGGTCAGGTGAAAGGGGGAGGCAAGCCTGCTCGATATGGCGGAGAAGAATTTGCAGTCATCTTTCCTGGCAAGAGCAGCGCCGATATTATGGTCTACCTTGAGGTGGTACGGCAGCAGATTGAGGCGAGTCCATTTACCATTCGTGGCCAGGATAGGCCCAAGAAAAAAGCGAAAAAGGGGGCTAAAAGTGCAGCTAAAATACGTAAGCCGGCAACAAAAAAAGTCTCGGTAACGATTAGCATTGGTGTTGCTGAACGCAGTGATAAGTGCCGCACAGCTGATAGGGTAATGAAGTCTGCCGACAAGGCGCTTTATCGCGCCAAGAGCAAGGGACGTAACCAGGTTTGTCAGTAAGGGGCGCCTCCAGCTGAGTCGCAGGGGTTTCAGTCGTGCCTCTAACCAAACAATGCTAAATCTTTGTCATTAATTTGCTGGCGTAATTCATCATTGATTAAAAATATGGGCACTTGCATGCTGACTGCCTTGCAGTGGCGGGCTGAAACCTGCATTGCCTCATCGCGGTTGAGATAACGGGCATGGGTGTTGAATTTACCGCTACCATCAGAAACAGAGGCAGTTCAGTTTTAAAGATAAGTCCACGCTAGGGTTCAATCAGCAGTGGTCGGGGCTTTTTTTGATTGTTAGGGGTGGCGTTATAAGTGTTGCGCAGAGACAAGAGATGGCTGGCGATTTTTGCTGCCTCAGCGTGTGACATGTTGCTAAAAACTGGCATGTCACGATTGGGGTTAACGTTGCTTGTTACATAATTAATAATGCCTCGATGGTCTCTTTTAGTCAGAATGTTGGCCGGGGTCTGGTCCGCCAGCTTGCCTGTACCATCCTTACCGTGGCAGTCGGCACAGTGATGGTTAAAAAGGGCTTTCCCCGTTTTTAGGTTGGGGTGGTCATGATTGTCTCGATTGCTACAGGCGATTAACGTGACTGACGCCAATATAGACATTAAGACAGCGCGGAAAATATTGTTAACAATATTCATAGCGAAAAACTAACCCCCCTGCCTTTGTTAGTGGCAAGCCCTTTTGCCCGACAAGCGAGCGCGAGGGCTGTAACCCTATTCGCAACTAAAGCTTTAATTACTTGTTGCACCAGTTATAGGCGGCGGTAAAGCCTTTCAGACTAAACGTAGCTATCTGTTCCTTGCCATCGGTATTGGCGAGTTCAAGTGTCAGTTGAACGTTATTGCCGGCCTTCATTGCATCGATCAGCATCGTTTTGTCGCTTAACAGGTACATCCCATCACTGTTGCTCATGATCTCAAATTCAGCATCATCAGCAGTTTTGTCATCAAACTGAACCTGACCATGTTGTCTTTTTTTGCAGCCGTAGGGGCCGCAGTCAACTTGGTCAATGGCAAAGCCTATCCCTTTAGCCAGCAGGTAAAAATCACCGTTGCATGAGTAGCCCAACTCAACCTTGCCGCTTTTATCTGCCCCTTGCAGAGTTTCTTTTGATTGGCTTGAGATAGAAGTGCCTGATGTGCCAATAGCCGCGTTCCCGGCGTCATTAAGAGACCAGTTGCCGTGCTTTCCTGCCGCCTGAACAAATGGCGAGCAGAGCATAGAAGCAAGAAGCGTGAGCATTGCATAATTCAACTTCATTTTATTTCCTTGATAGTGTGTCAATGGTGGTAGTGCTTATTGTAGCCCTGGATGAAATAGAGTGGAATCTTCCGGGCCAGATTGTATTTATTTGGCCCGCCAGTGTTCAAGGGTAGAGTGGTTCCAGCACATCTTTTTGTTTGTTTTGTCTTTTTGTGGTTGTTTTTGCTGCGGCAGACAGTTGCTGCCACAGATCATTGCCTTGCCAATTATTACTGTCAGAACCATAGAGCGCCTGGTTGAGTTGTTCGATTTCTATTTGCGTTGCCTGATCCAGGCGCGTGCCGATCTCGCCAATACTGGCGGGTGGGTCTTCAGGCCAGTGGTCTTTGGCCCAGTTAAGCAGTTCGATTTTACTTTGTTGCGGGTTGTTGCTTAGGCAGGCCTTTTTGACTGCTTTGAGAGAAGCTGTTGTGTGTTGCATTTTCGTTGTTTGCCTGGTGTTGTTGTTTATGCGCTTGTGATTTCGCTTGCTGATGATCCAGGCAATGGCAGTGATCAACCAGCCCAGGCCAAGTAAAATGCTCAGTGTGCTGTAGATTCCGCTTTCTTCTTTAACCACGGTGACGGTTTGTGGCGTGGCTGGTGTTGTCGGTGTGGTAATGGTTGCTGGCTCAGGTTGTGTTATGGCCGTTGTCGGCTCAGGTGTCTGGCTGCTTTGGCCCGGTTGTACCTGGACAGTGCGGGCAGGCAGGGTGGCAGTTTCCAGTGTGTCGCTGTTGATATTCCACCAGTTGACCTGGATTTCAGGCAGGCTCAGTTGTCCGGCCTGTGTCGGAATCAGAGCGATTTTTTCCTGGCGTGTACCGCTAATGCCGCGGCTGCCGCGTTTGTTGTTTAGACGTGGCTGGTCAGGATAGCTCTTAAATGCGGGTGTGTCTGCCATGCTCAGCGACGGTAGTTGTGCGGCGGTCAGACCGTCGGCCTTGAGCGTCAGGGTGCGAGTAATGGGTTCGCCGACAATAAATACAGGGGGTTGCTGTGACCAGTTCTCGGTAATTTTCAGGTCGCTGGCGGGCAACCATGCGTTGCTGTGAATGCTGTCAGGAATCGGTTTTACATCGAGGCTGATACTGTTTGATTTAAGTCGCCTGGTGCTCGTGTTTTGAGCAAACGGGTCAAAGACGCCTGGCGTGGTTACTGTTACTTGGGCATCCAGTGTGATTGGCTCAATAGTGATGCTGCCACTTTGTTGTGGAAATAATGCGTATTTACGTTCGATAACAACATAACGCCGGCCATTGCGATAGGTTTCATAGCTGGAGTCGTCGCCCAATTTTTCTATCACGATTTCAGCACCGCTTATGCTGGGTTCTGACATGCCGGCAGCATTGATATTGACGGCGCGAAAAAAACGAACGCTGTAGATTGTCTGTTGTTGTACATACAGCGTGCCGGGTGTGACATCTACCTCGATGAATATTTCAGCATTGTGGCTGTCGGCATTATTTGTGCTGCTGCTTTTATTCACCGTAATGCTCATGCTTGGGCTGCGGTCATTGCCAATCGCAATGGAAGGGATGGTGAGCTTGCCACTGCGCTTGGCCATAACGCCAAGATTCCAGCGAGTCTTTTTGCTGAGATTGCCATTGATATATTTCATGCTGCTGCTTTGGGTGCGGCTGAGGATCTCAAAATCCTGTTGTAATGGACTGAAGTCAGGGGTGTCAGTGATGCGGTCATCGGCAAAAAAGAAAATCTTGAATGATTCATCAATGGACACTGGGTCACGGTCAACCTCAACAGTGATGTTGGCGGCCAGGCTGTTGGATGACAAAAAAATAATACCGAACAGAAGTGAAATTATTTTTACCATGGTTCTATCTCACTATTGCGTTGTTGAGATTGTTGTTGGTATTGATATTGAAATTTGCGCCGCATCAGCCCGCCGGGATCATCAGGGATGCGCCGCAGCCATTGCTCGGTAGCAATGTCGGTTTCTGAAATTTCGCTGGATTCCTGATCTGGCTGAGCCTGCTGCTCTTTTTCAGCGTCATTGTTTTCACCGTCTTGTTGTTGGGCTTGTTGCTGCATTTGTTCGGTTTTTTCCTGCTCGGATTGTTGCTGGGCCTGCTGTGGTGTCTGTTGTTGTTCCTTACCCGTCTATTCTTGTTGCTGTTGGCCGTCCTGGTTTTGCTGTTGTTGAGATTCGGCCTGATCGCTCCGCTGACCTTCACCTTGTTGTTGCGGGTTATTGCCCTCTGAATCCTGTTGAGATTCGTTGCCTTTCTCTTGGCCCTGGTCGGCTTGCTTGTGTTTTAGCAGATTACGATTGTATTCGGCATCTTCATGGCCGGGTTGTCGTTTTAGCACTTCATCATAGGCGTTAATAGCCTCTTGAATATTGCCCAGTTTTGCCAGTGCATTGCCTTTATTGTACAAGGCCTCAGTGCTGTTTATGTCATGCAGGGCATTGATGCTTTGTTGGTATTGTCCGGCACGGTAGTAGGCCGCTGCTTTCCACTCAGGGTCATTGAATAGTTCGGCAGCTTGTTCGGCGTTGCCCTGTTGCAATCGTTTTTGGGCCAGCTGGTTTTGGTTTAGCCACAGTTGTTGCAGCTCTGCTGCATAGACATCACCTGGCAAGGGCATGATGAGCAGTGTGATCACCACAAGATAGCCGCGCCGAAAGGCCAGTGCCGCCAGCGGTAATAGCAGTAACAATAACCATGGCCCTTCCTCTTGCCATTGGTCGGTATTGAGCCCGTCGATAATTTCATTGCTTTCACCTTCGGCGGTGACGATGTCGAGCAGGTAGTTGATGTCGCTGTCGTCGGCGCTGATGTTGTGATAGCGGCCATTGGCCTGCCGGGCCAGTTGTTGCAGTGGTGTCTCGTTAAGTTTTGGAATAACAATGGCACCGCTTTTGTCTTTTAGAAAACCACCGTCACGCATGGCAATTGGTGCGCCTTCAGTGGTGCCGACACTAAGCACGGAGACGCGGTGTTGATAAGCCTTGATCTCTTTCAGTGTTGCTTGCAGCTGTGCATCGCTGATGCCGTCGCTGATCAGCAGGATGTCACCTTTAGGGATGCCAGCCTGCTGCAATAATTGCGCCGACCGGGCGATGGCGATGGCGCTATCGCTGCCTTGTTGCGGCATCATGTTGCTGTCGAGGCTGCTGACCAGTGAGATGATGGTGTCGGTATCGTCTGTCAACGGCGAAACAGTAAAGGACTGAGCGGCATAAACCACCAGGGCTGTCTGGCCTTCTTGACGCTGTTTGAGAATATCGATCAGTTTCAAGCGGGCGCGCACCAGACGGCTGGGTTTAATATCTGTACTGTCCATCGAACGTGACAGATCCAGGGCAATCACCAGGGCTGACTGATCACGGAATACCGGTTGTTCGTGTTGTTCGCACACCGGGCCACTGAGGGCAAGGATGGCCAGCAGGCCTGCCAGTGCTGTTACAAACAAAGGCCAGCGACTGGCTTTGCTCTCACGGCCTTGCAGGATGTAGGGCAGCAGTTGTGAATCACAGACCGCCCCCCAGCTGCCTGTTTGTCTGCGGCGATGCTTGAGCAGCAGCAATAACAGCATCAAAGGCAATAGCAGCCATAACCAGTCTGGGCGTAATAACTGACAACTATCCATGTTGTTGCCTTAATCCTGTCAGGCCAAGCGCCAGCATTAACAGGCTTGCCAGTGCCATGGCTGCACCAAGGGGGTAGATGAACAGTGCGCGCATGGGCCGAAACAGTTCCGCCTCTTGGGCGTTGGGTTCCAGCTCGTCTATCAGATCATAAATCTTTAACAGTTCTGCGGTGTCACGGGCACGGAAATATTTGCCGCCGGTCTTTTCGGCGATGGCGCTGAGTGTGGCTTCATCCAGATCGGCGGATGGGTTGACGCGTTGATTGCCAAACAGTGAACGGACAATCATCTCCTCGGCACCGATGCCAATGGTGTAGATTTTCAGCCCTCTCTCAGCGGCAAGCTCGGCGGCCTTGATGGGACTGACCTCGCCAGCGGTGTTGGCGCCATCGGTGAGCAGGATCATCACTTGCTGGATATCTGTTTCATCGGGCAGACGTTTTACCATCAGGCCGATGGCATCACCAATGGCGGTGGACTTGCCTGCCAGACCAATAGCAGCTTCGTAGAGCAGAATGCGCACCGTGTCGCGATCAAAGGTCAGGGGTGTTTGCAGATAGGCCTGTTCACCAAACAGGATCAGACCAATGCGATCACCTACACGTTGCTTGATGAATTCACCGGCGATGACCTGGGTGGCCTGGAGTCGATTGACCATCTCGCCTTTGATCTGAAAATCACGGGTGTCCATGCTGCCGGACAGATCCACCGCCAGCATCAGGTCGCGACCGCTGGTGGGCAGTTCGATCGGTTCGCCAATCCACTGTGGGCGTGCCACCGCAATGACCAGGCAAAGCCAGGCCAGGGCAGCCAGCAGCAAGGGCCAGTGCCTGGGTTTTCCAGCGCTTAGCCGGGCGTTGCTGATGCCCTGGAAATCGTCGATAAAGGGCACGCGCAGGGCCGCGTCTTGCTGGCTTTTTGCCGCGGGCAGCATGAAGTGCAGTAACAGGGGCAGAGGTAAGGCTGCAAAGGCCCACAACCATTCAAACTGAATCATGGCTGACTGCCCGGTTGCAGATGTTTGATCCAGTCACGACAGGCACTGATGAGTTGCTGGCCATTGATGTTGCACTGTTTTCGAAACGGGCCACTGATCAGTGCCTGACAACTGTCAGCATCAAAACGTTTGCTCTGTGAATTCAAAAACGCTGTCCATGCTTCACCATTCAGCCCTGCCACGTCATGGCGCGGAAAACGGCTGATACAGATGCGACGTAGCAAAACAGAGATTTCGCTAACCAGTTGTTGTGTGTTTTTATGTTCTTCAAAGCAGGTTTCGATGGTGTTCAGTTCTGTCAGGGCCTGTTTGCGCAGCTGTTGCCGGGCCATGAATTTGCGAACCGCCCAGACAACCACTGGCAGCAACAGCAGCAGGGCCAATAACAGCCACCAACCCATGGCTGGCGGCCACCAGCTGACGGCTTCAGGCAGGTGAATGTCGCGCAGTGGCAGGGTTTGGTTTGACTCGGGATTCATCGCCGTCTCAAACCCTGTTGCAGGCATTGAAGCACATCGGCATTGGTGGCGCAGCTGAGGTAATAGATGCCGGGAAATCGGCATAGCTGTTGTAGCTGCTGTCGATGTTGCTCGAACTGCTGGCGGTGTTTTTGTTGTGCTGCGCTGCTGCTGCTAAAGATGCTGCTGCGTTGTCCCCAGGTGACACGATATTGGCCGCGTTGCGGCAGTGCCTGTTCCAAAGGGTCGTGAATGTGGAACAGCACGACGTCGTTGTGGCGTGACAGTTGTGCCAGATGCGACTCGGCCTGCGGCCCAAGGTTGCGGAAGTCACTGATGAGAAAGATCAGACTGCCAGGTTTGGCAACACGGCGCAAACGCGCCAGGGCGTTGTTGGCATCCGGTTCCTGTTCATTGTGCCGGCTTTGCCAGTGTGAGGCTGAGCTTAAATGTTGCAGCAGTTGCAGCACCGCTGATTTGCCGCGTTTGGGACGCAGTTCGTGGTGGCTGTCGGCATTGAATACCAGGCTGCCGAGGCGGTCGCCCTGCTGGTTGGCGCACCAGGCAATCAAGGCGGCGGTGCGGGCGGCGATGACGGATTTAAAGGCGCCACGGGTGGCAAAAAACATGGTCGGGCGCATATCGACCCAGGTCAGCACGGCGCGTTCCCGTTCTTCACGAAACAGTTTGGTGTGCGGTTTTCCGGTGCGGGCGGTGACGCGCCAGTCCAGGGTGCGGACATCATCACCGGGCTGATATAGCCGTGACTCGTCAAACTCCATGCCCCGGCCCTTGAAACGCGACAGGTAGTTGCCGCTTTGACGGGCGGCAATGCGGCTGGCTTTGAGTGACAGTCCTTCACCGGCTGTGCGCAGAGCGATAAGTGTGGCTGGGGAGACAAACACCAGGTTGTCGCCATCGACTGGCTTGCTGTCAACGGGGCTTGTGTGGCGGTTGAACAGGTTCATGGTACGGCGACGGTATGGATCAACTCGTTGATGAATTTGTCGGCGGTAATGCCGTTGGCTTCGGCTTCATAGCTGAGGATGATGCGATGCCGCAGCACGTCAAAGGCCATGGCTTGAATATCTTCCGGGGCAACATAGTCACGTCCCTGCAACCAGGCGTGGGCGCGGGCGGTGCGATCGAGGGCGATGGTGGCGCGAGGGCTGGCGCCGTATTCAATCCATTGCGCCAGCCCGGCGCTGTGGCCAGTGGGTTTGCGTGTCGTCAGAATTAATTGCAGCAGGTACTCCTCCAGATTGTCAGCCATGTGGATTTTCAGCACCTCTTTGCGGGCGCCGAACAGGGCGTTCTGGGTGATCATGGTGGTGGCGCCGGTTGTGCTGGTCTGGGCTTCGTTGCGCACCAGATGAAGGATTTTGCGTTCGGCCTCAGCGTTGGGGTAATCGATAAACACATGCAGCAGAAACCGATCCAGCTGTGCCTCGGGCAGGGGGTAGGTGCCTTCCTGCTCAATCGGGTTTTGGGTTGCCATTACCAGAAACAGCTCAGGCAGCTTGTGGGTCACAGCACCTACGGTGATCTGCCGTTCGGCCATGGCCTCCAGCAGGGCGGATTGCACCTTGGCCGGGGCGCGGTTGATTTCGTCGGCCAGAATCAGATTGTGAAACAGAGGCCCGGGCTGGAATTCGAAACTGCCTTCCTGAGGGCGAAATATCTCGGTGCCGGTGAGATCGGCAGGCAGCAGGTCAGGGGTGAACTGGACGCGGTGAAAGTCACCTTCGATGGATTCACTGAGACTCTTGATGGCGCGGGTCTTGGCCAGCCCGGGGGCACCCTCCACCAGCAGGTGGCCATCGCAGAGCAGGGCGATGAGCATACGATCCACCAGCGCTTCCTGACCGATGATTTGCTGACTGATATGCTGTTTGAGTTGTTGTATTTCTTGTTGGTACGACATAAGCACCCTTTACGGCTGTTATTGCGGTGTTGTGAATTTTACCTATCGTGGCCAAAGCAGCAAGCCTTGCAGAAAAATATGACTGTGAGATGGGGGGATGGTTCATAGAAAACAAGGCCAGCCTTAAGGGCAGCCTCAGAATTAATAGAGGTGTCCTTAATTGAATGTGGGTATAATTGCGACCTGCAAAATTTTATCTCATTTCATCGCGGTGTGTTTGTCTGAAAAACCAGAATGAATGGGGTGTTGAATTGATTAACCAACTGAGTCAACAGCATGATTTTTAAACCCCTGAAAAACAGCCAGCCCCACCCTGAACTGACTGAAGTTCCACGGTTGGGTATGAAAACGGCCGATTTGGCCGCTGACTTCCGTCGCCATTTCAGTACTACCCTGGGGCGCGACCGTTTCTGCATGTCCACCCATTATCCCTACACGGCTCTGGCCCTGGTGTTGCGTGATCGTTTGATGGAACGCTGGAAGAACACTCGCTTCGTCTATCAAGAGACTGATAGCCGCCGTGCTCACTACATGTCACTGGAATTTTTGATGGGCCGTGCCCTGGGCAATGCCATGCTTAATCTGGGTGTTAACGATGAAGCAACCGCTGCCCTGGAAAAATATGGTATTGAACTGGAAGAGGTGGCCGAGGCCGAGCATGATGCGGGGCTGGGCAATGGTGGTCTGGGGCGTTTGGCTGCCTGTTTTCTCGATAGTTGTGCCACCCTGCAATTGCCGGTGATTGGTTATGGCATTCGTTACGAATACGGCATGTTCAGACAACATATCGAAAATGGTCATCAGGTCGAAGAACCGGATCACTGGCTGCGTAACGGCAATCCATGGGAACTGGAACGGCCGGAATTTACCCAGCGAATTCATTTTGGTGGACGCACTGAATTTTATCGTGATGCTGATAACGTGATGCGCTCGCGCTGGGTTGATACCCAGGACGTACTTGCGGTGCCTTACGATGTGCCTGTGCCGGGATACCGCAACGGCACGGTTAATACCCTGCGCCTGTGGAGCGCCGCGGCGACCGATGAATTCAATCTCGATGAGTTTAACGCCGGTGATTACACCGAGTCAGTGGCAAGCAAAAATGAAGCTGAGCATATTTCGATGGTGCTCTATCCCAACGATGCCAGCGAGAATGGCAAAGAGCTGCGTCTGAGGCAGCAGTATTTTCTCGCCTCCGCAAGTTTGAATGATGTCTTCCGCCGCTGGGTTCGTGACCACGGTCTGGATTTTAGTGATTTTGCAGAAAAAAACTGCTTTCAGTTGAATGACACCCATCCCACCATTGCTATCGCCTAGATGATGCGCCAGTTGATGGACAGGCAAAAAATGAGTTGGGACGATGCCTGGGCGATTACCTCCAGCACCATGGCCTATACCAATCACACCTTGTTGCCAGAGGCGCTGGAGCGCTGGCCGGTTCGGATGTTTAAGCAGTTGTTACCACGTCTGCTGGAAATTATTTATGAGATCAACGCCCGCTTCCTGGGTGAGGTGGCGCAGCGCTGGCCGGGCGACACGGATCGTCTGGCACGGATGTCCATTATCGAAGAGGGTGGCGAGCCGCAGGTGCGTATGGCTTATCTGGCCATTGTCGGCAGTTATTCCATTAACGGCGTGGCCCAGTTGCATTCAGATTTATTGATGGGCGGTCTGTTCCATGATTTCTACGAGCTGTGGCCGCACAAGTTTAATAACAAGACCAATGGTGTTACCCAGCGTCGCTGGCTGGCCTGGTGTAACCCTGATCAAAGCCAGTTAATCAGCGACAATATTGGCGATGCATGGGTGACGGAACTGGAGCATCTGCAAAAGCTGAAGCCTTACGCCAAGAAGGCCGCCTTTCGCAAGAAGTGGCACAAGGTTAAGCAGGCCAATAAACAACGTCTGGCAAATCTGGTGGAAGCAGAGTGTGGTGTGGTCTTCAAGCCTGAGGCGATGTTTGATGTTCAGGTTAAGCGTATCCATGAATACAAGCGTCAACTGCTGAACATACTGCATGTCATTCATCTCTATGACCGGATCAAACGCGGTGACACGGCTAACTGGACACCCCGTTGTGTGCTGATTGGTGGAAAGGCCGCCCCAGGCTATGCCATCGCCAAGAGCATTATCAAACTGATCAATAATGTCGCCTTCATGGTCAATAATGACCCCGAGGTGGGTGATCTGCTCAAAGTGGCATTTCTACCCAATTATCGTGTTACAGCGATGGAACTTATCTGCCCGGGCACCGATTTGTCTGAACAGATTTCAACCGCGGGTAAAGAGGCTTCCGGCACCGGCAATATGAAGTTTATGATGAACGGCGCGGTGACCATTGGCACGCTGGATGGTGCCAATATTGAAATTCGTGAAGAGGTGGGGGATGAAAACTTCTTCCTGTTCGGTATGACCGCTGAAGAAGTGGCTCAGGCGCGAGGGCACTACGATCCTGCTGCGATCATTGCCGCAGACGAAGACCTGAACAGGGTCATGAAACTACTCCGGTGTGGTCACTTTAATCAGTTCGAACAAGGACTGTTTGAAAATATCATTCATTCTATTTGCAACCCGCATGACCCATGGCTGGTGGCGGCAGACTTCCGCGAATTCATCGACGCCCAACAGCGTGCAGCAGAAGCCTATCAGGATCAGGATCGCTGGGTCGAGATGAGCATTATGAATGCCGCCTGCAGTGGTAAGTTTTCTACCGATAGAACCATGCGGGAATATAATCGTGACATCTGGAAATTAACGCCGGTAGCGGTGGAGAAGTAAGTTTTGCAATCCCCCCTGCTGCAATGGCGGGGGGGCGCTCTTCTGAATTGTCAGTTGTTCTAACAGCTTTTTTGTCCTCAGGGCTGTGATTCGTCCTAATCTTTGTCTTTGATTTAAAAGTCCAACATATCCTGTTTAGCTTGTTAATCGGGGATGGGCTTGACTCTCATCTAAAACGCCCTATAATTCGAAATATGTCGAACTATCAAATAAATAATACCCCGCTTGATGAAATGTTCAAGGCGCTCAGTAATCCGCATCGCCTGGCGCTGTTTAATCGTTTGATGAATTGCTGCACGCCGGGCACCAAGTGTGGTGTCGAGGCTGAGCGATTTTGCGTGGGTGAGCTGGGTGAGGGCTTGGATATCGCGCCATCGACCCTGTCGCATCATTTAAAGGAATTAAATCGTGCCGGTCTGATCCAGATGGAGCGACGTGGTAAGCATGTGGAATGCTGGTTGGATCCAAGTGTTCTAACCGAATTGAGTGCCTTTTTTAAAGTTTAATCGAGACGAATAAGGAGTAAACCATGAGTTCATGTTGTTCGCCAAAAACAGAAAAACCGAATCACGCAGATCAAGACAATCATCGCCAAGAAGTGCGTGATGCCTATGCCAAGGTGGCAAATGCCGAGAACAATAGCGAGAGCTGTGGTATCGAGAGCAGTTGTTGTGGTGTGTCGGATGATGCTTCCATCAACACCCTGATTTCGACGCGCCTGGGTTATAGCGAGGCAGATCTGGCCAATACGCCGAGTGGGGCTGACATGGGACTGGGCTGTGGTAACCCGCGTGCGATTGCCTCACTTAAGCCCGGTGAAGTGGTGGTTGATCTGGGAGCCGGTGGTGGTTTTGACTGCTTTTTGGCCTCGCATGAGGTGGGTGAAACGGGCCGTGTGATAGGTGTAGATATGACGCCGGATATGCTGAGCAAGGCGCGCAATAACGCTGTTAAAGGCCAGTACAAAAACGTTGAGTTTCGCCTGGGTGAGATTGAACATTTGCCAATAGAGAATGAAACGGTGGATGTGATCATCTCTAATTGCGTGATCAATCTGTCACCCAATAAAGAGCAGGTGTTCAAGGATGCCTTTCGTGTCTTGAATAAAGGTGGCCGGTTGGCGATTTCTGATGTGGTGGCAACGGTTGAACTGCCGGAAGAGATGCGTAACGATCCGGCCTTGATTGCCGGTTGTATGGGCAATGCCTCGTTGGTTGAAGACCTGGAGGCAATGATTAAGGCGGCGGGTTTTGTTGATGTGCGCATCGAACCCAAAGATGAATCAAAAGCATTTATTCGCGATTGGGCACCGGATCATAATGTCACGGATTATGTAGTGTCGGCTTCGATTGAGGCAGTAAAACCCGGCTGTAAGCCAGGGTCTGGCAATCCTTAAAACCGGGTGCCCAGCTGGACACCAAAACTGCCTGCATCGATGCTGATATTGCCAGTCTCATAATCTATCGAAGTGAATTTGACACCAATATAAGTGTCGTTGCCGTAGGTAGATGATTCAGATGATAAGAGATACCAGATAACCATACCCAGGCAGATGGCAATATCAGGTGATTTTTGACAAAACCTTTACTGTTTATTTATTGAGTACTATAATTTCCAAAACAAAGCTTATTGGGAGGTATAGTGCTCAAT
Source organism: Gammaproteobacteria bacterium (assembly GCA_024277755.1). GTDB lineage: Bacteria > Pseudomonadota > Gammaproteobacteria > Tenderiales > Tenderiaceae > Tenderia. Next base: position 18,267 of record JAJRUN010000082.1, on the reverse strand, counting down.
TCAGGCAAGAAAAAGCGAAGCGCTGCTGTTTTCCCTAAAAACAAAAAGGTTTTATCCGTTCTGGGTGAGAATATTAAACTTGCCTGTAAACGACGAGGATATAGCCAGTCACTGATTGCTGAGCGTACCGGGCTAAGCCGATTAACGGTTCGAAAAATTCAGCAGGGCGATTCAACGGTTTCTATTGGTCATTATGTTGCAGTTCTGGGTGTGCTTGGTTTGGTCGATGATTTTTCGGCAGTGGCAAGTGATGATGAATTGGGACGAAAGCTCCAGGACATTAAGTTAATGAGTAAATAGTAATGAGCAGAGAAATTTATCTGTTTGCTCACTGGGAAGAGTTTGACGAACCGGCATTTGTGGGTACGTTGCGATCTGACCGGGTAAAAGCAAAGGAACATTTTAGCTTTGCTTACGATGAAACATGGTTACAGTCTGAGTTTGTCCAGCAAATCGACCCCGACCTGCATCTTTATGTGGGTGATCAGCATAATAATGAGCAGCAAAATTTTCGTATTTTTCTCGACTCATGCCCGGATCGCTGGGGACGTTTGTTAATGAAAAGGCGCGAAGCGGTTATTGCCCGGCTGGAAAATCGCAAACCTCATGTTTTGAATGAATCTGATTATCTGCTTGGTGTGCATGATATGTATCGCATGGGGGCACTACGATTTAAGTTGGATATTAATGGTGATTTTCTGGACAACAATGAACGGTTGGCCGCACCGCCTATTGCCTCTTTGCGCGAACTTGAACACGCAGCGGGTCAGGTGGAGGATGCTCATAATATTGATGATCCAGACTATTTAAAGTGGTTGAATATGTTGATCTCACCTGGTTCATCACTTGGTGGTGCAAGACCAAAGTCCTGCGTTGTCGATAGCAATAAAAATTTATGGATTGCCAAATTTCCAAGCACACATGATGATTATGATATAGCGGCATGGGAGTTTGTGGTGTATCTGTTAGCGCTCGATGCGGGTATGGATATGTCAGAATGCCGGTTGGATAAATTTAATAGCCGGCACCACACATTTTTAACCCGCCGTTTTGATCGTACGGCAAATAGTCGTTTACATTTTACTTCCGCCATGATGCAGCTGGGTTATGACGATGGTGAAGAAGGCGCAAGTTACCTGGAGTTAGCACAGTTTTTAACTAATCATGGCTCCAATACAAAAAATGACCTGGCTGAACTATGGCGTAGAATTGTATTTAATATCGCTGTATCAAATACTGATGATCATTTAAGAAACCACGGTTTTATCTATCACAAGGGGGGGTGGTTACTGTCACCCGCTTTCGATATAAATCCTGTTACACCAGCAGGCGGATTACATTTAAATATTAATGAAGACGACAATAGTTTGAATTATGAATTGGCGCTGGAAGTGATCGGTTTTTTCCAGTTGAGTGAAGATGAAGCTATACAAATTAAGAACAAGGTTCTATCGAGTGTTGGCAACTGGGAAGCGGTTGCTGCAAAGGTCGGTATAAGCAGAGCTGAACAACAGCTTATGACTCCCGCTTTTAATGTATAGGAAAACCTGATTACCCATAAAGCTCAGCTATCTTCAACAGCTTTTCAGGCATAGGCAGTGTTCTCACCAACACATGCAAAAACCTTGGAAGCATATCTTCCAATTTGAACGATGATTAAACCGGTAACAGAATTCAGCTAATGCGACATATAAATTAAAGGCATTTAATGTGCCCGCAGGTCTTGATTGACGTTATTGTTGCCATGCTGTGTTTAGAGCTTTCTTAAATTTAAATGACGTTGCGGGTCTTGGCGGCAGTGAAGTACGCGAATGATTTCAACCCGATTGGCAGTGACTCGGTAAAACAAAGTATGGCTTTGAATGGGAGGCTTCTGGTGCTGGGCAGGAGTCCGAGGCGCTCAATACCCGTTAACGGTTGCTCAGTCAGAGACCAAAATTGATCTTTAATGGCTGCCAGGTAGCTATCTGATCGGGTTTGCCTCCACTGCCGTAGTCCGTACTGGTAAATGTCTTTGAGGTCATTTTTGGCGGCAGGCGCAATAACTAGCTGGTGAGCTGGCATGGGTGTTAGCCCTTAATCTCGTCAAATAATGAATCCAGCGCTGCTTTTGACTCAATCGCTATGCCTTCGCCACGGTTCAGTTGATCAGTGCCTACTTTCAGTTGTTCGCGCAAGCGAGCCAATTTTACCTCGTGGATCCAGTCTTCGTGGGTATCCATAAAACGCAGTGCTTCGCGGATGACTTCGCTGGCATTGTTATATAGACCACTTTCAACTTTGGCTTTAACGCGAGATTCCAGTTCGGCAGTCAGTGATATGTGCATGATGGCCTCCAAGAGTAGATGTTTTCGAAAATAACACTAGTCTGAAATACAAAGATTATCAATGTTTGTATTTGCGGTGTTTAGAATAAAAAACGGGCCTAAACAGGCCCGTTAAGTTTTTGCACTGCTTGCAACTGAGGTGTATTAGCCAGCCAGTACCTTCTGTGCCGCAGCGACTGCCACGCCATTTTCAACCGGCGCATTCTGGCGACCCAATACGTCATCCAGGGCGCTTAAACACAAGTAGACGTTGCGGGCGTTACAGGCGTGACCCATCAAGCCAATGCGCCAGACCTTGCCAGCCATGACGCCAAGCCCGGCACCGATTTCAAGTGAGTAGTCATTCAGCAGGGTTGCGCGCACGGCGGCTTCGTCGACACCTTCAGGGATGGTGACGGCATTCAGTTGTGGCAGGCGGTCTTTTTTATCGACGATAAAGCTTAACCCCATTGCTTCTAGACCGGCACACAGTGCTTGATGATGTTTGGCGTGACGGGCCCAGGCGTTTTCCAGTCCTTCTTCCTGCAGGATGATCAGTGATTCATGCAGGCCGTACAGGGCATTGATGGGGGCGGTGTGGTGATAGGCGCGTTTGCCCTGGCCACCCCAGTAACCCATGACCAGATTCAGGTCGAGAAACCAGCTTTGTACTTTGCTTGAGCGGTTGCGCACTTTGTCCAGGGCGCGTTCGCTGAAACTGACCGGTGACAGGCCGGGGGTGCATGACAGACATTTCTGGGTGCCGGAATAGATGGCGTCAATGTTCCAGTCATCCACCAGTACGGGTGTGCCAGCCAGTGAGGTAACGGCATCGACAATGGTCAGGCAATCATGTTTGTGGGCAATCTCCACCAGGGTCTTGGCGTCTGATTGTGCGCCGGTGGAGGTTTCAGCGTGGACGAAGGCGACAATCTTGGCGTCGCTGTTTGCTTTCAATGCGTCTTCCAGTTTTTGCGGATCAACCGCTTTGCCCCATTCGTCTTCCACCATGACGGCGGTGCCACCACAACGTTCGACATTCTCTTTCATACGGCCACCGAAGACGCCGTTCTGACAGACGATAACTTTATCACCGGGTTCAACCAGATTGGCAAAACAGGTTTCCATACCGGCAGAACCCGGTGCTGAAACGGGCATGGTCAGTTCATTGTCGGTTTGAAAGGCGTATTTAAGCAGGCCTTTCATTTCGTCCATCATGCCGACAAAGACAGGGTCGAGATGGCCGATGGTTGGCCGTGACATGGCTTCAAGGATGCGCGGGTTAACATCGGATGGTCCTGGGCCCATCAGAGTGCGTTGTGGTGGGTGAAAAGATTTTGCAATCATGCTGTTTCCTTCTTTCTCTATATTGTTGTTTCTATCACTGGTGCGCATGGCGCACCTTACCTAATCCAATAATTCTATCCAGTGTTTTACCGGAATCTTGCTGCCACTTTGCAAATGCATCTGGCAGCCGATGTTGGCGCTGGCAATGACATCGGGTTGGTCATTTTTCAGTGCCGCAAGTTTGTTGTGCAATAGCTGTTGTGACAGCCTGGGTTGCAGCAGGGTATAGGTGCCTGCTGCACCGCAACAGAGATGACTGTCTGCTACGGTTGTCAATGTGTAACCGCAGTTTTGCAGAATGTTTTCTACAACGCCACTGAGTTTTTGGCCGTGTTGCAGGGTACAGGATGACTGGTAGGCCACCTTGGTGCCTTTGCCAATGCTGGTAAACGGGGTCAGGTCTTCGTCGCGCAGAATCTCACTCAGGTCTTTGCTGAGCTCGCTAATGCGTGTGGCTCTGTCGGCATAGGCGGGGTCATTGCGCAGCTCATGGCCATAGTCTTTTACCATCAGGCCACAGCCACTGGCGGTCATGACAATGGCCTCAACACCGTCTTCGATATAAGGCCACCAGGCATCAATGTTGACGCGCATGCGCTGTTTGGCGGTGTCTGCATCGGACATGTGCTGGTTGATGGCGCCGCAGCAAGCGGCCTTTTCGGCGCTGATGAGTGAGATGCCTAACTTGTCCAACACGCTTGCGGTGGCGGCATTGGTGTTGGGGGCTGTCAGGGGTTGTACACAGCCTTCCAGTACTAGCATGCGGCGTTGGTGTGATGATGCTGGCCATGGCCGGGACTGTTTTAGTTCGGGCAGTTTGTTTTTCAATTGGGCTGGTAGCAATGGCTTCACCCGTTGCCCGGCCTTGATGGCAAGTTCAACCCGTTGTCTATTGGGCAGTACTTCAAGCATGACTTTGCGCAGCATGGTGTCGGCAAACGAGCGCGGTGCCTTTTTTTCCATGATGTTGCGACCGATTTCTACCAGACGGCTGTAACGCACTCCGGAAGGGCAGGTGGTTTCGCAGGAACGGCAGGTGAGGCAGCGATCCAGATGCAGCCGTGTTTTGGCGGTGGCGGCCTTTCCTTCCAGTAAATCCTTGATCAGGTAGATACGGCCACGCGGGCTGTCCAGTTCAGACCCCAGGATCTGATAGGTTGGGCAGGTGGCGGTGCAAAAACCGCAATGGACACAGCTGCGCAGAATCTCATCGGCCTCGGCGATCTCGGTGTTGCATTTGAATTCAGGATCAATACAGGTTTGCATGCTCAGGCCTAAATCTCTGCGTACATTCTGCCGGGGTTGAAAACATTGTCCGGATCAAAGCTGGTCTTGATGCGTTGTTGTAACAGCTGCATGGGTGCTGCCAGGGGCTGAAAGACATCGTGGCGATCACCGTTGCGAAACAGGGTGGCATGGCCGTTGTATTGTTGCACGATTTTGCGGATGTCTGCGGCGTCAGCATCGCTGTATAACCAGCGCTGTGCGCCGCCCCAGTCCAGCAGCCATTCGCCATCAATGGCCAATGTTGGCGTCGTTGGTTTAACCAGGATGCGCCAGAGTGGTTTGTCCCGATTAAAGAATGACAGTTCATGTTCACGCAGGCGTTGCCAGAAATGACTGCGTTGATTCAAGCGTTCCCCGAGCAGTTTTTTTTGTGCATCGACAACCGATTGTTTGCTGCCAGAGAGGCGCACATAGCTTTGGCCTTTGTAATAACAGCAGGCATCAACAGGCAGTGCCTTGCTTAGCAGTCCGCTCATAAACAGGATGGCGTCGGCTTCGCTGCATTCGTTAAACAGGGTTACGCTTGCGGCAGGGCGGGGCAGCACCTTCAGGCTGAGTTCGAGTATTACACCCAGGGTGCCATAGGCCCCAGTCATCAGACGCGAGACATCATAACCGGCCACGTTTTTCATCACCCGGCCACCGAACTGCATGATCTCGCCCTTGCCGTTAAGCACCTTGCAGCCCAGCATAAAATCGCGTGCTGAACCGGCGTACGGGCGACGGGGGCCTGATAGCCCAGCGGCAATCGTGCCGCCAAGCGTGGCGTGTTCACCAAAGTGGGGTGGCTCAAAGGCCAGCATCTGTTGCTTATCCGCCAGGGCGTGTTCAATCTCTTGTAACGGCGTACCGGCGCGAGCGGTGATCACCAGTTCATGTGGGTCATATTCGATGATGCCACGGTGTTGGCTGATGTTCAGTGTTGCCCCCTGACCCTGACGGCCAAGAAAATGTTTGCTGCCACCGCCAACGATGTTGAGCCTGTGGCCATTTTTGACTGCTTGTTGTACCTGGGTTTGCAGCAGCTCACTGATGCTTTGATTTACCATCAGAAACGCTCCAGCTCAGGATGGGCCAGCTGGCCATTGTGGACATGCATGGCACCAAACTCGGCACAGCGATGCAGGGTGGGCACAGCCTTGCCCGGATTTAACAGGTTTTCTGGGTCGAAGGCCTTCTTGATGGCATGAAACTGGCTCAGTTCAGCTGACTGAAATTGCACACACATCTGGTCTATTTTTTCCATGCCAACACCATGTTCACCGGTGATGGTGCCGCCGACTTCAACGCAGAATTCAAGAATCCTGCGACCAAATTCTTCAGTACGTTGCAGCTCGCCCGGGGTGTTGGCATCAAATAAAATCAAGGGGTGCAGATTTCCATCACCAGCGTGAAAAACATTGGCTACCGCCAGACCGTATTCGTTCGAAAGCTCGCTCATGAAACGCAAAACTTTGGGTAGCTGGCGGCGCGGGATGGTGCCGTCCATGCAGTAATAGTCGGGCGAGATGCGACCCACTGCCGGAAAGGCTGACTTGCGTCCCTTCCAGAACAGCTGTCGTTCGGCTTCATCTTTTGCTGTGCGCACTTCGGTGGCACCGCTCTGTTTCAAGACCTTGTGCACGGTCATGATCTGTTCTGAAACTTCGGCATTGCTGCCGTCCAGTTCACATAGCAGGATGGCTTCAGCATCACGGGGATAGCACGCGTGGGCAAAGTCTTCGGCGGCCTGGATGGCGAGCTTGTCCATCATTTCCAGTCCGGCGGGAATGATGCCGGCAGCGATGATTTCACCCACGGCTTCACCGGCCTTGGTGACGTCATCAAAGGCTGCCAGCACCACTTGGGCGCGTTCCGGTTTCGCCAGCAGTTTTACTGTGATTTCGACGAATATGCCAAGCATGCCCTCAGAGCCGGTCATCAGCGCCAACAGATCATAACCGGGGGAATCTAGTGTTTCACTGCCAATGGTGAGCAATTCACCGTCAACAGTGACGATTTTCAATTGCAGGATGTTGTGTACTGTCAGGCCGTATTTGAGACAGTGCACGCCACCGGAGTTTTCCGCCACGTTGCCGCCAATGGTGCAGGCGATCTGAGAAGAGGGGTCAGGGGCGTAATACAGACCATGAGCGGCAGCGGCATCAGAAATAGCAAGATTGCGTACACCAGGCTGCACTGTGGCCATGGCATTCTGTGGGTCGATATCGAGAATTTGCTTGAACTTGGCCAGACTCAGCAACACGCCGTCTTCCAGGGGCAGAGCACCACCAGACAGCCCCGTGCCGGCACCACGGGCTACCACGGGCACTTTGGCGGCAAAGCAGAGTCGCATGATGGCTTGTACCTGCTCGACGGTTTCCGGTAACACCACCACCATTGGCAGGCGGCGATAGACCGACAACCCATCACATTCAAACGGACGGAGGTCTTCGGTATCGGTTAACACGGCCTCATCTGGCAGCAGTTGCTGAAACGCCTGAATCAGTTGCTCTGTGGGGGTTGGTTTTGGTGCCTCGCCAGTCATTCAACAGCCTAAAATCAATAGTCTAGTAATTCGGTTGGGAAAGTATGAGACCAGAGTTGGCACTGAAAGGCAAGCTGGTAGATAATGAAACCATAGTAAAATAATGCTGTTTAATTGTTAAGAGTAATTGGATGAAAAAACTGAGCTTTACAGTGCTTGTATTGGCTTTGTGCGCCTGTGCGGTGTCACCAACCGGGCGTAAGCAGCTGATCATTATGCCTGAAACGCAAATGGTTTCCATGGGCTTGCAGTCGTTCCAGCAGATGAAGCAGGAGACCCCTCATGTCAAGAATGCAGCTATCAATAATTACGTTCAGTGTGTTGCCGATGCCATCACGCTATTGCCGGAAGTGCAAAAAAACAGCAGTGACTGGGAGGTGGTGGTATTTGATGAGCCAACGGTTAATGCCTTTGCCCTGCCGGGGGGCAGAATAGGTGTCTATAAAGGCTTGTTGCTGGTGGCAACGACACCTGATCAACTGGCGGCGGTAATGGGGCATGAGGTTGGCCATGTGCTGGCAAATCATGGTAATGAGCGTGTTTCGCAAAACTTTGCTATTGGCCAGAGTCTGTCGTTATTGGAAAACTGGATGTCGGCCAATAACACCGCTTATCGGCAACAGGCCATGAGCCTGCTGGGGCTGGGTAGCAAGTTTGGTGTGTTGATGCCGTTCAGTCGTTTGCATGAAAGTGAAGCCGATGAGATTGGTCAGACGCTAATGGCCAAGGCGGGTTTTGATCCGCGTCAAAGCGTGACACTTTGGCAGAATATGGGTAAAGGCGGCGGTAAGGCCCCGGCGGAATTTATGTCCACCCATCCCTCAAATACCACTCGGATAGAAAAACTTAACGCTGATATGGGCAGGGCAATGAAGTATTACAATGCACTGCCTAACAAGGCTCAATGTAAAACACCTGCGATAAAGTGATTGATTAGCTGGGGGGTATGTCTACCGGTCATATACCTCGCTAATCTCACGTTGCAGGCGAAGTTCATCCAGACGCTGTTCTATATCCCGAAAACGCACCGGCCGATGGCGGCGTGGAGTTATTGTCTCCTCCGGCAGACTGCCGCGTTCGTTGACTGACATCCGGGTGATACTGAATTGAATCGGTTTGTCGGTGAAATCCAGCTCTTCCATTATGCTCTCCTTTTTACTTGGGTGTCATTCGCTCGGGTTACATGTTGTGCCTCAATAATTAGAAATATAGGAGGCGCTTGTTTCAGCCGGGTGACGCCTGGGTAAAGCTTTTGTGACAACCTCGTTTTCCCCTCATTTATATAGATGTATGGCTACTCCAATTGGCCGGTAGTGTGTTATTTGTCTGCCCGTTCGTTCGTCGTAAAACGGTAATAAAGCCGTAATAGCACTGTCACAAAGCTTGGCTAATATCTGTCGCTCATCTGAAGTTCCTCGTTTAGGCGTGGGGCAGGACATTTAAAGAAGCCGTGGATATGAAAAAAAGCTTGGTTGGATTAGGTCTGGCACTGTTGACATCGAGCAGTCTGGCTGCAACAGAATTACAGTCGTTGGAAAATATCTCCCAGGAGCTGGTCGAGGTGCGTCAGCAGATCGAGACTCTGCATAGTGAGATCAGTTACGAGAAAGACAGTTTTAAAGATCAAATGCGTTCTTATTCAAATCAGAAAAGTGATTTGGATGTGCGGGTCAGTCGTGCGGCACTGAATATTAAAGACCTTCAGCGTGAGCTGAAAAAACTCACCGACAGCAGTCGTAAAAATGACTATTTACACGAGAGCATTGCCCCGGTATTGAAAGGTGCAATTTCGGCTCTGCGGCATTCTATTTCCTCTGCCCTGCCTTTCAAGCTAAGCCAGCGTCTGAGCGCTTTAGATGAGATTGAACATCGACTGGATAACAATATTATTTCAAGCAACAAGGCAGCAAATCAGCTTTGGGCCTTTGTTGAAGATGAGTTGATGCTGGGTAAGAGCAGCGGTATCTATAACGATACCCTTTTGATTGACGGGCAAGACAAGCTGGTTAAGGTGCTAAGACTTGGCAAACTGGTGATGTTTTACAAGACACATGAAGGTCGCTTTGGTGTGATTAAAAACAAGGGCGGTAATTGGCAGCAACAACGCTTCGATGATGCGGACAGTATTGCTCAGCTTGAATTTTTGTTCGATTCCTTTAGTAAAAATATCCGTAACGGCCAGTTTGTTATGCCTAACTTTATGCCACGGAGCTAATCATGCGTATTTTTATTTTACTACTGTGTTTGCTGGCAAGCGCGTTGGTTCAGGCGGGTGAATTGGAACAGGCCTACCAGAAGGAGTTTGCCTATCTGGTTGCAGAAAAGAAAGCGTTGGCGCAGCGTTTAACGACATTGCGTCAAAGCCAGAAACATCAGCTGGATCAGGTGGCGCTTGATATCGATGCTTTACAGAAGGTGTTTCTGGAGAAGCAAAATCAGACCGACCGTCTGAATCGTCAGGTTGTGGAGGCATCAAGAGGGGTGGACTACGCTGAAAATGATGACCTGTTGCTGGACACAACTTTAAGCCAGGCACAGGAGTCATTGGGAAAACTGGATAAAAAACTGGATGAGTCTGTCGCTCAGGATCGGCGTTTGGCCTCGGCCTTTGCCCAGGCGACGGATGTGATTGTGCTTGATGGCCAGGTGTTATCGACACAGGGGCGTTATTTTTTGGCTGATGGCGAAGCAGTTGATGGCCAGGTTATCAATGTTGGCCGGGTGGCAAAGTATGGAGTGAGTCCACAGGGAAGTGGAATTTTAGCACCGGCCGGGAATGGCCAGTTCAGCATCTGGGACAGTTCGACCCGCGCCATTGCCGAACAGTTGGCTGAGCATCTGTATCCACAGGTTATTTCGATCTTCTTGTTTGACAATGTTGAAAAGGGAATCGAGAAGAAAGATGAAAAGAGCTTTGCGGATGAAGTGAACGCCGGTGGTCTGGTGGGTGAGGTCATTATTGTGTTGGGCCTGGTGGGCCTGTTGCTGGTATCACTGCGTATTGTGATGTTGATGCGGGCTGGCTCAAACATTCACAAGATAGCGCGCAAGGTGAATGAAAAAATTGCCTCGGGTGATATTGATGCAGCCTTGCATGTGTGCAGTCAAAATGTCAGTGCCGCCAGTAAGGTGATCGCTGCAACCCTGCGTAATCTGAAGCGTGATCGTGATCATATTGAAGACATTATCAGTGAATCCATTTTGCACGAGAGTAGCTATATTGATCGGTTTGGTGCCGCCATTCTGGTGATTGCAGCCATATCACCGCTGCTGGGTCTGTTGGGCACCGTAACGGGCATGATCAGCACCTTTGACATTATTACCGAGTTTGGTACCGGGGACCCCAAAATGCTGTCTTCAGGTATTTCAGAAGCCCTGTTGACCACCAAGTTTGGTCTGGTGGTGGCGATTCCCTTGTTGTTGATCGGAAATCTTTTAAGCAGCTGGGCGCGACAGATTAAAAATGATCTGGAGCAGGCCGCTCTGCACATGATCAACACTCACAAGAAGTAAATGACCGTGTTGCCTGATCTGAATACATTGACGCGCTATTACGAAATGGGGGGCTTTGTCATGCCGCCGTTGATCTTTGTTGCTGTCATGCTGTGGTATGCACTGGTGTACCGGATGATCAATATTCGCACCAGTCGTAAAGGCCCGCGTGAACTGATTAAGCGGGCGCAGGAAAGCAAGCTGGAATCATCCGCCATCACTGCCCGTGCAGCGCTGATGGCGGTTGAGAAATCCAGGACGGCAACATCATGCGAGCAGCTCAAGTCGGTCTTGAACGAAGGTTTTCAACAGTTGAAATCAGAGATGTCTCAACACCGGGCATTGGCCCGTTCGCTGGTGGCGGTTGCGCCGCTGCTAGGACTACTGGGAACGGTGGACGGCATGATTGAGACCTTTGAGTCGCTGGGCGACATGACCCTGTTTAGCCAAACCGGCGGTATCGCCGGCGGCATCAGCCGTGCGCTGTTTACCACCCAGATGGGGCTGGCGATTTCCATTCCCGGCCTGTTGATTGGCCGGGTGATTGAACGTCGTCAATTGAATATCAATCGTGAGCTGGATCAGATTCGTGATCTTGTCTGCGCCAAAAGTAATCAGCCTCGGAGAGTGTGAGTTATGCGTTATAGAGACAATCATGAAGAAGAGGGACAGATCGATATTTCACCGCTGATTGATATGGTGTTTATTCTGCTGATCTTTTTTATGGTCACCACTACCTTTGTTAAAGACATGAAGCTGGAACTCGACCGCCCCAGTGCCGCCAGTGCCTCGGCGGCATCCACTAAATCGATTCGTGTCTTCATTGATCAATACAGTGATATTTATGTCGACAATATGCCGGTGCGTATCTACAGCCTGCAAGGCAAGTTGCGTGAAATGCTGCGTGCAAGCACAGATAAATCGGTATTGGTGGTGACCGACGAAACAGTGGCTGCCAAGGTGGTGCTAGAGGTAGTTGACCAGTCACGTCTGGCCGGGGCCAGCGATGTGGGTGTGGCGACGGAACAGGAGTCTGGCTCCTAGAGCTGGCATCGTCATGCATAAACGTATTATTGCGCTGTTAGCCGCGCTGCTGATTCCCTGTCTGTTATTCAGTCTGGTGATTGGTCTGAACGAATCTGACATAAAGATGGATGAGGCTGCTGACAAGCAGGTGAGCTTCAATGTTAATAAACAGAAACAGATCAATAAGCCCAAGCAAAAGGAAAAGCCTAAACCCAAGCGGCGTCAGCATGATCAGGCCTTGCCTTCTATCAAACCGGGTAGCCTTGGATCGTCACTGTCGGGCAGCAGCCTGAGTTTTGGTGTGCCCATGTTTGATGATGCAGAATTCGCCAACATTGGTGATGGCGGTTTGTTGGATTCATTCGCCGATAACACCATGGACAAAGAGAGTGTTGATACGGCTCCCAGGGTGAGAAAGCGCTCACCCGTTGTTTATCCCGAGTTGGCACGCCGTCAGGGGATCAGTGGTTACGTCAGCATGAATGTGTTGATTGATGAATCAGGCAACGTAGAAAACGTCGAGATTATTGAATCAAAGCCTAAGGATATATTTGACCTGAAGGCCGATAGTACGATTCGTCGCTGGAAGTTTGAACCGGCTACCTATAACGGCAAGAAGGTGAAGGTGTGGGCGATGCAGAAGATCGTTTTCAAACTGGACTAAGGCGATGAAGAGACTGTTAATTGTAATGTGTTTGATGACGGCTTCGCTGGCCTCAAGTGCCGAGGAAAAGGTTGATTATGTCAACCTGGGTGCTGTTTTATTGAAAGACGGTTACCTTCAACGGGCTAAAGAGGTGCTTGAAAAAGTCGATGTACGGCAACCCGGTTTTGATTTTGCTCGTTACTATTCGTTAAAGGGAATTCTGCTGCATAAGCTGTCGTATCCACAACTATCGAATATATTTCTTGCTGCATCGATGGCAAAGGGCCAGCGCAATCTCTCCATCATGTTGTATGTTGCGCGAAATCACTGGCAGCGGCAAAACTATGCCGAGGTTGTAAAGGCGCTGGATGAGGCAGGTGAAGCGGCACTGGCTAATGAACAGATGCTGGTGATCAAGGCAGAGGCTTATAAGCAACAAGGTTTGATGGAAAAAGCCTGGGCGGTGCTTGATCAGGGCATTGCCTTGTTTCCTGAATCATCCGTATTTTATAAGCAGAAATTCTATTATTTGATGGAGCTGGGTTTCTATCAGCAGGCGGAAGAGTATGTGCATAAATATCTGCAAGCTAAAGACTATTCAGCGCGTGATTATCTGGCCATTGCCTATGCCCTGCGTGAAAACAATCAGCTGGACGAAGCGGCCTCTTTATTGGAAGAGGCCATTCTAAAACATCGTAATGATGATCAGTTGGTGGAGTTACTGGGGCAGGTCTACATTGATAAAGAACGCTATTTGATGGCCGCCCTGGTGTTTGATTGGGCGTCGATTGAGCACCCTAGCTTTGCACTCAAGGCCGCAACCCTTTATCTCAAGGCACGGCAGCCGGCCCGTTCGCTACAGTTAAATCGCCGTATCTTCCAGCAGGCAGAAAAGTTCAGGCAGCGGTTGGGCATCGATATCTTTCTTGACGACTACGAAACGCTGGTGACCAAAGAGGCAGCCTTAAAGCGTTACGACCTGTTGCAGGATGACAATATTGCTTATGCGCTTGGCTATGGGTATTTCAGGATTGGCGATTATGCCAGTGCTAGAAAATATCTGAAACAGATATCGGATAGCCAGTTGTTTGCCAGGGCATCGGTTGTATTTAAACAGATTGAGAAGTGTCAGGATGATCCAGTTGAGTGTTATTAATCGCCTCCTTGCAGTTGTTTTTTGCTGCTGCTGGGGACTGGCTCAAGCGGATGACAATCTTTATGTGTTTGTCTTTAAAGATGGTGCCGTCCAAAAAAATATCAGCATTGTTGTCGGCGATGTCAGACAGCCAACCAATGAATTTGGTTTGGCTGCCTTTTCCTTGCCCAATGCTGAATATGAGGTGGGCTATTACAAAAATGATGAGATGTTTGCGCTTACCGAGGTACGTTTGCTTGAAAATCAGCAGAGCCAGATTTTTTTGAACCTGACTAAGACGGGGGCTGATGTTGAGCTTGACCTGCCGTTGGCTGCCTACGGTAAGGACTTTGATCATCAACAGGCAAAGCCTCAAACAGGCCCAAAAGGAAATCTGAAACTGAGCCTGAAAAACAGCAAGACCGGCGAAGTGGTGGTTGGGGCAAAACTGTTTTTCAAGGGTCAGATCATCGAAGCCACCTCGGATGAAAATGGGATTGTTCAGGTTGAATTGGTTGCCGGGGTTTACGATATTTCCGTGATCCACCCTAACTTCATTATGAAGGTGTTGAAGGATATTAAGGTTGAGGCAAAGGCGACCACTGAAAAGACTGTGGCCCTGGTGAAGGCCGATATTGTTATGGATGAGTTTGTGGTGACGGCCCCGGCAGTGGAGGGTAGTTTGAGCGTCAGTCTGGCTGAGTTGAAAGACAGTGCAGTATTGGGGGATGCGATCTCCAGCGAGCAGTTCAGCAAGTCTGGTGATTCATCTGCTTCTGGCGCGCTAAAGCGTGTGACAGGAATTACAGTGGTGGATGGTAAGTTTGTATTCATTCGCGGGCTGGGTGAACGTTACAGCACAATCTTGCTCAATAACCTGCATATTCCTTCGCCGGAACCCACCAAACGTGTCGTGCCTTTGGATATTTTTCCTACCAGCGTTATTCAGAGTATGAGTATTCAAAAGACACATAGCAGTGATCTGCCAGGCACCTTTGCCGGTGGTGCAGTGTTGATTACCACCAAGGATATTCCCAAGGAAGATAACTATGCCAAGGCAGAGGTGGGACTGGTCTTTAACTCGTCTACCGGTCAACGTGTCGCCTATAACGGTGATAACGCCCACGGTATGCCATCGTCATTGCTGAGTAGCAGTGATAATTTTTCTGTGTTGACGGAAGAGGTCAGGATTGGCAATACCATTATCGCAGAAGGCTTGAGTGGGGCTGATAAAAAAGCCCTGAACAAGGCGATGATGAATTATCGCTCTTACGGGTTGGAAAAACGCAAACTTCAACCGGGTAAGAGTGCTGCGGTTTCTTTTGGTCAGAGTTTTAAAACAGGGGGTGGTTTGAAATATGGTGTGGCCGGTTCCCTTTATTATAAGACCAGTGAAAAATCCACGCAGATCATCAAAGATGAATATGAGTACGATCAGCTCAACGATATCAATATTCATACGGACACAGGACAGTTTGATGTCACCCGTATAACACAGAAATACGGCGGAATGGTCAGTGTCGGCCTGGATACCCTGGAGGGGAATCAGGTTAAGTACACACTGTTGTCTCTGAATGAAACCAGCGACATTACCAATCTTGGCAAGAAAGACGATCTCGATGAAGACACCTACAGCGAACGTACCTATCTGCAATATGCAGAAAAGGGTCTTGTGGCGCATCAATTTAACGGTGAACATCATTTTGGGGCGGGTGATGCCTATCTTGATAATCTGATTATCAAGTGGGGGGCGGAAACAGCCAGTGCTTCACGGATTGAGCCGGGAACCTTTGAATATGAGTACAAACAGGTCAATGATCAGATGGTGCTGGATTCAAAGAAGTTGTTTTATCTTTATTCTGACCTGAATGATAAGGTTGAAAATTATCGTCTGGATTTCACTCTGCCA
This sequence comes from Gammaproteobacteria bacterium, assembly GCA_024277755.1. Classification (GTDB taxonomy): domain Bacteria; phylum Pseudomonadota; class Gammaproteobacteria; order Tenderiales; family Tenderiaceae; genus Tenderia. The sequence continues at coordinate 2,592 of JAJRUN010000082.1, read as the reverse complement.
TTCAAATACAACAAGCGGGATAACTACACTCAACTTGGCTTGTTTGAATACAAAAAGTCTCGTGAACTGGATAGCCGTCGCTTTAAGATAAAATACAACGACAATCTTGACCCCTACCCGATAGACTCTGCACTGAGCGAAGGCAGTGTGGATGCTGGCACAGTGGATATTCTTGATTCATACAAGCCGGATGACTTTTATACTGCTGAGCAGAATGTCAGCGCGTTTTATGTGAAGCAATTGGTCTCGCCGCTGGAAAAACTGGATGTGTTGTTGGGTTTGCGTCAAGAGGTTTCGACGCAATCCTTGCGTGTAGGCCAGGAAGAGGATAGTTATGCCTTGGATACAACGGACCTGCTGCCTTCGTTGGGGGCAACCTGGCGTTTTGATGCTGAACATCAACTTCGTTTTGCCTTCAGTCAAACCATTAGCCGTCCTGATTTTCGCGAGTTTAGTCCTAATCGCTATAAAGATCCGCTGACTGGCTACATCATCTATGGCTATGAAAATCTTAAGTACACAACGATTACTAATCTTGATTTGAAATATGAGTGGTATCCAAGTCACGACGAGTCTTATTCCGTTGCTGTGTTTAGTAAAGACTTTATTAACCCGATTGAGACAGTGCGAACCATCAGTGATGTCGATATAGAAACCTCGTACCGTAACGCGCAAAGTGCAACCAGTCTTGGGCTTGAACTGGGGTTTAGGAAAAACCTGGAAGGTCTGTTTTCCTCGCTGAAGCATTATTATGTGGCGGGTAACTACGCCATGATCGATTCAATAATTGTGTTGGACAAGAATGCGCCCGAGAATCAGAACGATCAGTTTATACCTTTCCTGACCTCAGAAAACAGGGCTATGCAGGGTCAGTCACCTTATATCGTCAACATGCAGCTGGGTTACGATAATTTCTTTACCCGTCGCAGTGCAGTGCTGCTCTATAACGTATCCGGTGAGCGGATATCTGCTCTGGGGATAAACGGTAACCCTGATGTCTACGAACAGCCGTTTCACAAACTGGATTTCGTCGTTAAGTGGGGATTGAATGATACCTACGATGAACAGGTAAAGAGGATCGGCTACAACATCACCTTTAAGGCGATTAATCTGCTTGATAGTGAGGTGAAAATGAAGCAGGGGGACAAAACTTCGATGCGCTTTTTCCCCGGCCGTTCATACAGTCTTTATTTTTCCATGAAGTTTTAAGCTATGAAATATTTAACTAAGTTGATGCTTGTTTCCCTCCTGTTCAGCGCGGCCCTGTCTGCTGCGGTACAGGCGGCTGGCTTTGAGGCCATCGGCGGTGATGTGATCGGGCGGCATATCTTTGGCCTGGCCAGTGATTATCGGGGCGCGCCACTCTTGCACGATGACCAGACCTTGATCTATTCAGACAGTGATTTGGACAAGGTGTTGTTAATGGGTAAACGTGAGTTTGTGTTTTCTATTTTTAATCAGCCTGTGGGACAGATTTATGTGACCGAATGGGCACCTGAAACGCTGAAAAAAATAGATACAAACGCATTGAATATGGCCAGCATTATGGGGTTGTATTCACCAACCACAGGGGTAAGCAGCGCTTGGGGATCATTGCTGGTGTCTGAAGGTGGCTTGATCGATGAGGATGGTGATGGGTTTATTAATACTTTCAAAACCTATTTCAAGGGTAAACAAGATCAGGTAAAACCCTATAACTATGGTTGGGTAGCTGAAATTATTCTGCTGGATGAACAAGGTCAGGCCAAGGCGATCAAAAATTATTCAATGGGGCGGCTGTTCGCCAGTGAGGTGCTTATGATGCCGGATGCAAAAACATTTTATTTGCTTGATGGTAACAACAGCGGACGGTTGTATATGTTCGTCTCGGAGCAGCCCAATAGTTTATCTAAGGGTTTTCTTTATGCGATTAGCCCTAATAACGAGGGAGTTAAATACACCTTGTTGGGAAATGTTTCAGCGCTAAAGATGAAATTCAAGCTTAAAAAGATCACCTTTAACAAACTGTTTGAATCGTCAATGCCTAATCAAAGTCGTTGTGGTAATGGCTTTACCTATATCTCAACGTTATACGGAGAGGAGTGCTTGAAGATGAAGTCTCGTAACAAAAAATATGCAGGTTTGATTGAGCCGATTCGAGTAATGGCTATAAAGGGTATCTCAGGATTTGATAAAAAAATTATAAATATGAGCTTCGATGCCAAGATTCAGAAACTCACACTACGGGATGAAGTCGATACGACTCGGGTATTTGCGTTACAGGCATCCCCTTCAATTAATTCTAACTATGTGATTAAGGAGCTGTTATGAAAAAAGTTATCGTATTGTTGGTGTCGGCCCTTGTCTGCGGCAGTGCTGTGGCGCGAGATCAGATCAAAATTGTTGGCAGTTCGACGGTCTATCCCTTTTCCAGTTATGTTGCTGAAGAATTTGGAAGTGTCTCGCGTTATCCAACGCCGGTGGTTGAGTCCACGGGTACTGGTGGCGGTATGAAACTTTTTTGCAGTGATAACAGCCTAAAATCACCCGACATTACCAATGCCAGTCGTCGGATGAAGCGCAAGGAGTTTAATCTTTGCGATCGTAACGGGG
>JAJRUN010000081.1 GCA_024277755.1 Gammaproteobacteria bacterium | reverse complement strand
CCGATTGCTGGCGACCAGGTAACAAATGATATTGCTGTGGCACTACGCACACCGACACAACACGCTGAAGAGATCAAAATTAAATACGCTTGTGCATTGACTCAGTTGGCCAGCCCGGAAGCAACCATTGAGGTGCCTAGTGTGGGTGAACGACCGCCGCGCCGTTTGGCGCGTCAAACTTTGGCGGAGGTGGTTGAGCCGCGTTACGAAGAGTTGTTGAGTCTGATCCAGGCTGAGCTGCGTAGAAGTGGCTTTGAACATTTGGTCACCGCCGGGATTGTGATGACGGGTGGCAGTTCAAAAATGGAAGGTGTGATTGAGTTGGCAGAAGAAATATTCCATATGCCGGTGCGACTGGGTTCGCCACAATATGTCACTGGCTTAGTGGATGTGGTACGAAACCCTATATATGCCACAGGAGTGGGGCTGTTGCTGTTTGGTAATCAGCATCAGAATGATCGCGGCGGTGATTTGGCGGTCGGGGTGAGTGGGAAAGGTGTTTGGGAGCGGATGAAGAATTGGTTTAAGGGTAATTTTTAAAAATATTTATTTTGTTGGAAATTAAGGAGTTTTTAATATGTTTGAATTAATGGATACCTATACACAAAACGCTGTTATCAAAGTGCTGGGTGTGGGCGGTGGTGGTGGTAATGCTGTTGAGCATATGGTGGCTGGCAATATTGATGGGGTGGATTTTATTGCCGCCAATACCGATGCCCAGGCCTTGAAAAAATCATCAGCCAAAACAGTGCTGCAATTGGGTGCGAATTTTACAAAGGGTTTGGGGGCCGGTGCTGATCCTGAGATCGGGCGCAAATCAGCGATGGAAGATCGTGAGCGTATTATGGAGATGATTGATGGCGCTGACATGCTGTTTATCACTGCTGGTATGGGCGGCGGCACTGGGACAGGGGCAGCGCCTGTTGTTGCTCAGATTGCCAAGGAAATGGGAATTTTGACTGTCGCTGTTGTGACTCGTCCTTTTTCATTCGAAGGTAACAAACGAAATGCGGTTGCCTGTGCTGGGATTGAAGAGTTATCTCAGTATGTCGATTCTTTGATTACCATTCCAAATGAAAAACTTCTGCATGTGCTGGGTAAAAATGTGTCTCTGCTGCAGGCATTTGCCTCGGCTAATGATGTTCTTCTGGGGGCGGTACAGGGGATTGCAGAACTGATCACTCGTCCAGGATTGATCAATGTCGATTTCGCAGATGTTCGTACGGTGATGTCTGAGATGGGGATGGCGATGATGGGGTCTGGTAAGGCTAGCGGTGAAGATCGTGCCCGTGTCGCCGCAGAGACAGCAGTTGCCAGTCCTCTGTTAGAAGATATCGATCTGGCTGGTGCGCGTGGAATTCTGGTCAACGTAACTGCCGGTTTGGATATGTCGATAGGTGAGTTTGAAGAAGTGGGCAACACGATCAGGGAATTTGCTTCTGATGATGCCACAGTTGTTGTTGGAACTGTCATCGATCCTGAAATGGTTGATGAATTACGTGTCACTGTTGTTGCAACTGGCTTGGGCCAGGCGCAGGCAGTGGTGGCTGATGAGCCGGTTAAACTGGTTTATCAGGCACAGAAGAGCAGTGATCCGGTTGCGCCAGAGAAGAAATATGAAGAGCTGGACCGACCAACGGCCATGCGTGCCCAGACGGCGGCATCGGCGGCCACGGCAGAAGACGCAAGTATGGATTATTTGGATATTCCAGCGTTTCTGCGTCGCCAGGCGGATTGATGGAGGGTCGGGGCATAGACCCCAGGCTCGCTGGTTCGTCGCGATTGGAGTAGATTTATGCTATTCTTTGGCGCGATTATGGCCAGTCTCTGTCTTGGGGGAGGTCGTTATAGGCAGAAGAACTTGGAGTGAATGGTCAGAAATGATTAGGCAGCGTACCCTGAAAAATGTTATCCGTGCGACTGGCGTTGGTTTGCATACAGGTGAGAAAATCTATCTGACGCTTCGTCCTGCGCCGGTTGATTCGGGGATTGTGTTTCGCCGTGTTGATCTTGATCCTGCGGTTGAAATTGCTGCCAGAGCGGAAAATGTCGGTGATACTCGTTTGTCGACGACGTTGATTCAGGACGGTGTGCGTATATCAACGGTCGAGCACCTGCTTTCGGCGATGGCGGGGTTGGGTATTGATAATGCCTGTATTGACCTTAGTGCGCCGGAAGTCCCTATTATGGACGGCAGTGCCGGCCCATTTGTGTTTTTGCTGCAATCTGCCGGGGTTGAAGAACAGGATGCGCCAAAGCGTTTTATTCGTATAAAACGCCCTGTAATGGTTAAAGATGGTGATAAATGGGCCAAGTTCGAGCCTTTTGACGGTTTTAAGGTCTCTTTTGCCATAGATTTTGATCATCCTGCCTTTCATGGGCGGTCCAAAGAAGCCTGTATAGATTTTTCCACCACCTCATTTGTGAAAGAAGTTAGCCGGGCTAGAACCTTTGGTTTTATGCGCGATATCGAGGTGTTACGAGCTAAAAACCTGGCGCTGGGTGGCAGTATGGAAAATGCGGTGGTGGTTGATGATTACCGAATTCTTAATGATGACGGGCTGCGTTATGAGGATGAGTTCGTAAAGCATAAGGTTCTTGATGCCATTGGTGATCTCTATTTGCTTGGCCGTAGCCTGATTGGCGCATTTAGCGGTCACAAATCAGGCCATGCTTTGAATAATCAATTGCTTCGTACTCTGATGGCGCAAGAAGATGCCTGGGAGTTGGTGACATTTGAGGGGGATGAGCAGGCGCCTATCTCCTTCATGCAGCCTCTATTGGCAACGTAGCGATGAATTCTAAGGTCACATCGCAGTTTTAAATTAAATTGGTTCGTTTTCTGCAGGGCGAGTCTTTTGCGGTTCGATAAAATAAATAGAGCCGGCGGGTTAGTAGGCGGTTTTGGCGCGATTTGAGAGGCGCTTGAGTGCCTGTTTTAGTTTTGGGTCTGAAATTGCGTCTGATAGTTCAATCAATAACTTAGATGTTTGTTGTGACATTGTGATCGTTGTCTCGGTGGGTTTTTTGGTAATGGTGTCTACTTTGATTGGTTTGATTTGAATGGTCAGTGTGTGGATTTGAGTGTCTCGAAAGCCCTTGATAACTTTGGCTTGCTGTAATCGCAGTCGCGTAGCCCAGGCGGATGATGAGCATAATATAGTGAGTGATCCATTTTCGATGGCTGCTATTTCATAGTGCTGAGCAATGGCTGTGGGTAGGATTCCGCTAAGGCGATGGTTGAGCCTTTTCAGTTTGCCTGTCTGTTGTACAAGGCGTTGTATTGCGGGTTTTGAACGAAGAATTTTTTTTACTGGCGTTGGTGACTTCAAGTTAATTTCCAGCTGAACAGCGATTCATTGATTAGATTAATGTAAGTGCTAAAGTTAAATATGGCTATTATTCTATTAACTAAAAACTCAAAAGGCCCGGTGCGACACCTTAGTCGTCGCTCAGTCTTTTTTAGTCTATCAGTAATGGTGTTATTGGTGCCTGTTATTGCTGCATTTGCAGGCTATTCCATGGGTGTAAATGACCTCGTGGCACAAAAAGAGCGTTTGGCTGACGGACTGCGCGGTGAGCTGGAATTGCAGCGACAGGATATTGCAGACGCAAAGCTGGGAGCGCAGGAGGATATTAATGCACTAAGCCTGCGTCTGGCTGAGTTACAGTCGCGTGTGGTGAGGCTTGATGCGCTTGGGGAGCGTCTGACAGAGATTGCAGATCTTGACCGTGGCGAATTTGATTTTCATAGCGTTCCGGCTCAAGGTGGCCCGGCGATGGCTGGTGGTTTGCCTGAAGCTGAACTCAATGATTTTATGGTTTCGTTTGCTGGTTTGAGTGCGCAGCTGGATGATCGCGAACAGCAGTTAGCGGTGCTGGAGTCGTTGTTAATGTCAAAAAACCTTGAAGACGATGTCTTTCCTGCTGGCTTTCCTGCCGAGAAAGGTTGGTTGTCATCGTTTTTTGGTACTCGGACGGATCCATTTACAGGGCGCCCCGCTCAGCATAATGGTGTCGATATTGCGGGTAAGCTGGGTACCAGAATTTTGGCTGTGGCGTCCGGTGTCGTGATTTGGTCTGGTGAGCGTTATGGCTACGGTACCATGGTGGAGATCAATCACGGTAATGGCTACGTGACACGCTATGCGCATAATAGTGAAAACCTGGTGGCAGTGGGAGATACTGTCAAAAAAGGTCAGTGGCTTGGTTTAATGGGGTCGAGCGGTCGCTCGACCGGGCCACATGTTCACTTTGAAGTGTTGCGTCATGGTCGAGTGGTTGATCCTGTTAAGTATATCCGCAAAGCTCGCGGTTAGATCCTTCTTCCTTCTGATGTGGTTCTATTTGTTTTATAAATGAGACGATTTGCTTTATGATCGTCTGTCTATGCGTAATTCAGCATAAATGTGTTTTCCAGCGAAGAATTCAAAAGACCAATGGTTACTAATTTATTGAAAAAAGTCTTTGGCAGCCGCAATGATCGGGTGTTGAAGAAGATGCATAAGGCTGCGGCTCAGATCACCTCCCAAGAAGAGGTTTTTGCCTCGTTGTCAGATGATGAGCTCAGGGCGAAAACAATTGAGTTTCGTCAGCGCTTGATAGATGGCGCGACCTTGGAGTCAATCTTGCCTGAGGCGTTTGCCGTGGTGCGAGAAGGCGGCAAGCGCGCCTTGAATATGCGTCACTATGATGTGCAGATGGTTGGGGCAATGGTGCTTAATGACGGTAAAATCGCTGAGATGCGCACTGGTGAGGGTAAAACCCTAGTGGCAACATTGGCGGTTTACTTGAATGCATTGGAAGGTAAGGGTGTGCATCTTGTTACCGTTAATGACTATTTGGCGCAGCGTGATGCCGATTGGATGGGGCAGTTATATACCTTTTTGGGGCTGAGTGTTGGCGTAATTCTTTCAGGTCAGGATCCGGAGGCAAAGCGTGCTGCCTATGCTGCTGATATTACCTACGGCACTAATAATGAATTTGGTTTTGACTATCTGCGCGACAACATGGCTTTTCGTACCGAGGATAGGGTGCAGCGTGGATTGAATTTTGCTGTGGTCGATGAGGTTGACTCAATCCTCATTGATGAAGCGCGTACACCGCTGATAATCTCTGGCCCAGCCGATGATAATTCAAAGCTTTATGGCAAAATGAATGAGCTGATTCCACGGCTTGAAAGACAACAGGTAGAGGGTGAGGATGGTGCTGAGGGTGATGGTGATTACACCGTTGATGAAAAGGCGAAGCAGGTCTTTCTGACGGAAGCCGGGCACCAAAAGCTTGAAGATATGCTAGTGGAAAATGGCCTGCTGCAAGAGGGGGAGAGTCTTTACGATGCTGCCAATATTGCACTAATGCATCATATGAATGCTGCTCTGCGCGCACATGTCTTATATCAGTGTGATGTAGATTACATTATTCAGAATGGTGAGGTTGTTATTGTTGATGAGTTTACTGGTCGTACTATGCCAGGCCGGCGTTGGTCTGAGGGTTTGCATCAGGCGGTTGAGGCTAAAGAAGGTGTGACAGTTCAGAGTGAAAGTCAAACCCTGGCCTCTATTACTTTCCAGAATTACTTCCGCCTCTATAATAAATTGTCAGGTATGACGGGTACTGCGGATACTGAGGCTTATGAGTTTCAGGAAATCTATAGTCTTGAAGTTGTTGTGATTCCACCGAACAGACCGACGGCTCGCAATGACATGGGTGATCTGGTTTACCTGAATCAGGAAGATAAATTTAAGGCCATACTGGAAGATATCAAGGACTGTAATAGTCGCGGCCAGCCTGTTTTGGTCGGCACCACCTCAATTGAAGTGTCTGAGTTGCTGTCGGATTTTCTGAAAAAAGGCGGCATCAAACATGAAGTGCTGAATGCTAAGCAGCATGCTCGTGAGGCCGAGATTGTGGCCCAGGCCGGTCGTGCAGATGCGGTGACGATTGCCACTAATATGGCTGGCCGAGGTACTGATATTGTGCTGGGTGGTAGTCTTGAATCGGCACTTGACGAGATTGATTCAAGCGATGCGGTGGCAGTACAGCGGGTTAATGCGGAATGGCAGGCGCGTCATGATGAGGTGTTGGCTGCTGGTGGTCTGCATATAATTGGTACTGAGCGGCATGAATCCCGTCGTGTTGATAATCAGCTCCGTGGTCGTTCTGGTCGTCAGGGTGATGTTGGTTCTTCGCGGTTTTATTTGTCGCTTGAAGATAATCTGATGCGTATTTTTGCGTCTGACCGTGTTGCAGCGATTATGCAAAAGCTGGGTATGGAAGAGGGTGAGGCCATCGAGCACCCATGGGTTAGCAAGGCCATCGAAAATGCTCAGCGTAAAGTTGAAGGGCATAACTTTGACGTCCGTAAGCAGTTGCTGGAATTTGATGATGTTGCCAATGATCAGCGTAAGGTTATCTACGAACAGCGTAACGAACTAATGGCGATGGATGATATTTCTGACGCTATCAAAGGGATTCGTGCTGATGTAGTTACAAGTCTCATAGATGAGTTTATTCCACAGCAGAGCATGGAAGAGCAATGGGATGTGCCGGCTTTGGAGGTTGCGCTAGAGAGTGAGTTTGCTCAGCTGGTGCCGGTGCAAAAGTGGCTTGATGACGATGATGCGTTGCACGAAGAAATTCTTCGTACGCACATCTTAGAAGAAATTGAGAAGGCTTATCAAACCAAGGAAGAACAGGCAGGCAGCGAAGTGCTGCGTCACTTTGAAAAGGCGGTAATGCTTCAGGTTCTGGATACCCAGTGGAAAGAGCATTTGGCGGCGATGGACTATTTGCGTCAGGGGATTCATCTGCGTGGTTATGCGCAAAAAAACCCTAAGCAGGAATACAAGCGTGAAGCCTTTGAAATGTTTACAGAGATGCTGGATCGTATCAAGCACGAAGTAATCAGTATTATTTCCAAGGTGCAGGTGCAGGATCAAGATGATGTGGATGCTGTGGATGAGCAGCGTCGAAGTCAGGCTGGTATGGAGTTTCAACACGCCAATGCATCTGCCATGCCCGCAGGAGAGTCAGATCACACCGCAGAGACCGAAGAGCAGGTTGAGCCGTTTGTGCGTGATGGTCGCAAGGTGGGGCGTAATGAACCCTGTCCTTGTGGATCGGGTAAAAAATACAAACAATGCCACGGTAAACTAAACTAGTTATGCCAGTAGGTTTGTCCGAGCCAGAGGTTTTATTGCCGATAGCAGGTGTGCGCTGGGGTGTTGCGGTAGCGGGGATAAAATATGCTGATCGCAATGATTTAGCGTTAATGGAGATCGCTCAAGGCGCTGCTACGGCTGCGGTCTATACCCGGAATGCTTTTTGTGCCGCGCCAGTGACGCTTGCTCGCCAGCATGGCTCAGCGACAGCAACGCGATATCTGCTGGTTAACAGTGGTAATGCCAATGCTGGCACCGGCGCGCCAGGGATGAAGGCAGCGCTTGAATCGTGTGCGGCGGCGGCTGATGTTGCTGGCTGCAATATAGAAGAAGTATTGCCTTTTTCTACCGGCGTTATCGGTGAGTTACTTCCTGCTGGCAAAATTCGAAATGCCCTGCCTCGCGCCTATGCCGATCTATCCGCTGATAATTGGCTAAAGGCTGCCCGGGCCGTTATGACCACTGATATTCTGGCCAAGGGGGTTTCGCGGCAGATTGAAATAGCGGGTAAGACGGTCACCATTACAGGGATTACCAAGGGGTCAGGAATGATTCGTCCGGATATGGCGACCATGCTGGCGTTCGTGGCGACGGATGCAGAAGTGGAGCCGGTTTTATTGCAGCGGCTGTTGCAGCAGGCTGTTGATGGCTCTTTTAATAGTATTACTGTTGATGGTGACACCTCGACAAATGATGCCTGTGTGTTGGTGGCCAGTGCTCAGGCTGGCATTGCCTTTGCCTCGGAGACGGATGCTGGATATGCTGAGCTTGCTGTTGCCGTCACCGAAGTGCTTCAGTGGTTGGCGCAGGCAGTTGTTCGTGATGGTGAGGGGGCGACCAAGTTTGTGACTATTGATGTTCAGGGGGGCGGGGATGAGGCGGAGTGTCGACAGGTTGCTTATACTGTGGCGCATTCGCCCCTGGTGAAGACGGCTTTGTTTGCTTCAGATCCGAATTGGGGTCGTATTTTAGCAGCGGTTGGCCGAGCGGGTATTGATAGCCTTGATGTTGATAAAATCGCTATTTATCTGGGGCAGGTTCGCATTGTGCTTGATGGTGGTGTTGATGTCTTGTATACCGAAGCAGCTGGCCAGGCGGTGATGGATGAAGAGGAGATAACGATCAGGATAGATCTTGGTCGCGGCTCAGCGCAGGCGCAAATTTGGACGACAGACCTTTCATATGATTACGTTAAAATAAATGCAGAATACAGGAGCTGATTTGTCTGTGTTTCTTGATGTTGTTTATTTCTATGGCCATTAAAAAACCCGCCGAAGCGGGTTTTTTAATGGAAGCTATTTGAATCAAGAATTACTTGATCTTGGCTTCTTTATACATCACATGCTGACGAACAACAGGGTCAAATTTTTTGATCTCCATCTTTTCAGGCATGTTGCGTTTGTTTTTGTCGGTGGTGTAGAAGTGACCGGTACCGGCACTTGAGACCAATCTGATTTTTTCGCGTGCACTTTTAGCCATGATTCAGTCTCCTTAAACTTTTTCGCCACGAGCGCGGATGTCAGTCAGAACTGTACTGATGCCACGTTTGTCGATGATGCGCATTCCGTGTGCAGAGACGCGCAGTTTCACCCAGCGGTTTTCGCCTTCAACCCAAAAGCGGTGGCTGTGAAGGTTAGGCAGAAAACGGCGTCTGGTCCTGTTGTTAGCGTGGGAAACATTGTTTCCAACCATCGGGCCTTTGCCCGTTACCTGACATACTCTAGACATGAGTCTTTCTCCAAAATCAATTCTG